>JABDKT010000135.1 GCA_013002065.1 Flavobacteriaceae bacterium
TTCGATTCCCAGCCTCTATACATAAGGTAGTCGACGAATTTCTTTTTTCTTTTCTGAGGGTTAGACTCTGTTTTTAGTTGATTCCACCGTTTTTCGGCCAGAGTGTGGAAGGTACTTAGATATTCAGATTCCGGAATTTCTTTCAATGCGATTTTGACATTATATGCTGAAATATCTCTCATTTTCAGCTCACGCGTGATTCGAATTTTACCCCATTTCTTGGTTCGGAATTTCCCTCGAGCAAACGCCTGTGCAAAACGCGTTTCGTTCAGGTAATTATGTTGTATTAAATGATGAATGATAAGATCGATAGCCTCGGGGATCATGCGCATCTCTCTGAGTTTTTGATGCACTTCTTTGTGACAACGTTCCTGGTAGGCACAGTAATGCTCTAAGCGTGCTTTGGCTTCATCGATGGTGTATGTGGTGTGTTTTTGCAAGAGTTCAAAAATAGTTCTTTTGTTTTATTTGCATTAGGGGTAGGAGCGGCATCCTTTTTGTCACTTCGAGCGCCCGCCAAAATGATTTGTCGGGCTAGCAGTCGAGAAGTTTTGACAAAAAGATACAGCGGATAACCCGACCGTGTAGTTAGGATGAAGTAGAGCGAAGCTCAATACACGATTGCTACACGGAATGCCCAAAAGTAGGCATAAAAAAACCCTCCTTCGCATAAAGCTTCGGAGGGTTATATTATTAGTCTTTCACAAATGTTTCGGACTATTTTATCTTGTTACCATCTTTATCAAAAAAGTGATATTCAAGATATGTGTAAGCATCTCTAGGTTGAATTTTGACCCATTTTTTGTGCTCCATGAACCATTTGGTTCGCACAGATGGAAAGCCTTTGGTTAAGAAGGCTGCTATAAAAGGATGCGTGTTTAAGGTCAACTTTTTATAGTCTTTTTTGAAAAGCTTTTCGAGCTCTTCGGTAATCTTCTGTACCAGTATGATCGGTGCTTCAATTTCTTCCCCTTCCCCGTTGTTGGGGTTTTCTTCTCGGGTTTTAATATTCACTTCCGGTCTCACGCGTTGGCGTGTAATTTGAATTAATCCAAATTTACTGGGTGGGAGAATTTTGTGTTTGGCTTTGTCATCTTTCATTTCCTCCCGAAGGTGATTGTACAACTTCTTGCGATTATCGGCTCGGCCCATATCGATAAAGTCGATTACAATGATACCTCCCATATCTCGAAGTCTTAACTGGCGAGCAACTTCACTCGCAGCTATTAGATTCACTTCAAGGGCGGTGTCTTCTTGTGTTTTGGACTTGTTACTTCGGTTCCCACTGTTCACGTCTATAACGTGGAGGGCTTCCGTATGTTCAATGACCAAGTAGGCACCTTTGGCGGCGGAAACGGTTTTACCAAACGAAGTTTTAATCTGTCGCTCAATTCCAAATTTTTCAAAAATGGGAACTTTCGAGTCATAAAACTTTACAATATTCTCTTGCTTGGGTGCAATTTCTTGCACATAATCTTTTATTTGTAAATAAAGGGTTTCGTCATCAATATGGATGCCCGAAAACGAATCGTTAAAAACATCTCTAATAATAGAAGCGCCTCTATTTAACTCACTTAACACCTTGCTGGGGTGGTGTGCTCCCCGTAGCTTTTTACACATCGCTATCCAGCGATCTTTGAGATTCTGTAAATCTCTATCCAGTTCTGCTACTTTTTTACCATCTGCTACTGTTCGTATAATTACACCAAATCCTTTAGGCTTAATACTTGTGATCAAGCGTTTTAACCTTTCCTTTTCTTCTCGGGATTCTATTTTTTGAGAAATAGAAACTCTATCGGAAAAGGGAACCAACACTATATAACGGCCGGCTATGGAAAGCTCGGAGCTAATTCTTGGTCCTTTGGTGGATATGGGTTCTTTTACTATCTGTACCAGAATAGATTGATTGTTTTTGAGGGCGTCATTTACGCCTCCATGTTTATCAATCTCTTTTTCAAATGGGAAATTCTTTAAAGAGAAATCTCTTAATTTACCTGTGCTTACACGTTTTACGAATTTAAGCAAGGAAGTAACTTTTGGTCCTAAATCATGATAATGCAAAAAGGCATCTTTTTCATAACCCACGTTTACAAACGCGGCATTTAGGCCGGGGACTGTTTTCCTTATTTTGGCGATAAACACGTCACCAACAGAAAATTTATTGTCCTCTTCTTCCTTGTGTAATTCGACTAGTTTTCCATCTTTTAAAAGGGCAAAATCAACTTCTTGTGAACTGGATCTAATAAATAATTCGTAGCTCACGTTACATGATTTTTATCCCGCCTTGAATGTTTTCAAGGTTAGCGGGATGGATTAAACAATATTTTATCACAGGATTTGTTTCCGAAAATTATAATCGGATTAGATAAAACCTGCAGAAATTATAGCGTTTATTCTATAATTTCGTTTTCAAAGAACGTTTTTTCTTTACATCATAAATGAAAAAAGTAGTTATGAAAACTACTTTTTCTTATGGCGGTTAGCGCGTCTTCTTTTCTTGCGCTTATGCGTTGCAACCTTATGTCTTTTTCTTTTTTTACCGCTGGGCATATTAGAGTTGGTTTATATTCTGAAATTTTCAGAACCAGTTATTGTTACTTTACCTCTACGTTAGATTTTACTCCTTCTACAAAAATCTTCGCTGGCTTGAATGCAGGAATATTGTGTGCAGGTATTTTAATAGTGGTATTCTTCGAAATGTTTCTTCCTGTTTTTTCAGCTCTCTTTTTGATAATGAAGCTTCCAAAACCTCTTAGATAAACGTTGTCTCCACCTTCTAGCGAATTCTTTACTTCTGTCATGAAGGATTCAACGGTAGCTTGTACATCACCTTTTTCCATTCCTAATTTTTCTGAGATCTTTGCTACGATATCTGCTTTTGTCATTTAATGTGGGTTTTAAAAATTAATAATAAGTAATCAAATTTGGTTTGTTTTTTTTCAAGACGGCAAATATAATGATTTTAATATCAAAAATTCAAATCGTAATCCATTAAAGTATAATTAGATAACAACTACCTTTACTAAATGCTAGAAAATACGACTTTTTTTACTAAAAACCTCATTACGTGGTATTTACAAAACAAGCGTGAATTGCCTTGGCGGAGAACAAAGGATCCGTACAAAGTTTGGCTATCTGAAATTATTCTTCAGCAAACGAGAGTAGCACAAGGTTTGCCCTATTACGAAAAGTTTATTTCCGCCTTTCCTGAAGTCCGTGACCTTGCAGAAGCCAGTGAAGAAGAGGTGCTTAAGTTGTGGCAGGGTCTGGGTTACTATTCCAGGGCGAGAAATCTCCATTTTACAGCTCAACATATTGATTCGAATCTTGACGGTAGGTTTCCCAACACCTTTGAAGAATTACTGAAACTAAAAGGAGTAGGTGATTATACGGCGAGTGCGATTGCTTCCATTTGTTTTGATCTGCCTGCCGCCGTGGTTGATGGAAATGTTTATCGCGTTCTATCTAGGGTTTTTGGAATTGATACACCTATTAATAGTACTGCCGGAATAAAAGAATTCAAAAAACTAGCCCAGCATCTAATTGACCCAAAAGAGCCGGGTACTTTTAATCAGGCGGTAATGGAATTCGGGGCTCGATATTGTGTTCCACAGAACCCAAAATGTGAAGGCTGTATTTTTAGTGACAAATGCGAAGCGTATAAGAGCAGGAAAGTGGATGTTTTGCCTGTTAAGACAAAGAAGACAAAAGTGAAAACACATCACTTTAATTATATAGTGCCTATTTCCGAAGTAAATAAAAGTGTACTGGAACAAAGAACTCAAAAGGGAATCTGGCAAAACCTGTATCAATTTCCGCTGGTAGAGACAAAGATGGAAGCCAATAAGCAGCAACTCATGGATGAAACTGAATTTCAGAAAATTTCGGAAAAACTAAAACTCGAAACTCCGGTACTTTATAATGAAGAGGTGATTATACATAAACTTTCTCACAAGCATTTGCACACAAAATTCTGGATCGCCGAGTCCAATTTACTGGAAGAGGAAGCCCTGGATTATGTTGATTTACACCGCTTACCTGTGCCAAGGCTCATCGCGAAGTTTATTTCAGAATTTCCTCCATTCAACAACTAAAAATTGACTATATTTAAGATACAAAACATACCTTTGCTGAAATATCAAAGCAGTTAAATTATGAGTGGAACATTGAACAAAGTAATGCTAATTGGGCATACAGGAGATGAAGTTAAAATGACTTATTTTGAAGGAGGGGGATGTATTGGACGCTTTCCGCTTGCAACGAACGAGACTTATACAAATAGAACTACGGGTGAGAAGGTTTCTAATACTGAATGGCATAACATCGTAGTGCGAAATAAAGGAGCCGAAATTTGTGAAAAGTATTTAAAGAAAGGGGATAAGGTTTATATTGAAGGAAGGATCAAAACCAGGAAATGGCAAGACGATCAGGGAAACGATCGATACAGTACCGAAGTTCAATGCACCGACTTCACCTTTTTAACGCCTAAGACTGAAAGTGGTATGCCTCAGGGTACTGCCACCAGCGCTCCACAAAAACAGCCAACAAGTGCTGCTGCACCTACAAATGTACAGGAACCTATTGGTGAGGAAGATGATGACTTACCATTTTAATGTTTAATTAATCGTACGATTTTGGATATAGAGCCTCCTAGTTTACTTTTAATTTTTCTTCTTAGTATTACACAAATTACCAGTATCGTCATACTGTTCACACTCTTATTATGTTCTGCCCTTATTTCGGGCGCAGAAGTTGCATTTTTCTCTTTGTCGGCTACCGATTTACACCCTTCGGAAGAAGATTCCCCTTCGAAGCGGTTGGTATTAGTTGAAAAACTTTTGTCAAAGCCGAAAAAGTTACTGGCTACTATATTAGTAGCTAACAACTTGATTAATATCGCGATCGTATTGTTATTTGCCTCGTTATCTCCTATGTTTTTCGATGGGATTGGGAATCCGCAATTAAAATTTGTTGTTGAGGTTATTGTAGTCACTTTTTTGATTTTACTTTTTGGTGAGATTCTACCAAAGATTTATGCAAGCCGGAACAAGGTTTCGTTTTCCTCCTTAATGGCCTATCCCATCACAGTTTTGAATAAGTTGTTTAGTCCGTTGAACATACCTATGCGTGCAGCAACCATTTATATTGAAGATAAATTTGGGAGGCAGAAGTCCAATTTAAGCGTCGATCAACTTTCTCAGGCTTTAGAGCTTACTTCGCAAGCAGATACTACTCAGGAAGAGCAGAAGATTTTGCAGGGTATAGTAACCTTCGGAAATACGGACACCAAGAATGTGATGCGTCCTCGAATGGATATATTCGCGCTGAATGAGGAATCGTCTTATAAGGATATTATGCCCGAGATTATTTCGAAGGGGTATTCCCGAATTCCGGTCTATACCGAAAACATTGATAATATTACAGGGGTGCTTTACGTAAAAGATTTATTACCCTATTTCGACAGGAAAAACTTTGATTGGGTTTCTTTAAAGCGCGAGGCTTATTTTGTTCCTGAAAACAAGAAGTTAGACGACCTACTCAACGAATTTAAGGATATGAAAATGCACTTGGCTATTGTTGTGGACGAGTATGGTGGTACGAGTGGACTCATTTCTTTGGAAGATATTATTGAGGAAATTGTAGGGGAAATTAGTGACGAATTTGACGATGATGATTTAGTCTATTCAAAACTGGATGATAATACCTATATTTTTGAGGGTAAAACACCGTTGAAAGACTTTTACAAAGTAATCAAATTGGAAGACCCAAAGATTTTTGAAGACCAGAAAGGGGAGGCTGAGACCTTGGCAGGATTCCTGTTGGAAATTTCTAAGGGATTTCCGAAGCAAAAAGAAGTAATAAACTTGGAGAACTATTCGTTTACCATAGAGGCGTTTGAAAACAAACGTATCAAGCAAATTAAACTTTCCATCGCTTAGATGATACGCAGCTTTCTCTTTTTATTATCCGGACTACTTTTGATCTCATGTGGAGAGGATGTGGTGATAAAACCCGCAGCGAAATTGCGTCTGGAATATTCTGTACCTAGTTATAAAATTACCCATCTGGATTGTCCTTTTGACTTTGCCATGAACAATGATGCGCGAATCGAAAAGAAGAACGGGTGTAATGTGAACGTTCATTATCCCAGAATGCAGGCTACACTTTATTTGACCTATCAAGAAGTGAAAGACGATAATTTAAATTCGTTATTGGCCGATGCCCAGAAGCTAACCTACGATCACACTATTAAGGCGAATGAAATTTTGGAACAGCCCAGGGTGGATTCTATCAATAAAGTTTTCGGGATGTTTTATATTATCAATGGGGATGCAGCAACGCAGTCTCAGTTTTATGTAACCGATAGTGTAAATCATTTTGTAGCCGGCTCACTCTACTTCGAATCCAAGCCAAATTTTGATTCTATTTATCCTTCGGTGGTGTATTTGCGGGATGACATTCGTCGCATTATGGAGACCATAAGCTGGAAAGAGTAAGAATTAGTTATTCGGTTATTTCAGCATACCTAAAATCTATCGTTACCAACTTCGGAATCGAATAATTTTGCCGACTTTTGCTCGAGTGAGCAATCAGAAATTAAAATGGATTTATCTATTAATCCTCTCTCTCATTTGGGGGAGCTCCTTTATACTCATTAAAAAGGGACTGATAGGTCTCACCGACTACCAATTAGGTTCGTTAAGAATCGTTTTAACGTCCATTTTTTTGTTTTCCGTTGGGTTTAAGAGCCTTCGACAGATAAAGAAAAAACACTGGATCTGGGTGATTATTTCCGGATTTGTAAGTTCCTTTTTTCCTCCCTTTCTATTTGCGATGGCACAAAATCATATCGACAGCGCCGTAGCTTCCATCCTTAATTCTTTAACACCTCTAGCAACTGTTGCAGTGGGTGTGATACTGTTTAAAATTCTTAGTACCAAAAGGCAAATTTGGGGTGTGATTGTAGGATTGATAGGAACGCTGATGTTAATTTTGGCTGGCGCCGATTTCAACCCCGATCAAAATTATTGGTATAGCACGTTGATTATCATTGCTTGTATAGGTTACGCTCTGAATGTAAATATTATCAAGAAATATTTAAGCGATATAAGTGCATTGGCCGTGACGACTGGGAACTTCATATTTATCGTAGTTCCGGCTTTTGTCATATTGTATATGTCTGGATTTTTTGGAGAGATATGGCAGAGTTCGGCGATGCAGGAATCGTTTATTTATGTGGCGCTATTGTCTCTCTTCGGAACAGCTATCGCTAAGGTTATATTTAATAAGTTAGTTCAAATTGCGAGCCCTGTTTTTGCTTCTTCTGTCACTTACACGATGCCGATCGTAGCTGTAATTTGGGGCGTGATTGATGGAGAACAATTTGGGATACTTCAAATATTTGCAGCGACAGTTATTCTCTTTGGAGTGTATTTGTCGAATAAAAGAGGAGCTTAACTTTTTATTATTTTCTGATTATCAATTTATTCTGAATTTTTTTTCCGAAATTTATGTGACAAACCTTATAAGTTATGGGAAAGTATTATACCAAATACGGAATTGGAGTTGCAGTATTATTAATTGCGTACTTTTTACTCACTAAACTTGTGGGATTGCACCAATATCCTATACTTAGTGCCATGAATGGAGTCTTTATTGGCGGTGGAATTTTCTACGCAATTAAAAATTACAAAGCCTCAACCTCAAGCTTCAAATATCAGGACGGTTTTCAAACAGGATTGTTCACGGGAGGGTTAGCGACCATTATATTCTCCATTTTTATGGCGGTTTATATATTTCAGATTGACACACAATTCGCCACGGCTGTGCTGGATTCCTGGAATTTAAACTTCAATAAGGGTTCGTTAATACTCGTATTGTCTTTGATAATCATGGGATTTTCCACTTCCTTCGTTCTTACTTTGGCCTTTATGCAACTTCTAAAAGATTCCTGGAACCAAAGAGCCTGATTTCCTTGGTGTTTTAGTTTAAAAAACCTTTTGCCGTTTTCATATTAAGAATTATATTTGCAGCCCCTTAAGAAGGCAGGTTTCACAAATGTGGTACCTAAAATTCAGAATAAGGGATCAAAAATTAAACTAAATTAAATAAACGTTTACGCTATGTACGCAATTGTAGAGATAGCAGGGCAGCAATTCAAAGTTGCAAAAGACCAGAAAGTCTTTGTAAACCGTTTGTCTGTAGAAGAAGGTAAAAAAGTCGCTTTCGACAATGTTCTTCTTATAGGCGATGGTGACAAAGTTACTGTTGGCGCCCCGGCTATAAACGGCGCTCAAGTTGGAGCAAAAGTCGTTCAGCACCTAAAAGGTGATAAGGTTATCGTTTTCAAGAAGAAAAGAAGAAAAGGATACCGAGTAAAAAATGGTCACAGACAATCACTTTCTGAAATTATCATAGAGAGTATCGTTTCTTCTGGAGCCAAACCAGCCGCTCCTAAAGCTACGGCGACCAAGGGGAAAGCAGCTCCTGCTAAAAAGGCTGAAGCTAAGAAGGCTACACCTAAGAAAGAAACGAAGGCAGCGGCTCCAAAAGCTGCACCTAAGAAGGCAGCTCCAAAAGCAGCGACTCCTAAAAAGGAAGCTCCTAAGAAAGCGGCCCCAAAGGCAAAAGCCTCTAAAGGTGATGATTTGAAGAAAATCGAAGGGATTGGACCTAAGATTGCTGAAACTTTGACAGCAGCAGGAATTGCGACATTCTCAGATTTGGCTAAAGCTGATCCAAAGAACATTTCAGAAATTATTTCTGGAGTTCGTGGAAATCACGTGCCGGATACTTGGCCACAACAAGCCAAATTGGCTGCCGATGGCAAGTGGGACGAGCTTAAAGCATTACAAGATAAATTAGATGGCGGAAAAGCATAAGCTTCCGTTAAGTTTAACAATATAAAACCGAAATAAGATGGCTCACAAAAAAGGAGTTGGTAGTTCTAAGAACGGTAGAGAATCGGAATCGAAACGCTTAGGTGTTAAGATTTTTGGTGGACAATCTGCCATCGCAGGAAATATCATCGTAAGACAACGAGGTACTCAACACCACCCGGGTGAAAATGTGTATGCAAGTAAAGACTACACGCTACACGCCAAAGTGGACGGTACTGTAAAGTTTGAAAAGAAAAGAGGCGGAAAGTCTTTCGTTTCTATTGTCCCTACTGCGGAAGCATAAGGAATAATTCAAACAAAAAAATAAACCCTCCAGAGCTAAACGCAACGGAGGGTTTTTTTATGGGGAAACTTTTCGACTGTCTTACAGTCCAGGATACTTTTCGGTGATGATATCGACCAAATCTACTATGGCCCAAATACCAAGTCCACCTAAAGTAAGAATGAACAAAATGTTCCATCCTACCGGACTTCCAAGATACCAGCGGTGTGCCGCAAAAGCACCTAAGAAAAACCACAACAAGAGTGCAGTGGACATCTGCTTAGCTACTGTCGATGTGGCTGCAGGTGTTACCAATGCAGGTGTAGCATCGATAACAGAAGCTTCCACGCTCACGTTACTGGTTGTTGCTCTTTCCACAGGAAAAGAAGCGTAAGACATGCTAACACTCATCAACATGACTGCTAGCGAAAGAATAAGCTTTAATTTCATAATTGGTTTTATTTATAGTTATACTTGTAAGGTAATTTAAAATTCAAGAATGCAGAACTTTTTTATTGTAATATTTTTCCTTTTAACACCAATGTTCACAGGCTTTTCTCAGCAAGAGCTTGATTATATGGGAGTTATAAAAATCAATGATACGGCCATAATTTCTTATAAGATTTCCTTCGTAGAAAAAGACGGCCTGGTTACTGGTCATTCTATTACCGATTTGGCAGGACCGCATGAAACCAAGTCCTATATTTCCGGCTATTTTGATGATGAGAATAACTCCTTAGAGTTTTATGAAAGTGGAATAATTTACACCAAATCTCCTATCGTTGAAGATGACTTTTGCTTTGTGAATTTCAGTGGAACCTTAAAAAAGTTGAATGAGCGACAGCTCATTGAAGGTGCTTTCAAGGGACTGTATAGCAATGGGGAAGAATGTATTAGTGGAGAAATTTCTTTGGGCGGATTCGGAAAGATTTTAAAGAGCGCCCAGCGAATGGACAAAAGGATCGACCGAAGCCTTCTCATAAGTAAGGAAAAGAAAGAAATGGTAAATCTTACCAAATCCTTAGATACCCTTTCCATGAATATTATTGCCAGAGGAGAAACCCTCAATATTTTCACCAAGGATAAAAACGTCAAACTAGCCATCTATGATGCCGGGAAAGAAGATGGAGACCGGATCAACCTAATCGTAGATGGAAAAATAATTTTAGAAAATTATACGGTTACCAAGAAAATTAAAGAAATAGAAATTCCGGTGCATTCTCAAAAAGCTACCATCCAAGTGGAGGCAATCAACGTGGGTACTTCGGCTCCTAATACTGTCCGTATTGAAATCACCGACAGTCGGAATTTTGTACGCACCTTGACCAATTTGGACGAAGGGGAGACGGCAGGAGTGACGATTATTAATAAATAAAAAACCCCCACATTGCTGTGAGGGTTGGCATGATTCTTTCCTAAAGACCCCTCGACTGCCAGCCCGACAAATCATTCTGGCGCTCGCTCGGGGGGACAATAATTTAGTATCTATAGTACTCCGGCTTATAGGGTCCTTCTACTTTCACACCAATATAATCGGCTTGTTCTTTTCGAAGTTCGGTTAGCTCGGCACCAATTTTGGCTAAGTGTAATTTAGCCACTTTTTCATCCAAATGCTTCGGTAACATATATACCTTATTTTCGTAGGCATCGGTGTTGTTCCAAAGTTCGATTTGAGCCAAGGTCTGGTTGGTAAATGAATTACTCATCACAAAACTTGGATGTCCTGTAGCACAACCTAAGTTCACCAAACGGCCTTCAGCCAAAAGGATAATATCTTTTCCGTTAACCGTGTATTTATCAACCTGAGGTTTGATTTCAATTTTAGGGTGGTTATCGTTCAACCAAGCCACATCGATTTCATTATCAAAATGACCAATATTACAAACAATGGTCTTGTCCTTCATGGCCTCAAAATGCTTCCCTTGAACAATATCTTTATTTCCCGTGGTCGTGATAACGATATCGGCATTTCCCACAACAGTTTCAAGTTTCTTAACTTCAAAACCGTCCATGGCGGCCTGTAGCGCACAAATTGGATCGATTTCAGTAACAGTAACAATAGAACCGGCTCCTTTAAAGGAGGCCGCAGTTCCTTTTCCAACATCCCCATATCCACAAACAACGACGCGTTTTCCTGCAAGCATCACATCGGTCGCACGACGAATCGCATCCACAGCACTTTCCTTACATCCGTACTTGTTATCAAATTTAGATTTGGTAACACTATCATTTACATTAATGGCTGGTAAAGGAAGGGTTCCGTTATTCATACGTTCGTACAAACGGTGAACTCCCGTGGTAGTTTCTTCACTTAATCCTTTGATTCCGGGAACTAATTCCGGATAACGATCCAACACCATATTGGTTAGGTCTCCTCCATCGTCCAAAATCATATTCAAAGGCTCTCTTTCTTCTCCAAAGAATAAAGTTTGCTCGATACACCAGTCGAATTCCTCTTCGTTCATTCCTTTCCAGGCATATACGGGAACTCCTACGGCAGCAACAGCAGCCGCAGCCTGATCCTGAGTAGAGAAAATATTACATGAACTCCAGGTAACTTCTGCACCTAGGGCTTGTAATGTTTCAATAAGAACGGCGGTTTGGATGGTCATATGCAAACATCCCGCAATACGAGCGCCTTTTAACGGTTGCTCATCTTTATATTCTTCACGTAAAGACATTAATCCCGGCATTTCTGCTTCGGCAAGATCAATCTCTTTTCGCCCCCAGTCGGCCAGGGAAATATCTTTTACTTTATACGGTACGTAGGGTACAGTTTTCGTTGACATATTGTTATATTTGAATTATCTATGTTTCTGAAAAAATTCAGCATGCAAAATTAAGCATTATCCGCCAATTTATATGCCTCTTTACAAAACAATAACAGTTAATCCTTCTACTAAAGTCCTCATTTGGAAGATTGAAGAATCTTACGATTCGTTGGCTAAAGGGATAGAGCTTACACATCATTGTCGTCAAAGAGTGGACGGCATGAAGAGCGATTTACATCGACGCGGATTTATGAGCGTACGACATTTATTGGCCGAAGAAGGTTATACCGATCATGATTTGTATTACGACGAGAAAGGAAAGCCTCACCTAAATACGCACAAAAAAATATCGATTACTCATTCTTTCACCTTTTCAGCCATTATAATTAGTGATATAGAGGTGGGAATTGATATCGAAATGCAACGTCCTAAAATAATAAAGATCGCACATAAGTTCACGCCCTTAGAAGAGTATCGAACCTTGGCCAATGATGATGCTGTGATGCGGAAATTGACTATGGTTTGGGGTGCCAAAGAAAGTATTTATAAAAGTTTTGCTGAAAAAGGGGTGAGTTTTCTGCAGCATATTTATGTGGAAGATTTTAGACTGGATGAAATGGAGACTTCGGCATCTGTGGTTTATAAAAATAAATCGGAGACCTATAAAATAAACTTCGAAGAGTTCGAAGGATTTACTTGTGCTTATGCCGTAATTCTGAACTAAATGGAAACACAAAGTATCTATAGTTCATTTGAAGAAGCACAATTGTTGCACAATAATTTATTGGCTATTCTTATCGATCCCGATAAATTTGATCTCGATAATGTTTCAGAATTTTTAAATCAGATGCCTTCGGAAACCACCCATATATTTGTTGGAGGAAGTACGGTTGCAGAAGGCCAAACCAAAAAAGTAATTCGAGCGATAAAAATATATTCGAAACATCCTGTAATTATTTTCCCCGGAGATTATTCTCAAATTACCAACGAAGCCGACGCACTACTATTTCTCTCTCTACTCTCCGGAAGAAACCCGGAATACCTAATTGAACAGCAAATTAAATCGGTTGAAATGCTTAAAGGCACACAGATGGAAGTGATTCCCACGGCTTATATATTGATAGATGGCGGACATGAATCGGCAGTGGAGAAGGTCACCCAAACGACGCCTATCTCACAGAACGACGTGGATAAAATCGTGAAAACCGCCATGGCTGGACAGTTGTTAGGAGCCAAATTGGTTTACTTAGAAGCGGGAAGCGGTGCGATATATCCTGTGGGAGAACAGATCATTTCCGAAGTAAAAAAAGAAATATCCATTCCTTTGATCGTGGGTGGTGGAATTCGCAGTGAACAACAACTTGCAGCAGCCTACGAGGCTGGAGCCAATATGGTGGTCATGGGAACGGCTTTCGAAAAGTAATATGTATGAATATATCGGTAGAACTAACTTTAACCCCACTTCAAGATAATTTTGAACCTCCTATAATCGACTTCATAAAGAAGTTAAGGACTTCCGGACTTACCGTGAAGGAGAATCCGTTGAGCACTCAAGTATTCGGAGAATATCAAGAAGTTATGGCTGTTCTCAACAAAGAGATAGAGATTGCTTTGGAATCTGTGGAAAACGGATTACTTTATATCAAAATTGTTAAATCGGATAGAAGCGATTATGAGCCCCATTTTTGAGTTTTTCTTTGATGCTTACAAGAATACATCTACTACAGATATTGTTTTAGAAGCCATTGCTTTCTTCTTTGGCATTGCCAGTGTAGTATATGCCAAACGCGAAAATATTTGGGTATATCCCACCGGGCTCGTAGCTACTGTTATTACTGTATACCTACTATACAAGGCCGAATATTTTGGTGATATGATGATGAATTTCTACTATTCGGTCATGAGTATTTACGGATGGTGGAACTGGTCGCGAAAGAGAGAAAATAAATATGTCGTTCCAATTTCAAGAACCAATGTAGAGGAGAAGTTTGTGGGAGTTGCACTGTTCTTCGTAACCATGTTTGTGACCTATTTGGTCTATAAAACTTACGATTACGATCTGCAAATTCCGAACTACATCGATATTTTAACTTCAGGAATCTTTTTTACCGCTATGTGGTATATGGCGACTAAAAAACTAGAAAACTGGACCCTCTGGATTATCGCAGATGTGATTACGGTGCCATTGTATGCTTATAGAGGTTTAGGGATGCTCTCACTACAATATTTAATTTTTACCATTTTAGCAATTCAAGGATATATTCAATGGAAGAAAAGTTTAGACAAATCCCAGGCGATTGTATAAAAGTGGTATTATTTGGCCCGGAATCTACTGGAAAATCTACTCTGGCAGAGCGTTTAGCCAATCTATACGATACAGAATGGGTTCCCGAATTTATGCGTGATTACCTTCAGAAAAAGTGGGATAAAGAAGAAAAACAAATTTCAAAAGAGGACCTTCTTCCAATCGCTGAAGGTCAAATACGTCTTGAAAATGAGAAGGTGATACACGCAAATTCGTATCTTTTTTGTGACACGAATTTGCGTGAGTTGAAAGTTTATTGCCGGTATTATTATAACGGATTTTGTCCTTCGGAAATATTAGAGGCCGCAGATAATCACGAGTATCATCATTATTTCTTAACCGATATTGATCTTCCCTGGGTGGCGGATGATTTGAGAGACAGACCAGATGACAGACAAAATATGTTTCGTATTTTTGAACAAGAATTAATTGAAAATAATCTTCCATATACCCTCTTATCGGGGTCGTTGGAGGAGCGTATTGAAAAGGCAACCCAAGTCTTAGAAACATTGAAATTAAACTGAATGCTTACAGAAAAGGATATTGAGCAGATACAAAACTATGGTCTTTCCATAAATCAGGTTTTTAAACAAATCGAAACCTTCACCAAAGGTATCCCATTTGCTAACGTCGTTACCACAGCTACAATAAACAATGGTATTCATCAGATTTCTGAAGATGAAAAGCAACAATTAGAATCGTTTTACGAAAAAAACAAAGCAAAGCTCGATATTGTTAAATTCGTTCCCGCATCTGGTGCAGCTACTCGAATGTTTAAGTTTTTACATGAGTTTGTCGCCAATTATAATCCTGAAAAAGAAAAATTTAGGGACTTCGTGAAGCGTAATGAGAGTTCAGATTTAATTACTTTTTTCGAATCGTCTAAGGAATTTGCTTTTATCAATTTGGTTCGGAAGGCAATTCGAAAAAATTACCCAGATTATAAAAAGTCTTCAAAAGGGCAACGGCTATATTACGTTGCGAAAACATTGTTAGAAAAAAACGGATTGAATTACGGGAATCTTCCAAAAGGACTTATTCCGTTTCACAAATACAAGAAATACGCAACAACTGCATTTGAAGAACAGCTATACGAATCGGCGTTTTATGCTTCGGCTCAGGACGATATATATTTACACTTCACCTTTTCCGAAGAACATTTAGATGCTTTTAAAAAGGAGTTTGCCCAAATTAAGAGCAGGGTGGAACGAAAAACAAAGAAAACTATTCATATTTCCTATTCTTTTCAGAAAAAAACAACCGATACGATTGCTGTTACGCCGGATAATAAGCCGTACAGAAATGAAAACGGACAGTTAGTTTTCCGTCCTTCCGGGCACGGAGCGCTCTTGGAAAATTTAAACGAAATTGACGCGGATATTGTTTTTATAAAGAACATCGACAATGTAGCCGCGCAAGAGTATGTCGAAGAAATCGCTTTTCACAAAAAAGTGCTAGCGGGTAAATTATTGCAAATTCAGCGAAAGGTCTTTGGCTATTTAAAGGAGCTTCAAGGGGAAATAACTCTTGATAAAATGAAGGAAATTCAGACTTTTATATGGAATGAAATGGATATTAAAGAATTGCCCAACGGAATTACAGGTACCTTTAATTTCCTCAATCGTCCTATACGTGTTTGCGGAGTCGTAGAAAATACGGGAGAACCGGGAGGAGGTCCGTTTTGGGTGAAAAATTCTGATGATGTTATATCGCTGCAAATCGTCGAAAAATCCCAAATAGATCTTAAAAATTTTCATCAGAAATCAATTATCAAGGAGGCTACGCATTTTAACCCTGTGGATATAGTTTGTGGTTTACGAGACTTTGAAGGGAATAAATTTGACTTATCGAACTATGTGGATAACGACGCAGGGTTTATTTCCAATAAATCTGAAAACGGAAAAGAAATAAAAGCTTTGGAGCTTCCCGGATTATGGAATGGTTCAATGGCACGTTGGAATACTATTTTTGTCGAAGTACCTGCAATAACCTTTAATCCGGTGAAGACCGTAAACGATTTACTGAAGAGACCCCACCGACCCAATGCTTGATGCAATTTGAAAAACTACTTTCTGAAATAACTTGGAAGGCCGTCAAAAGTAGTGGTCCGGGAGGTCAACATGTTAATAAAACTGCTTCCAAGATTGAACTTTCTATTAATATTTTGACGTCGGAAGCTTTCTCTGAAAATGAAAAACAACTTTTAACAAGACGGTTGAGCAATAGAATTTCGGAAAGTGGAATGCTGATAATTCAATGTTCGGAAAGTCGCAGCCAACATAGAAACAAGAAAATAGCTATCAAAAGGCTAGAAGAACTTTTGAAAGGTAACCTAACAGTTGCCAAAGCCCGCAAAAAGTCAAAGCCGTCCAAGTCGGCCATAGAAAAGCGCCTAAAAGCAAAAAAGGAACAAGGCCTTAAAAAAAGCCGTCGAAAACCTCCCAAATTAGATCCCTGATGCACAATAAGTGTATAATTATTACACACATTGTATAGGGTGTACACACTTTTGAATCCATCTCTATTTCTTGCCAAACTTCATAAGGACCACAAAAACAAGTCATTATGAATTTTTGTGAGGTTAAGTCCGTTTTGGTATTAATTTTTCTATATACAAGTCGAAAAGAAAATGTAATGTTTTATCCCCACAAAACTAAAATCTACATGAAAAGTTGTTTTTAGCTTTTACAACTGTAAAAGGATTTGTAATTTTGCATCCTATCTCAAAGGGGTGCCAAGTCAATAAGACGAAGCTGAGATTATACCCATAGAACCTAGAACAGGTAATGCTGTTTAGGAAAGGCCGACGGGCCGGAGATTTATCCAATAACGTATTTCTATTAACAAGAATAATGACCCCTTTTATTCGTAACGTAATTGTTCGAATGAAAAAGTTATTTTATGTTCTATTGTTGAGTTCAGTTGTCAGTTTTGCTCAGGAAGAAACGGTCTTGGACACCACCAAAGTTGAAAGCCTTGATGAGGTTCTCCTCAAGGCGGTTCGCGTGGATGCCGATTCGCCTATTACCCATTCCAATTTAGAAAAGGAGGAAATTGCACAACGTAACTTAGGTCAGGATTTGCCCATTCTTCTCAACTATTTACCGGGAGTAGTTACCACATCCGATGCCGGTGCAGGTGTTGGCTACACGGGTATTCGAGTACGAGGAAGTGATGCGACTCGGGTAAATGTGACCATTAATGGTATACCTTATAACGATGCGGAGAGCCAAGGAACATTTTGGGTGGACCTACCAGATTTTGCCTCATCGGTACAAAGCCTCCAATTGCAGCGAGGTGTGGGAACATCAACCAATGGTTCGGGAGCATTTGGTGCAAGTTTGAATGTTCAAAGCGATGCGATTTCCGAAGAAGCTTATGGAGAAATCTCAAATTCTTACGGGTCTTTTGAAACTTGGAAGCACACCCTTAAATTTAGCACAGGTTTACTAATGGATAAATTCGAAATCTCGGGGCGTTTATCGAAGATCGTTTCCGAAGGATATATAGACCGTGCAACCAGCGATTTAAAATCATACTTTCTACAAGCTGCCTACCAAGAAGGAAATACCTTGATCAAAGCTTTAGCATTTGGTGGAGAAGAACGTACGTACCAGTCATGGTTTGGAATCGATGAACAAACTCTGGAAACCGACAGAACCTTTAACCCTGCCGGATTATACACCGATGAGGAAGGAAATATTCGCTTTTACGATAATGAGGTGGATAACTACAACCAAGATCATTATCAATTCTTCTGGAATCAAAGATTCAATAAAAATTGGAGTTCCAATGTGTCCTTAAATTACACGCATGGAAGAGGATATTTCGAGCAATACCGAGAGGACGCAGACTTAGCATTTCACCAAATTGAACCTTTCTTAATTGGTGAGGAGTTAATCGAAACCTCCGATTTAATCCGCAGAAGATGGCTCAACAACAACTTTTATGCAGCCAATGCGAATGTGAATTACAAAAATGAAGATTGGGATGTGACCACCGGAGCTTTCTACAGTTATTATGGAGGAGACCATTATGGGGAGGTAATATGGTCCAGATTTGGCGGTGATTCGGAAATTCGGGATCGATATTACTCCGGAAACGGTGATAAAAATGAGTTTACGGCTTTTTCAAAAGCGACTTTCAGAATTAATTCGAAATGGAGTGTTTATGGAGATTTGCAGGGCCGATTTGTAAACTACAGAACTTCAGGTCTCACTTCCGATAAAGTTTTGTTGAACGAAAAGCGAACCTATGAGTTTTTTAATCCGAAAGCAGGTCTAAGTTATAAGCTTAACACGAGAAATCAATTTTACGCTTCCTATGGTCGAGCTTCCAGAGAACCGAGGCGTAGTGACTTTGAACAAGGGGTGTTTACTGCCGAGAAATTAAACGATTATGAATTAGGGTGGCGTTTTACTTCGGAAAAGATACAGGTGAATAGTAATCTGTACTATATGGATTATCAGGATCAATTAGTACTCACCGGTGCTTTAGACGATGTGGGTGCTCCTATTAGAGCTACCAGTGGAGAAAGTTATCGGTTGGGACTTGAAATTGATGCTTTTGTGAAACTTTCAGAAAAGTGGAGTTTGCGACCCAATATTGCCCTGAGTTCAAACAAAAATGTTGATTTCATTACTTCCAGAGACGGTGAATTGGTAAATTTGGGAAATACCAACATTTCGTTCTCACCATCGGTGGTTGGAGCAAATAGTATAGAATTCAGGCCTTTGAAAAATTTACAAATGGCTTTACTTACTAAATATGTTGGAGAACAATATATGGGAAATATCGATAGTGAAGTTTCAAAATTAGAGGCCTATTTCATCAATGATTTTAATATAAACTATACGATAGAAAACTTGCCATTTGGAGATTCATTGGTGCTATCGGGATTAGTAAATAATATTTTCAACGAAGAGTACGTCTCGAACGGATATTTTTTCACTTACGATGATGATTTTACGAATCCGGGAACCATTACCACTATTGAAGGAGCCGGGTTTTATCCGCAGGCAACTATAAATTTCTTGGTGGGTGCAAGTTTGAGGTTCTAATTGGTCACAGTAATTACATCACCCGATCGCTGAATGCGATATTGTTGCATGGGGTATGCCTCTGTGTCGTTTTGATGCTGACCTGTAACAATGTCGTATGAATTCTCATCATTACCGCAAGGACAGGTAGCAACAATTCCTTCAACCTCCATTTTCGAACACGAACTCGGAGTATGGTTGGGATCAGTTAGGTCGAAGGCGGTATATAACGAATTATTTACGTTGTAAATTATTACCCCTTTGATACCTTGAGAGTTTAGCACCACAGAGTTGCCGGGAAACTTTAGCGGATTATACTCGGGTAAATTTAAGTTTAACTGAAGGTTCACCAAGGGAGATGTCAAAAACGGATTGTTTTGATTGACATCATTTCCGTCATCTTTGTTACAAGAAGCGAAAAATAGTGTGCAAAAAGCGAGTATTAGGAATTGTTTCATAGCATTCGGTAATTCGTTGCGAAAGTACGTAAAAACCGTAAAATTTAAATTTTTCGTATATTTGAACTACAAATCCCGTCGTGTATGGGATTTTTTGTGTTTAAACCGCAAATCCTCAAAGGAGTTAAACTGTATCAAATATCTCGGTATTTAATACATAAACGATGAAGTTATGAGCAAAGTATCTTATTATACTGCGGACGGATTAAAAAAATTGAGAGAAGAACTAAATCAGTTGAAGGACGTTGAACGTCCCAAGGCCTCCCAGGCCATTGCTGAAGCCAGAGATAAAGGAGATTTAAGTGAAAACGCCGAATACGACGCTGCCAAGGAAGCGCAAGGCCTATTGGAAATGAGAATTTCTAAGTTAGAAGAAACGCTTTCTAGCGCACGATTAATTGACGAATCCCAATTGGATACCTCTAAAGTATTGGTCCACTCTACCGTTAAGATTAAAAATCAGATGAACGGCATGGAAATGTCTTATAAACTAGTGGCTCAAAGCGAAGCCGACTTGAAAACGGGTAAAATTTCGGTAGATTCACCAATTGGAAAAGGTCTTCTAGGGAAAGAAGTAGGTGATGTGGCAGAAATCCAAGTGCCCAATGGAACTATGAAGTTCGAAGTACTCGAAATATCAAGAGACTAATGTCTTCTATTTTTACTAAGATTATTAATGGTGAGATTCCCTGTCATAAGGTGGCAGAGGATGAAAATTTCATTGCCTTTTTAGATATAAACCCCAATGCTAGAGGTCATACGTTATGTGTTCCAAAGAGAGAAATCAACCGAATCTTTGACATGGACCGGCAACATTATTTGGATTTAATGAGCTTTTCTTATAAAGTGGCCAAAGCGTTGGAAGAAGTTGTATCCTGTGATCGAATCGGTATTTCGGTAATCGGCTTGGAAGTTCCGCACGTGCATGTACACCTCATTCCAATAAATGATATGAAGGACATGACTTTTCAGCATAAAATAAGTATGACTTCCGAAGAAATGGCTTCCCTCGCCCAAGAAATAGGCAATCGCCTTTAATTGTTATTCAAGAAATAGATAATAACTGCAATGGTAATTACATCAAATAAAATGAGGATGTAAGCCAGCGGTTTTAGTTTAATCATCGAACTTTTTGGCTTTGCGAGCTTACTGTGATATTGATGTACGCGCTCGATGTCTTCGGTCCAGCTTACAGGAAACACCTGTTGTTTGCAATTATGACAATACAAAGTTTCAATCACTTCTTTTTTTGCCTTGGAATAGAATCTATTTTCAAAATTTTCCTGTTCGAAAGTGAATTCAAGACCTTCGGTGGAATAACACTCCGGACAATTATTATTAATCCGAGCCGAATGTAAAACGTATTTTTGAATGCTCAAGGTGTGCGATTGAGGGTTAGTGCTATTTCAAACGTTGTTCCGCTATCTTTAGTGCTTTTGTGCACATAAATTCTACCTTTGTGATATCCTTCTATAATCCGTTTTGCCAAGGACAATCCTAATCCCCAGCCTCTTTTTTTAGTTGTGAAACCGGGTTTAAAGATTTTTTTATGGTCTCTTTTCGGAATTCCCTTGCCCGTATCGGAAATGCGAATAAGCGCTTTTTTCGCAGTTGGTAAAATTTTTATTTTTATTCTCCCTTGACCCCTCATAGCATCGATACCATTCTTAACTAAATTTTCTATCGTCCAACTGTATAACTGCGGATTGATATTGACATATAAAGGTCCATTTGGCACCACTAAATCAAATTCGATGAGCTTTG
>JABDKT010000139.1 GCA_013002065.1 Flavobacteriaceae bacterium
CTTCCAAACTTCTTTGATTAGGTCCTTGTTCTATGGAACCAAATCCAATTGTACTAACTCTTCCCGTAGCACTAATGTTGGCGAAATCGGCCATATTAGCATCTAAGTTGGCTACAGCGGCCCAACCACCTTTGTTATCTAATTCTGAAAGTCGCAATTCGTTAAACCAGGCTTCTCCACAAATTTCAGAATTTGAAACATTTCGTAAACCTATCATTACCACTCGAACATTTCCGAAACTCGGATTCCCTTTGATACCGTATTTATAGTTTTCGCCACCACCGGTAATAACTCCGTCTGCAGCATAACGTACTCCTGTGGCATCGGCTGGTAATAAGCCCTCCTGATTCGAACTCGCCGAAATACTCTTTATCTGTTGTAATGCATCTAAGGGTAGTTCCAAACGGTTCTCGACTGGCCAAACTGCATCGGCATCGGCATCGGAGGGATTTGGAAGATTTGGTGAGACCGTCAAAGGAATCTCAATTTCATAAAAACTGGTATTTAAATCTGTACCCAATCGAATAAACGCAGCCATCTGTCCATCTCCAAGGAGTGTTTGATCTTCCACACTTTCCACGTGCATGAACATCTCAAGATTCTTGTACTGTCGCATATCGACATTGAAGTTCTTGTAAACTGCTCTTGCGTCACCTGCTTCAAGACCACAAACACGCAAGGCCAATGACTGCTCGTCTTGTCGAATAATGTTGTTATTATTGTTTAATTCTTCACGAAAAACTCCCGGAGGAATTACATAGTTACTGTTTTGTATGATTCCAACCGCTTCATTTTCGAAAGTGGTATCATCGTTCATATTGTCTTCGAGATCGGCTCTGTCAAGACTTTCTTGATAACGACGATAATCTCCTCTAAATAATTCCAACGTACCTAATCTAAGTACGGTTTCCTGATTAAATCCGGACATAAACATTCTCATGAAACGAATCGATCTGAAATCGGAGATACCATTTACCGCATTGTCGTAATCGCTAATTGGAATTCTAAACTGAATCCAGCGAACTGGAATATCGGTGTTATTCTGAGCCGTTACAGTAATTTCCTTTACGTCGGTTACGTATTTACTGTTGATATCCATTCCAGGCACCAAGTCCACTTCATACTCGAAGTAACTATCTACCGTATTCATAGTGTTATCACGGTTGATATCCTCAACATCGGGCTGCGCATTCGAACCTCGATTGGTGTTGCTCAACGCCTCAGGAGAGTTACCCTCGGTACCATTAAACTGTAAGTATCGCTCAAGGATAGACCCTTCTGCCTGTAAGAAATATTGGTAGTTATCGTTTGCGGGATCGGGCAAAGAGGAAAAACTCGGGAATTGTCCGGCTTCAGCAGCATCATTCAGGCCATCAAATCCAATATCTTGGTTCGTTCGTTCCTGCCCAGTAGTATTAAAGGTATAAATCAAAGATTGGTTGGCCGGAACTTTACCCCAGCTCGTGGCAATTGTATTTAAAGTTCCTCCATCTTCCGGAAGACCATTCTCATATTGTTTTCTACCATCTTTTAAAACATCTTCGGAAATATTACCCAAGTTGAATGTTAGCCTTCCACCGTTGTTTGTTGCGTTCTCTTCGTAGATGAACGGATCCATCAACCAAAACTGAATGTATTCCACATTAGATCTTTCAAAATCTGTGGTTGTCAACTGTCGGGAAACTCCAGCAAAACGAGTTTCCGGGTTAGGTAAGGTATTCGAACCGCCTGCCGCAGGGTTATAGTTGTAGGGCCCACGTTGGTCCGGGTAATAAGCCAGATCCAAAGAGAATAAAGCTTGCGTCTGACCTTGAATAATATCCTGATCCGGAAAAATTTCATCCCTAAAAATTCTTCGAGTGAAAGGGTTTGATAAATCTTCGTCGGTAATTCCTTCAGGTCTTTGAGAACTGTAGAAAATAGGATCAATGGTGTACCAAGCCAATTTCGCTCGATTGTAATTATATGCCAAGTCGTTGTTTCCTAATTCTCCCCCAAATCCGATGGGCGTACTGGAAAGCGACCAGGTTAAAGCCGAACTAATGTCCAATGCTGTTTGTGCAGCTTCGAAATCATCGACGTATGCCGTAGTTTTTCCATCGAAATCGGAAACTTTCGGCGCTCCTGGTAATAAATAGGCAAATTCCCCGCGAACGGCCAAATTCGATTCCACGTCGGTATCAATGTTCGGTAATTTGTTAGCCAAACGTGTTAAGAAAGGCACTTCGGTTGAATACTGAAGGTTCACCCCAAACATGGTATTGTTGATGGGTTCATTCTGAAAAGCCGATTTCTGCGTCAAGGGGCGCTCATTAAGGTTCAAATAAGTTCCTCCCACTTGCAACTTATCACTGAATCTATGCTGAATGTCCAGTCCTGTAAATCTCCGTGTTTGTTGTCCGAAGAGTGTATTGTTTTCGGTGGTAATATTGATGGGTGTATTCGAATTCAACAAGGCAGGATCTAAAATTTGGACTCTACCCAATTGATAATTCACCGTGTAATCTACCCCTTCTACCAATGTGCGTCCACCGGCGGTTACTGTTACCGAACCTTGTGGGATATTAAATGCGCCAATTGGAATTCCGTCGGCACCGGTAGATTTGTAAGTTCCTCTTAGTTGGAATTTATTTTTATCACTGTCGATTTGTTCCGCCTGTATCTTAGTAGAGCGATACATGGTTCGGAATACATATTTATTCTGGTTGGCGTTATAAGTAGATGGAATATCGTAATCCTGATTCCCACCTGGTGCATCCAATTTTTCAAAGAGATATTCTCCAAAAGGCTCCACACTGGTAAAAATGATTCGACCACTTTGTTGATCGACCGTAATTCCGGGATAGAAATCAAAGAATCCATCCCCGCCTTGCTGTGGATCGTTGTTGAAATTCAAACGGTCGAGATTGAAAACTCTTAAAAGAACTTCATCCAGTAAAATATCATCGTCGGCAATTTCTTCATCGGGTAGCGGTTCTTCGGGAAACTCAACACTTCCTTCCGCGGGAGTAATATAGTTTAAAGGCGAAGGGTCTGTGTAAAGGATATTCAGCCTAAAGTCTTCCTGTTCCAATTGGAAAGCTCCAATGGGATAGATGTTTTTCATCATTATATCCCAAACCGGTTCATTTACGTTGGTGATATTACTTTTTAATAATTTAACGATTAGGTTCTGCGGAATTCCGGTTTCATTCTCACCTTCACCTCCACCTGTACCACCTCCGGTACCACCGCCACCAATCGGGTTTTCAATTCCTGTGGCTTCTACACCATCGGTTGAGAATTCGCCTACTTGATAAACTTGTCCGTTAACGGTAAACTGAAAGGCTACCCCTAAAACTTCGTCATTATTCAAGCGCTGATTTAAGGAGATATATCCTAATTGAGAATTCAGTTGGTATTCGTTGGGTTGTAGTTTTCGGGCGTTTTCCAAAACCACATAATCGATTCCGTCATTCACCGGAACTCCACTAAAACCGGCCTGAACTGTTGCAACGTCACGAATCGACTCATTTAAGATACTTTGTTCGGCTGGATTATCTATTCCGAAGGGATTAAAATCGTTATTGCTGTTATCCGGGAATGCATTTCTGGTCGAGTTAATAAATCCGCCGGGAATGGTATTCAAACCAATGTTTGTAGGATCGGATTCACCAATATCCTGAAGTGCAATAATATTTCGTACGTTGTTGATGGTGTTATTCCTATTCGTTATCCAAACCTCGGCTCGCGTAATTTGAACGTTGGAGTTAATGAATGGATATTGAGCGAGAACTCGGTCGTAATTATCACGGAAATAATGTGCGAGGAAGAAATGACGGTTTTCGTCATAATCCAAAGCAAATATTTCGAAGTTGGTTACGGTTGCTCCTCCTTCTGCGACCACCGATCGTGTTTCCGATTTCTGTTCAGAAAAGACCCCGGTGATGGTTGTGTTACCAAACTGTAATTGTGTTTTTACTCCAAATAAACTCTGCGCTCCTTGTATGAGGGTACTGTTGAGCGGCATGGCCACGTTACCCACTTCGATTTTTTGGATGATATCGTCTTCGGTAGGGGTATATTCTAATTTGATGACATTCTGAAAATCGAAGGTCGATTGTGTATCGTAATTTGCAGTTACTTGTAATCTTTCACCCACCTTACCCAATAAGCTCAAACTTATTCTCTGATCAAAGTCAAAAGAGAGGTTGCTTCGGTTACGTGGAGAGAAGGCCGGGTTGTCTTGTTTTGTAAATAAAATTCCCAGGTCCATTTCAACGGTACCTTGGGGTATTACTTCAATGGTATTTCCTCCGAAAACAGATTCGAAGAAATTGGAATTCACATAAAATGTGGGTAATAAATTCTTTTGAGCTTCTTCCGAACCTTCTTTCCTACCATCGGCGGCGTCAATTTTTTCTTTAAAATACGCCTTCATTTGTTCTTTTAACACCAAATCTTGATATTCTTCCGGAGTTAGGATGACCGGATATGAAATATTAAAATCGCCAAGTGTTCGATTGAGGATATACATTTCGGTAATAGGGTCGAATTCGTATAAATCCTGGATGCTGGATGGATCGGGTAAATCCATGCGTCCCTGATCAAAACCGGTGGCAGTAGAATCTTGTGAATATAAAGTTACATTTCCGAAGAGAAGTATTCCGAAAATTATAAGTGTAGCGAAGCTATGTTTAAAACAGTAATTTTTTGCGCCCAATTTTTACAAATTTTTTAAAGCAAGTTTTATTATGGTTTCGACAGTAGCATGGGGGTCTTCTTTAATCACCTTATCGCATGCCTTTTCTGCTTGCTTTCTAGCAAAACCAAGAGTCTCCAAAGCAGATAACGCTTCATTCTTGTTCGTATTGCTCGAAACGGCAGAAATAGCAGTCATACCGTAAACTTTTAATATCTTATCTTTTAAATCTAATACCGCCCTTTGAGCCGTTTTTGCACCTATTCCTTTTACAGATTGAATGGTGGCAACATCTTCACTCGCAATAGCCTCTCGAACTTGTTCCGGAGATAGTGAAGAAAGCATAGTTCTGGCTATGCTCGCTCCAATACCCGAAACGGATATCAACAATCTAAATATTTCGCGCTCTATAACCGTGGAAAAGCCATACAAAGTATGTGCATCTTCCCGAACTAACAAGTGCGTGAATAACTTTACATTTTCTTCGCTAGGTAGTTGTGAAAATGTATGTAACGAAATATTCAAAAAATAACCCACACCATTACAGTCTATGACAACATCGGTAGGGGTTTTTTCAATTAGTCTTCCCTGAATATGGGTAATCATTCGTAAACATCAAGTTATTGGCTCAAATATAGTACAATTATTTGCATTGACTAGTATTTGTAAAACCGAAAATTATGGGAGTTTATTTGGCCTTTTTGCTGGCTTGTTCCTTGGCCCGCTTCTCTTTTTGTTGAGCATCGACAACGGCTATGGCAGTCATATTTACAATCTCTTCAACACTTGCTCCTAACTGTAGAATGTGTACCGGTTTATTCATACCGAGCATTATAGGACCGATTGATTCCACATCCTTTTGCTCTTTGAGCAACTTGTAGTTACTATTTGCGGAATCAAGATTTGGAAAAATTAAGGCGTTCACTTTGTTTCCGGCCAATTTTGAAAATGGGAAATTGCTCTTTAGCATTTCCGCATTAAGTGCAAAATCTGTTTGAATTTCACCATCGACTATCATATCGGGATTCGATTTATGAAGCATGTTGACGGCTTGTCTTACTTTGGTAGCATGAGGATCTTTTGAGGAACCGAAATTCGCGTAAGAAATCATCGCAATTACGGGAGTAAGCCCAAACATTTTTACGGTATAGTTGGTCATTTGAGCAATATTGGCCAATTCCTTTGCCGAAGGATCGATGTTGATGGACGAATCTGAAATAAAGATGGGACCTTTACTTGTAAGCATAAGGTTGGTAGTTGCCACTTTATTCACTCCGTCGAATTTTCCGATAGTTTCTAAAACCGGGCGCAAAACCGTGGGGTATGCCCTGGCATAACCGGAAATCATACCATCTGCATCTCCTTCATTTACCATCATTGAAGCATAATAGTTGCGTTCCCGCATGAGTCGCTTGGCGTCATAATGCGTCACCCCATTGCGCTTGCGTTGTTTCCAATACTTTTCAGCATAAATATTTAGTTGATCGAGCTGTTCATCACTTTTCGGATCAATAATTTCGACGTCCTCATCGAACTCTAGTTCGTCCATGAGTTCTTTGATCACGTCCTTACGGCCCAACAAAATGGGAATAGCAATACCTTCTTCATGAACAATTTGTGCTGCCTTCATCACTGCAAGGTGATCTGCTTCGGCAAAAACTACCTTTTTGGGGTCCGTTTTTGCACGATCCAATAGCAGCCGGACGATCTTATTGTCACTTCCCATGCGCTCATAAAGCTCATCGGTATATTTCTCCCAATTCTGGATGGTTTCTGTGGCAACTCCACTTTCAATCGCCGCTTTTGCCACCGCAGGAGGAATACGACTAATTAATCGTGGATCGAAAGGTTTGGGTATGATATATTCTTTTCCGAAGGTAAGTTTCGTTTCTCCGTAGGCTATATTTACCTGTTCAGGAACCGGTTCTTTGGCTAAGTCGGCAAGCGCTTTCACGGCTGCCATCTTCATCTCTTCATTGATCTTGGTGGCACGTACGTCCAAAGCGCCTCTAAAAATAAATGGAAAGCCTAGAACATTATTCACCTGATTGGGATGGTCGCTCCTACCGGTAGCCATTATAATATCATCTCTGGTCTTTATTGCCAAAGAATATTTAATCTCGGGATCAGGATTCGCCATGGCAAACACTATCGGATTTTTAGCCATAGATTTAAGCATTTCCGGAGTCACGATATCGGCTATGGACAAGCCAACAAACACATCGCATTTCTTCATAGCTTCTTCCAGGGTGTCCATTTTTCGAGCGGTTGCAAATTCCTTTTTTTCATCGCTTAGGTCTTCCCGATCCTTTCGAATCACTCCTTTGCTATCCAACATTACGATGTTTTCACCTTTGGCGCCAAAGGCCTTGTACAAGCGCGTACAGCTCACCGCGGCTGCACCTGCACCACTTATCACTATTTTTACTTTTGAAATATCTTTCTCGGCAATTTCAAGGGCATTGATCAAAGCCGCAGCCGATATGATAGCGGTTCCATGTTGATCGTCGTGCATCACCGGAATGTCCAACTCTTCTTTTAAACGTCGTTCGATTTCAAAGGCTTCCGGAGCTTTGATGTCTTCCAAATTGATCCCTCCAAACGTAGGTGCTATGTTCTTGACGGTTTCTATAAACTCATCTACATTTTCTGTATTCACTTCAATGTCGAACACA
The DNA here is from genome assembly GCA_013002065.1 of Flavobacteriaceae bacterium. Taxonomy (GTDB): domain Bacteria; phylum Bacteroidota; class Bacteroidia; order Flavobacteriales; family Flavobacteriaceae; genus Aureisphaera. Next base: position 7,357 of record JABDKT010000139.1, read on the forward strand.
TCTATATCGGCAAATATTTTAAATAATAGCCCCTTGCCTTCCATTACCGGCTTAGAAGCCTCCGGGCCGATATTTCCTAATCCAAGAACTGCTGTACCATTAGAAATTACAGCCACCAAGTTTCCTTTATTCGTGTATTTGTAAACATTGTCGAGCTTTTTATCAATTTCAAGACAGGGCTCGGCCACTCCGGGCGAATACGCCAACGACAAATCTCTTTGGGTTGCATATTTTTTGGTTGGAACAACCTGAATCTTTCCCGGTCTCGGTTTGGAATGATATAATAGTGCTTCTCGTCGTTTACTTATTTTGCTCATATTTTGGAATGGTTGAGACTTACAAAGGTAACTTACGTAGCTTAATACCTATAATTTATTTGATGAAATTTATGTTGCGTTTCAGACCATCAAATTTGGTACGTTTTACCGGACTTTTTCTGAATATTTGCTGAAAGACTTCCTCTGTGATTTCATTCCATTCTTTCTTCGAATACGATAGAATTTCAGGCTTCGGATTGAAAAGTGGTTCGCGGTGTGCTTTGCTGAAACGGTTCCACGGACAAACATCTTGGCAAACATCACAACCAAACATCCAATCGTCGAATTGCTCTTTATAGCTCGAGGGAATTTCGTCCTTGAGCTCAATGGTGAAATAAGAAATGCATTTACTTCCATCCACAACGTAGGGTTCAACAATGGCCTGGGTTGGACAAGCATCAATACAAGCAGTACAACTTCCGCAGTGATCTGTCACAGGAGTATCATAGTCTAATTCCAGGTCAACGATTAATTCGGCAATGAAATAAAAAGAACCTACTTGTTTACTCAATACATTGGTATGCTTTCCCATCCATCCAAGTCCGCTACGAGTTGCCCAAGCTTTGTCTAAGACGGGAGCCGAGTCCACAAAAGCCCGGCCATGGACATCTCCAATTTCCGAAGTAATAAAATGCAACAATTCTTTCAGTTTATCTTTTATAACAAAATGATAATCGGTGCCGTAGGCATATTTTGAAATTTTATAGGAGTCTTCCCGCTGTACTTCCGAAGGAAAATAATTGAGGAGTAGCGAAATGACACTTTTTGATCCAGAGACTAATAGGGTGGGATCTAAACGTTTGTCGAAATGGTTCTCCATATAACTCATTTCTCCATGCATGTTGCTATTGAGCCATTGTTCCAATCGTGGAGCTTCATCTTCGAGAAATTCTGCCTTACTTATTCCGCAGGAAAGAAAACCCAAGCGTTTTGCTTCGGATTTAATTTGAGAAGTGTATGTTGATTTATTCTTCAAAAAGGCCACCCTGAGTTCCACCTTTTATACGACCTAAATGTTTATAGGCAGCTTCGGTAACCTCGCGTCCACGAGGAGTTCGCATGATAAACCCTTGCTGTATTAAAAAAGGCTCGTAAACCTCTTCGATAGTTTCTGCACTTTCCGATACGGCAGTTGCTAGCGTAGTTATTCCTACCGGACCTCCTTTAAACTTATCGATTATGGTGGTTAGAATTTTATTGTCCATTTCATCCAGCCCGTGGGCATCCACATGCAATTGCTCAAGCGCATATTTCGCGATCTTTATATTAATATTTCCATCGCCTTTTATCTGTGCAAAATCACGAACTCTCCTCAATAGGGCATTGGCTATACGTGGTGTTCCTCGACTTCGACCCGCAATCTCTATGGCGGCTTCCATGGTTATTGGCACACTTAGTATTCCGGCACTTCTTTCTACAATAGTGGTGAGTAAATCGGTGGTGTAATAATTTAATCGGGAAGATATTCCAAAACGAGCTCGCATAGGAGCCGTAAGCAATCCCGATCTTGTGGTTGCCCCTACCAATGTAAATGGCGCTAGGTTTATTTGAACCGTTCTCGCATTAGGACCAGACTCGATCATTATATCAATCTTATAGTCCTCCATCGCCGAATATAAATACTCCTCTACGATGGGACTCAATCTATGGATCTCGTCAATAAATAGAACATCTCTCTCATCTAAATTGGTAAGCAAGCCGGCCAGATCTCCGGGTTTATCCAATACCGGACCTGAAGTTACTCGAATATTTACTTCCAATTCGTGTGCAAGAATATGCGCTAAGGTAGTTTTACCCAGTCCCGGAGGGCCGTGGAAAAGCGTGTGGTCGAGCGCTTCATCTCTTAAATTTGCAGCCTGAACAAACACCTGTAAATTTTCCAACGCCTGATCCTGACCATTGAAATCTTCAAAAGTTAAGGGTCTTAATTTTTTCTCAAGGTCAAGTTCTTGCGGACTCAATTGATCACCTGTGGGATCGAGATGTTCGTTCATATCACAAATATACAAAGTGAAGTTAACCTTTTGGCTGGTGAAAAAGAAAACCGTACTTAAAAAAGTACGGTTATATCGATAGTACTCCCCATACTACCGACTTCTTGGGTTTACATAAAAGTATTCCCTTTTCAGTTTAAATAAAATACCCTGTAAGGGGTAATTCTTAAAAAAGCCGCAATTAAATTGCGGCTCACACATTAAGATGCTCCCCAACACTTAATGTCCTAGTATTAATGCTTAAATGTATTTCTGAATGGAAAAATCGGCAATACGTATAAATACTTAATTGGGTGCTAAACCTGAACTTTTTTCCAGTTCCCTTTTCTGAACCACAAGATTCCAATCACTGCAATTAAAACTTCGGTAACGGTGATTGCGATAAATACACCCAATGCGCCCCAATCGAATACGAGCGCTGCCAAGTAAGCAAAGGGTAATTGAAAAACCCAGAAGCAGAAAAAATTAATAATAGTGGGAGTTTTGGTATCACCCGCACCGTTAAATGCTTGAACGATTACCATTCCGTAGGCATAGAAAACGTATCCCGCAGCGATTATTCTGAGACTCAATGCTCCATATTGGATAACCTCTGTTTCATCACTGAATATTTTCAGAATAAATTCGGCAAATAAAAGATAGAACAGGGATACAAATAACATGAACCAGGCGTTGTACTTTCCAGTTTTCCACACAGATTGTTCGGCTCGTTTTGGTTTACCGGCGCCTAAATTTTGTCCTACCAAGGTAGCGGCAGCATTACTCATTCCCCAGGAAGGCATGAGGGTAAACATTAGAACTCGAATAGCGATGGTATAGCCGGCCAATACTTCACTGCCAAATTCGGCCATGATTCTCATTAAGAACACCCAACTTGAAGTTCCAATGATAAATTGCCCTATACCACCAAGTGACACTTTTATGAGGTTCCACATGATTTTGGTTCTAAAGACCAGGTCTTTGAATCCAATCTTAATTCTACTCCAACCAAAAAACAGAATAAGCAATTGAAAAACCACCGCACTTCCTCTTCCAATGGTGGTAGCAATGGCCGCTCCCTTAACCCCAAAGGCAGGAACCGGTCCCCAACCGAAAATAAAAAGAGGATCCAGAACGATGTTCAGTAAGTTCGATAAAATTAAAACCTTCATTGCTACCGATGCGTCTCCAGCACCTCGGAATACGGCATTGATAAGAAAGAGCAACATAATGGTAACATTCCCTCCTAACAAAATTTGTGTATAGCCATAGCCTGTCTCAACTAGATCTGGAGCTCCTCCCATAAGGGATAAAATTTCCTTCGGAAAAATTATTCCAATAACACTTATCACCATGGCAATGGAAATACCTAAGAAGATTGATTGAACGGCAGCTTTGGAAGCACCCTCCACATCCTTTTCACCAATCCGACGCGCTACAATTGCTGTAACACCCATACTAAGTCCTATCGCCACTGCATATACCAAGGTAAGCACCGATTCGGTGAGGCCTACGGTGGCAATAGCGTTGGCACCGAGACTAGAAACAAAATAGGCATCTACCAGAAAGAAAATCGACTCCATCATCATTTCCAACACCATAGGAACTGAAAGCATAAAAACGGCTTTTCGGATGCTTCCGGAAGTGAACTCTTGCTGCTTACCTGCCACAGCTTGAGGGAAGAAATGAATTATTTTTTCGAGGGTTGTCATGGATGGTTGTAGAAGTAAATGTAAATAAAAAACCCTTCCGAAGTATCGGAAGGGTTTATATTAGAATATGTTGTTAACTTAATGATGCATCTCTTCTTCATTATCCTGCATAGGCAATGTTTGAGGAGCGAAGTCCTCTCCTGGCACCACATAATCTGTTTCATCTTTGTTCAACTTGCTGTAATCGTACGCCCAACGGTACACATGTGGGATTGGTCCGTCCCAGTTTCCGTGTATGTGTTTGATAGGTGCTGTCCACTCTAAAGTGTTGGACTTCCAAGGGTTTTGTGGTCCTTTCTTTCCGTAGAACATAGAATGGATAAAGTTGTATAAGAAAACCAACTGTGCTGCTCCTGCGATGAATGCAAAAATGGTGATTACCACATTTACATCGGCCAGATCATCGAAGTAAGGGAATGCGGTGTTGGTGTAATATCGTCTTGGTAATCCCGCCATACCAATAAAGTGCATGGGGAAGAATACTCCATAAGCTCCAATAGCCGTCACCCAGAAATGAACATAACCTAAGTTTTTGTTCATCATACGAGATTCGAACATTTTTGGGAACCAATGATACACTCCGGCGAATAGCCCATAGAGTGCCGAAATACCCATTACTAAGTGAAAGTGTGCCACTACGAAGTAGGTATCGTGAACGTTGATGTCTAATGCACTATCTCCCAGTAAGATTCCTGTTAATCCACCCGTAATAAAGGTTGAAACCAACCCGATAGAAAATAGCATTGCAGGGTTAAGCTGCAAGTTCCCTTTCCAGAGGGTAGTGATATAGTTAAATGCTTTTACTGCGGAAGGAATCGCGATTAATAAGGTAGTAAAGGTAAATACCGAACCTAAGAACGGATTCATTCCTGAAATAAACATATGGTGACCCCATACGATGGTTGAAAGGAATGCGATTGCCAAAATAGAGGCGACCATCGCTCGATAACCGAATATCGGTTTTCGTGCATTGGTTGCAATTACTTCGGAAGTGATTCCTAATGCGGGTAGTAGAACAATATAAACTTCCGGGTGTCCTAAGAACCAGAATAAATGCTCGAACAATACCGGAGAACCTCCTTGATTGTGCAACACTTCTCCCGCGATATAAATATCGGAAAGGAAGAATGATGTTCCGAAGCTTCTGTCCATGATTAACATCAAGGCTGCCGACAATAATACCGGGAAAGAAACCACACCAATTACAGCAGTAATAAAGAACGCCCAGATTGTCAATGGAAGTCTAGTCATAGACATTCCTTTGGTACGTAAATTAATTACTGTTACGATATAGTTCAATGATCCTAATAATGAAGAAGCAATAAAAATTGCCATAGACACCAACCAAAGTGTCATTCCAGCTCCCGATCCCGGGATTGCTTGTGGCAATGCACTTAATGGAGGATAAATGGTCCAACCTGCAGATGCCGGTCCTGCTTCTACAAATAAGGAAAGCACCATGATAATACTGGAAAGGAAAAACAACCAGTAAGAAATCATATTTAAGAAACCGGAGGCCATATCTCGGGCTCCAATTTGTAATGGTATTAATAAGTTACTGAACGTACCACTCAATCCTGCGGTAAGTACAAAGAATACCATGATCGTTCCGTGAATGGTGACCAAAGCAAGATAAACACTTGGGTCCATCACACCACCTTCTCCCCATTTGCCTAGGAGTACTTCATAAATCGTAAATTCTTTATCGGGCCAAGCTAATTGCAGTCTAAAAAGTAAAGACATAGCTATTCCGATGATACCCATAAAAAGACCTGTAATTAAATATTGCTTAGAGATCATTTTATGATCCTGACTAAAAATATATTTAGTTACAAATGTTTCTTTGTGATGATGCCCGTGATCATCGTGGTGATCTTCTGCGTGTTCTAATGCGTGTGCTGACATATCTTTCTAAGCTATTTTTTTTATTATTGTTCGAGAGTTTGTGCCAGGGTAGCTTGCTCTGCCATCCATGTGTCATACTCTTCTTGAGTTTCAACTATAATCTTCATTTGCATATTGTAGTGGGTATTACCACAAATTTTATTACAAAGAAGTAAATAATCAAATTCGTAAGGCTCCAGTGCTTCATCTCCTTCCGCTACTAGCGCTTCACTATTTTTTCTTCTAATTTCATTAATCCGCATTACTTTATTTACCATTTCTTCAGACTCTCTCATCTCCAAAGTGGTCATTGTTGGTGTAAACGCGAATTGTGTAATCATTCCGGGAACACAGTTCATTTGTGCACGGAAATGAGGCATATACGCCGAATGCAATACATCTTGTGATCGCATCTTAAATAATACTTTACGTCCAACCGGTAAGTGAAGCTCGTTTACCACCACATCGTCTTGTGCATTGGGGTCACTTGCATCTACACCCAACTGGTTAACTCCTTCGATCAATCGAACATTGGCTTCACCTAAGGTATTGTCTTCACCTCCATAACGAGCTCTCCAGTCAAACTGGTAAGCATATAATTCTACCACCAACGGATCGTCTTCGGTATCGATATTCATGATATCGGTCCAGGTAAATAATCCATAGATAATAAGACCTGCCAGTACGATTACCGGGATGATGGTCCAGATGAATTCTAGTCGGTCGTTATCGGCATAAAAAGTGGCTTTTAAGCCTTTCTTTCCTCTGTATTTAAAAGCGAAGTAGTGCAACAACCACTGAGTAATAATTCCTACGATAAAGATTATAATCATAGAAATTAGCCAAAGCTGATCGATTCCCACACCATGCTCTGAAGCCGATTCGGGAAGCATTACTTTCCCCCATTTCCAGAAAGAAACGATACAAATGGCATAGAGGAAAAGAACAAACATTAGCATCAAATATCCATTGATGTTATTATCCTTTTCAGTAGCTACTTCGGAATCACCTTCACTCTTAACTTTAGATAATTGGAAGATCTTTCCCATTTGCCAAACGGCAACTCCAAAAAGAATGATTACTAATACAACTAAAAATGCGGTCATTGTTATCTGTCTTCTTTAATATAATTAATAATGAAAATGCTTGCTTTCCTTCATAAACGGACTTCGCTTTGCGAGTAACGGTGCCTTGGTTAAGGCAGTAAATACTACTAAAACAAACAATCCGAAGAAAAACATTAATGATCCAATTTCCGGTAAACCAATGTACCATGACTCACCTACCGTTGCCGGCATCACCATGTTAAACACATCGATATAATGTCCTGCGAGAATTACAATTCCGGTTAGGATCACGAACCAATTCACTCGCTTGTAATCACTATTCATCAATAGTAATACAGGGAATATAAAGTTCATTGCTAACATTCCGAAGAAAGGTAATTTATAATCTTCGATACGCGTAACGAAGTAGGTTACCTCTTCCGGGATATTGGCATACCAAATCAGCATAAACTGAGAGAACCACAGGTACGTCCAGAAAATACTGAAACCAAACATATATTTTGCCAAGTCATGAATATGACTGTCGTTTACAAATTCTAAATGCCCTTGAGCTTTCAAGAAGATGGTTACCATGGCAATTACAGTAATTGCACTTACCATCATTCCGGCAAACACATACCATCCAAATAAAGTAGAGAACCAGTGTGGATCAAAACTCATAATCCAATCCCAAGACATCATAGATTCAGTATAAATAAAGAATACTAAGAATCCGGCAGACAATTTAAAGTTTCTTTTAAACCAGCGATTGTCACTAGCGTTATCTTGATTCAAGGTCCATTTTCTAGAGAAATAACGATACAAGTTGTAACCTAAGAGATAGATCACTGCTCTAGCTAGGAAACCGGTGGTATTCAACCAACCACTCTTACCGGCGATTAACTTATCGTATTTGTCGCTATCTGGGTTTACCAATTCGGGCTCCATCCAATGGAAGATATGATTCACATGGAATACTGAAAGGGCTAAAAGAACTAAAATTATCACCGAAGCAATGGGTAAATAGGCGGTAATTCCCTCCATAACTCTGAAGAGTACGGGAGACCACCCTGCCTGTGCTGCATGTTGAATTGCATAAAATGCCAATGTTCCGAGAGCAATCATAAAGAAAAAGAAGGAAGCAATGTAAAGCGCAGACCAAGGTCGATTCTGCATTTGGTGCAATACATGTTCTAGATGTTCTTCTTCGCTCATGTGTGCGCCCTCTTCGTGATCTCCTCCATGAGCGGCCTTGGCATCACCGTGCCCGGCTGTCTCTTTAGTGTCGCCATGATCACCACCGTGACCATCACCATGGCTTGCCATCATTTCTTTTACTTCGGCGGTAGTGCTGGGAGCCGATAAAAAACCGGTTACCATACCAATGGCACCAACCACCATAAAAATGATTGCGAATAATTTTAATTTATTGGGTAGCGTGTACATATCTCTAGCTATTCTCTTTATTCTTTAGTTAGTTTGATCTGCAGTTGAAAGGTTATCTACCGATATACTTTCTACTTCCATTTCCACATTTTCCGGCGTTGCAACTTTGGGTGCAATTAAAGGTTCACCGGTTAAGGCAGCTTTTAAATTCATTACGTGTTGCGTTATTTGCCAACGCTCCAATTCATTGGTTTGAGAAGCATATGAACCCATAGAATTCAAACCGTACATCATGACATGATAAGTTCCTCCTTCAGTGATATTTCTTCCCGGGTCTGCATAACTTGGTATTCCTAAAATCTTCTCACGCTGCATTAATATACCTTGTCCGTCTCCCTTTGTTCCATGGCAAACTGCACAATAAATTTCGTAAAGTGCTTTTCCTTGGGCTAAACTTTCCAGGGTAACTTCCAACGGATTGGTCAACTCTGCTTTTGCAAGTTCAAGTCCTTCATTCGTATCCGGGTATTCGTAGGGCATCCAACCTCTGGGTATAGAACCTTCGGCAGGTAGCAAGGCCACTTGATCGTTAGGGAAGATTTCGTCTTCACCATAGGTCTCATATCCTACAGGTTCGTACATATTAGGCATGTACTGGTAATTCGGCTTGTTCGAATCGAAACACGAAACCAACATGACCGATGCCATAATTCCTAATCCTATGTTTAATAAACTTTTCATATTAGTGATCGTCCTCTTTTTCGATTAAACTAATTTCAATTGCGCCTGTGCTGCTTAAAAATTTTGAAACCGTCTCTACATCTTGAGAACCGGCGTCAACTGCCATTAAAAAATGGTCGTCTGTAGTTCGCACATCCGGATTTTCTGCCTTCTTAAATGGCCACAGTTTACTTCTCATATAAAAAGTAATTACCATTAAGTGGGCTGCAAAAAATACGGTCATCTCAAACATAATCGGAACAAAAGCCGGCATATTTTCAATGTAACTAAAACTAGGCTTTCCCCCTATGTCTTGTGGCCAGTCTTCGATCATGATAAAATTCATCATCAATATCGCCACTGTCAATCCCACCAATCCATACATAAATGAGGTGATGGCTATTCTTGTATCGGCTAGACCCATTGCCTTTTCAAGTCCGTGAACCGGAAAAGGGGTATATATTTCTTCAATATGGTAATGCTCACCACGAACAGCTTTCACCGCATTCAACAGAATGTCATCGTCGTTGTAAATCGCATGTATCACTTTAGATGCCATATTCTTAACTATTTTTAAGTTGTTCAGCCTGTCCAGCCCAATCGTCGCGTTTTGCTCTTCCTGGGAATTCTCCGGTTATGCTGTCTAATAAATCGTATTCTCTGTCGGACATTCTACTTACTTGTTCGAAAGTATAAATACCCATTTGATGTAGTTTCTGCTCCATTACCGGACCAACTCCACTTATCTTCTTAAGATCATCCGCTGTTTGAGTATTCGGGTCAAAAGTTCCAATGTTACTCAACAATTCATTTACTTTTTCCTTGTCATCTCCATCGTCCACCATTGCATCAACATTCACAGTGTCTGGTGTTTTTACTTCGGAAATAGGCGTTGCCATTCCTTCCGGCATACTATAATGTTTTGCATCGTCACCATGCTCGGCTCTTAATTTCTTATATTTAGATCCCGATCCTTTCAGAATCGATTTAACCTCCGCCTGTGCAATTACAGGGAAAGTTCTCGAGTACAATAAGAACAACACAAAGAAGAATCCAATGGTCCCAATAAAAATTCCAATATCTACAAACGTTGGAGAGAACATAGTCCATGAAGATGGTAAATAGTCTCTGTGCAGGGAAGTCACGATAATAACGAATCGCTCAAACCACATACCTATATTTACAACAATAGAAATTAGGAAAGAGAACATAATACTTCTTCTCAATTTCGGGAACCACATAAATTGTGGAGAGAACACGTTACAGGTCATCATTGCCCAATAGGCCCACCAATAAGGTCCGGTGGCTCGATTTAAGAATGCATATTGTTCATATTCTACACCAGAGTACCAGGCGATAAATAATTCAGTAATATAAGCTACCCCAACAATAGAACCCGTAATCATGATCACGATATTCATCAATTCTATATGCTGAATGGTAATATAATCTTCCAAATGCGAGACCTTTCTCATAATAATAAGAAGGGTGTTTACCATCGCGAATCCTGAGAAGATCGCTCCCGCAACGAAATAGGGTGGGAAAATGGTGGTGTGCCATCCCGGTATAACCGAAGTTGCGAAGTCAAAGGATACAATAGTGTGTACCGAAAGTACAAGAGGTGTTGCCAAACCTGCCAAAACCAAAGAAACTTCTTCAAAACGTTGCCAGTCTTTCGCTCTACCACTCCATCCAAAAGACAGTATGCTGTAAACTCTTTTCGTAAAGGGTGTTATCGCTCTATCGCGAATCATGGCGAAATCGGGAAGAAGACCTGTCCACCAGAAAACTAACGATACCGAAAGATAGGTAGAGATCGCAAATACATCCCAAAGTAGCGGTGAGTTAAAGTTCACCCATAAGGATCCAAATTGGTTCGGAATGGGAAGTACCCAATATGCCAACCATGGACGTCCCATGTGAATAATAGGGAACAATCCTGCCTGTATCACCGAGAAGATGGTCATCGCTTCCGCCGAGCGGTTAATCGCCATTCTCCATTTCTGACGGAAAAGTAAGAGTACCGCAGAAATTAGGGTCCCTGCGTGACCAATACCTACCCACCATACAAAGTTGGTAATATCCCATGCCCAGTTTACGGTTGTATTAAGTCCCCAGACTCCAATTCCTGTGGAAATGGTGTAAATGATACATCCAATTCCCCATAGAAAAGCCGCTAGGGCAATAGAGAAAACTATCCACCACTGTTTGTTGGCTTTTCCTTCTACAGGAGCTGCCACATCGACGGTTACGTCGTGGTAGGATTTGTCTCCTATAACTAAGGGTCTTCTAATAGGTGCTTCGTAATGCGACGCCATATCTATATTTTCAATTTCTTAGTTAGATTATTATGCTTCGTTTGTATTTCTCACTTTCGTCTGATACATCACATTAGGCTTGGTACCTACTTCCTCCAATAAGTGATACATACGATTGTCTTTTGTCATTTCAAAAATTTCACTGTCGTGATCATTGATGTCACCAAACTGAATGGCGCCCGTTTCACACGCAGCCGAACATGCTGTCTTAAACTCTCCGTCCTTGATCGCACGTCCATCTCTCTTAGCATCCAAAATGGTTTTCTGTGTCATCTGAATACACATAGAACATTTCTCCATCACCCCTCTGGAACGAACCACAACATCCGGGTTCAATACCATTCGGCCAAGATCGTTGTTCATATTGTAATCGAACTCTTCGTTTTCGGCATATAAGAACCAGTTGAATCGACGTACTTTATACGGACAGTTATTCGCACAGTAACGTGTTCCAACGCAACGGTTATAAGCCATGTGGTTTTGTCCTTGACGGCCATGCGAAGTCGCAGCCACCGGACAAACAGTCTCACAAGGAGCATGGTTACAGTGCTGACACATTACCGGCTGGAAAGCAACCTGCGGATTCGCAGCTGCCACTTCCATTTCAGCAAATTCGGAAAGAGAACTTCCCAATCCGGAAATGTTTTCTTTCTTCTCAAGATCGGCATCAAAGGATTCCTCACTCGAGTAATACCTGTCAATTCTCAACCAATGCATATCTCTACTTCTTCGAACCTCCGTTTTTCCAACTACAGGAACGTTATTTTCGGCATGACATGCAATCACACAAGCACCACAACCGGTACAAGCGTTAAGATCGATTGATAAATTAAAATGATGTCCAACCGAACGATCGAAAGAATCCCATAAATCGGCTTCCGGAGAAGTTACAGGGATTTCAACATGATCTTTGGAAACTTCCGGAACCGGATTCCAATCGTGAACATCTTTAGTATTAAATATTTCAAGGGTAGTCTCTCGAATGATATCTCTACCCATCATAGTATTGTGTAACTGAACACAAGCAAATTCATGCTCTCCTGCTACTTTCTCCAATTGTACATTCTGTACCGAAGAGAAATTGTTATACAAACGATAGGCATTTACACCCGTTTGCATTTCTGCTTGAACAGCGTCGGTTCTTCCATATCCTAAAGCCAAGCCTACAGATCCTTTTGCCTGACCCGGTTGAATTAATACAGGAACCTTCTCCACCACAACATCACCCATACGCACGTTCACGTAGCTACCATTCAAGGCGCCATTGGCCACATTGTAGTTAGTAAGACCTAATTCGGCCGCATCTGCTGCGGAAACAGTAATATAGTTATCCCAAGAAGCTCGAGAAATTGGATCGGGCATTTCTTGTAACCAAGGGTTGTTGGCTTGCTGCCCATCACCCATGGATGTTTTGGTGTATAAGGTAAGTTCGTAACCGTCCTGACTCGCAGCGATCATGGCTCCATTCGAAGTAGAACTTTCGGTAGAAGCAGTAGTTTCTACCGCTATTTCAGCATCACTTTCAAACACTCCATCTTGAACTGCCTGATTAAAACTTTTACCCGAACCTGCTAAAACAGGACTCCATGTTTCTTTTATATAATCGTAATAAGTAGAAGGATTATCGGTCCACTTTAACAAGCTTTCCTGAAATTGTCTAGTATTGAACAACGGACGAATCGTTGGTTGCGTAATACTATAACTTCCTTTTTTCATTTGAACGTCACCCCATGACTCCAAGTAATGAGGAGTTGCGGCTACCATTTTTGCTCTGGAAGCTGTCTCATCGGCCTTCATGGCAAATGCGAGTGACATCTCCAGATTATCGTAAGCTTCAGCGAATGCAGCATTTGGGAAAGAGTATACCGGATTTACACCTACGGTAATCAATCCTTTGATACTTCCGTTGGCCACACCATTCATAACGTTAGCCACTTCCGAAGCAGAACCCATAGCCGTCATTCTTGGCTTATCGGTATCCATTACTTCACTACCCTCATTACAGTCGAGCGCCATTTTTTGAGCGTTCACGTTCGGCAGACCAGTGATTACAACACCTTTGGCTCCTGCCTTTTTCAATTGAGCTTTCGCTTTTTCTACTGCGGAAGCAATATTTTCGGGTAAGTTGGAGGTGGAACCGTTTCCGGTTAAGGCCATCAATACAGCCATCTGTTGTGAAGGTGTAGTAGGGACTCTTACATCGGCGTTTGCTCCAGAGAGAGACATATTTGCCTCAAACTGGATGTGCTTCGACATTTTTCCATTCTTCGGAATACGTCCTTTGGCATAACCAGCCTCATATCCTCCACCTTGCCAGTCACCTATAAAATCGGCACCTACAGAAACGATTACCTCAGCTTTAGAGAAATCGTAATCGGCTAAGCCTCTTGTTCCATACTTTGCTTGAAAAGCATCCAATGCAGCACTAGAAGATACGGTATCGTAAATTACGTGACGTACGTTTGGATATTTTGTAGTGAAATCGGCGATCAATTTTGAGGTCGAAGGACTTGCAAAAGTTTGGGTTAATAACACCACATCTTTGCCTGCCATTGCGTTCATCTTTTGCGCAACTGCTATATCAAATTCCTCCCAGCTTACATCTTCACCCTCCACTTTAGGTCCTTGAAGTCTTTTGGTATCGTACATCGACAATACAGAAGCGTGAACCCGAGCGTTTACAGAACCACCGAAAGCAGAAAGATCGTTTCTTTCAATTTTGATAGGACGTCCTTCTCTGGTTTTTACTAATACATTCGCAAAGTCGAATCCATCGGCAATAGACGAAGCGTAATAATTCGCTACTCCGGGCACGATTTCATCGGGTGCTACTACGTAAGGAATCGATTTTATTACCGGACCTTCACAGGCAGCTAGAGAAGCTGCGGCAGTTGTAAATCCGACATATTTTAAGAAATCGCGACGTGTGGTCGAAGAAGCTTCCAACGTTTCCTGATCACCCAAAAACTCATCGGTTGGAATGGGCTCTACAAATTCGTTTTGTTGTAGCGTCTCAACAATAGAGCTGTTTTCGTTTAGCTCTTCAACACTTTTCCAGTATTTCTTGTTTGATGCCATATTGTTATTCTAGTATAGTATTCAAATTCTTAATTAGTAGTGACATTTTCCACATTCCAGTCCGCCCATTTGAGCTGCTGTTAACTTATCTACTCCGTACTTTTTGGAAAGTTCCGCATGGATCTTGTCGTAGTACTCATTGTCCTCTACTTTTACGTTGGTTTCTCGGTGACAGTTAATACACCATCCCATGGTTAATGGAGAGAATTGATACATGATCTCCATTTCTTCCACCGGTCCGTGACATTTCTGACATTCAACTCCGGCAACAGTTACGTGCTGGGAGTGGTTGAAATATGCAAAGTCTGGGAGGTTATGCAATCGAACCCATTTCACAGGAGCTGAATCTCCGGTATAAACCTGATTATCTTCATCCCATCCAACGGCTGCATATAATTTCTGAATTTCGGCATTGTAATCGACACCAAATTCTTGTTCACCTTGTAGCTGAGTTTCGGCGGCTACTTCGCCAATATTTTTATGACAATTCATACAAACATTCAAGGAAGGAATTCCAGAATGCTTACTCTTTCTTGCAGAACTGTGACAGTAGTTACAATCTATTTGATTTTCCCCGGCGTGAATTCTGTGTGAATAGTGAATAGGTTGAACCGGAGCGTATCCTTGGTCAACACCCACCTGCATCATCCAACCGTAAGCAAAGTATCCCGCGGCTAACAGCAAGAATATACTTGTCGATAACATCAAGAACTGATTTTCGGCAAAGGCTTTCCATAACGGAGTACGTTTGGGTCGTTCTTCAATGGTTACACCTTGTGCCTCGGCAAAACGACGAAGTGTTTTGTTTACCAAGAACAACATGATTACCAGCATTAAGAATACCAATGCCAGAATGCTTAAAACAATGTTGTTTGAAAGTCCGTCACTAGGCGGAGCCGTGGTCAAGTCGCCTCCAGCTGGAACCGGCGGTGCTTTCTTTTCGGTATAGGTGTATGCAATTATATTATCTATATCGGCATTGGACAACTGTGGAAAGGCAGTCATTACCGCACCATTGTATTCTTCATAAATAGCCACTGCCTGAGCATCACCCGACTTCACCATTTCAGAGCTATTCTTTATCCAAGTGTACAACCACTCCGAGTCGTATTTGTCTCCTACTCCATATAGGGCAGGTCCCGTAGCTTTTTTGTACAATTTGTGACAAGCAGCACAATTTGCCTTAAACAACGCTTCCCCGGCAGCCGTGTCTATGGCCTGAGTTGGAAGTGCAGTGGTAGTGGCAAATGTATTTTGGGATATTGAAAACGTTAGCAGAAAGGCTAACAAAACAAGTGACAATTGAGAGGATAGATTTCGGTAACTTACCTTTTCCATAAAATCGGTTATATTATTGTCCATAAGTTTGGCACGCATTTGGTTAGAAACTAAATGTAATTTTAAACCAATTTTCCGTGCCTCAAATAACTGTGCAAAAGTACGTCATAAAGTCGATTTTAGAAATCCAAATAATCTGTTAATACTAATTTATATCAATTCTAAATAATAAAATTGACCCTAAAAAAGTTATTAAGGTTTACATTTGCAAAAAGTTTGATAATTCATGAAAATGTCGAGTATATATAAGTTGCTGATTTTATGCTTATTAGTTGTTTTTTCTTCGGAAATAATAACTGCACAATCCGGTACTTTAACCGTTAATGAGGACCCGAAAATTTCAGAATTATTAGATTTAAAAAAATCGTTGGAAAAGGAGAATAAGCTCACCGACGGTTATACCATTCAGTTGTATTATGGCAATCTTAGCAGGGCAAATTCTGTGATAAGAAATTACAGAAATCGATTTGGAGAATGGCCCGCGACCATCGAATATGAAACTCCAAATTACAAGGTTTGGGTTGGTAATTATACTCGGCGCATAGAAGCAGATCGAGCACTAATGGAAATTCAAAAATCATTCCCTTCGGCTTTTATTTTGAAACCCAGTAAGTAATATTATTTTTTATAGTTTATAAACGCAGATAACGAGTTATGCCAAATCCTATTTATCTTCTTCATTTATCAGATTGGCATTTGAGCCAGAAAAAAATAGATCGCCTAAATAAGGAGAGCGGAAGTGGATTTGACACATTACTACAAAAAATTACAACTACATTATTAGAATTTCTCAAAGTCAATGATCGCAATTGTTTTGATTTAATTGCAATCACCGGTGACATGATGGATAAAAATGGTTCAAAAGAAACTACTGGTAGTAAGGATCATTCTTTGGCTGCAAATATCTTAAACAATCTCTTTCTTCAAGAAATTGACAAGGTTTCAATCAGAGGTAATAAAACTAAAGTATATTGTGCCCCTGGAAATCATGACCTTAATC
>JABDKT010000144.1 GCA_013002065.1 Flavobacteriaceae bacterium
ATCTATGGCTTCGTCTAGACCTTCAATCAAGGAATTATCATAAACCAATCCGGGTGCCACTACTAAATAATCGTAGCTGATATCTCCCGAATTTTGGGTCTTTACCACATTCTTTTCGGGCGTAAAACCCGTAGCATAATCCTTGATCCAATCTACGCCTTTCGGAATTACGTTGGCCATAGGTTTAGCCGTTTTCTTAAAATTATAGGTTCCGGCTCCTACCAGGGTCCATGCGGGCTGATAATAATGGGTATCTGCCGGCTCGATTATGGCAATCGAACAGTTCTTATCTTTCTTTTTGAATTGAGCTGCGGTCATAATTCCGGCCGTTCCCCCTCCAATGATCAAAATTTCAAATTTAGTTTTCATGATATTGATTATTAGGATAATAGAACTTAAAGGTAATCTGCCTCCTGCTTAAAAACAGTAACATTTGTTACATTGTCTAATGGTTGCCTCTTCCTTTTCTCTTCTGAAAATGATCTTCAAACCAGATGGGTTCTTCTATTTCATTTTCGAATATATACTCCGAAATGGAATTGATAATATCTTCCGAAAATTTCTGATTTGGCATCACCCCAAAACGTCGAATGGCTCCGGGCATTTTAGAATTTGCTTCCGTCGGATTATTCATCCAATTCAACATTTCCTTTTGGAACTCTTCCTTAGTAGTACCTTCTGAAATGTAATGCCTCTTCACGGCGATCATAGGTGGAGCCAAACGGTTCTCCATTTCAGTTTCAGGAGTGTGGCAGGCATAGCAGTATGTTTCCATCAACCTCTTTCCCGGATGTTCCTGAATAATTTTTTCTTCGGAAATGGACACCGCTAAATAATCCGATTGAGTATTATTAGTGCAACCTATTAATACGAGTCCCAAAATGTAACCCAAGTGTCTCATCTGTTTAGTTTCCGACGGTGGTTTGCCACGCCATATATCCTCCTTGTAAATCGAATATTTTCGTAAAGCCCAATTTCAGCATTAAACCTGCAGCCCTTTTGCTTCGGCTTCCCGATCTGCAAAAAATATAAACTGGTTGGTTTTTGTCCAGTTTTTGAATTTTCTCTTGAAATGAATTGCTTTGGAAAATATCGATATTGATCGCTTTTTTGATGGAACCTCCTTTATACTCTTGAGGAGTTCGTACATCGACCAATTGCACCTTACTTTTTGAAATAGCTTCCTTAAAAGCCGAAGGTGATAGTATTTCGAACGAATCGTTGTTTTGTACTTTAGATCCGAATATTGTGCTAAATAGTGTCATAATTATTATTGTTGTTATCATATTTTATTACAAATTTAGTTGTTAAAAATGCCTTCCGCAGTAACTATTGTTACAGAAAAAAGGAGCTAAGAAATTCGTCTCAACTCCTTTCAATCCTCATAAAAAATCTAAAAACTAACTACTAGAGCATCGTGGTAGGACAGATATAATCTGTTACCGGAATACTAGTTTCTTTTATAGCTTTAAATCCGCCGGAAACATCTATTAGATTATGAATCCCTCGGCTTTTTAATATCGATGCGGCGATAACACTTCTATATCCGCCGGCGCAATGCACATAAAAAGATTTCTCTTGTGGAAATTCGGCCAGATGGTCATTGATAAAATCCAACGGAGTGTTAATCGCGTTCACTATATGTTCAGAATTGTACTCACTTTCCTTTCGCACATCGAAGACTCGAAGTGACTCCGGATCGTTATTCATAGCATCCTCTAAGGTCTTGGCAGAAATGGACGAAATGGTGTCATAATCTTTTCCCGCTTCTTTCCATTGCTCGAATCCACCTTCTAGATACCCTAAAGTGTTGTCAAAGCCAACCCTCGCCAACCGAGTAATCGCCTCCTCTTCTCTTCCTTTAGGAGTCACCAATAAAATGGGTTGTTTGGTATCCACAATCAAGGCACCTGCCCACGGAGCAAAGTTTCCGTCCAATCCAATAAAGATCGATCTCGGAATATGTCCCTGTACAAATTCCTTTTCGTTACGAACATCTATTACAATGGCTCCGGTTTCATTAGCAGCCACTTCAAAAGCCTCGGGAGAAAGTGGTTGTTGTGCTTTCTCTTTAACGGTATCAAAGCTTTCATATCCTTTGATGTTCATCAAGACATTTTGAGGGAAGTAGCCCGGGGGAGGCATCAAACCTTCCAACAATTCTTTGATGAATTCTTCCTTGGTCATATCGGCGCGTAAAGCGTAATTTGTTTCCTTTTGATGTCCTAAGGTATCGGTGGTTTCCTTGCTCATCATTTTACCGCAGGCAGATCCTGCTCCATGATTCGGATATACGATGAGATGATCGGGCAGCGGCATTATCTTATTCCGAAGGGAATCAAAAAGAAATCCTGCTAATTTTTCTTCGGTGAGATCAGATACTACATGTTGTGCCAAATCGGGACGACCCACATCTCCTATAAAAAGGGTGTCTCCGGTGATGATTCCGTGCATTTCATCATTTTCATCCATCAATAAATAGGTGGTGCTCTCCATAGTATGCCCGGGAGTGTGAATTACCTTTACTTTGTAATTTCCGATCTCAAACACCTGATTATCTTCAGCCACCAAAGCATCATAATTTGGTTTTGCCGTTGGGCCAAAAACAATGGTAGCTCCTGTTTTCTTCTTCAGGTCTAGATGACCACTTACGAAGTCGGCATGAAAATGTGTTTCGAAAACATATTTTATTTTGGCGTTGTCCTTTTCGGCTCGATCCAAGTATGGCTGTACCTCTCTCAACGGATCAAAAATCGCAGCTTCACCATTACTTTCTAAGTAATATGCTGCATGCGCCATGCATCCCGTATAAATTTGTTCTATTTTCATAATGAGTTATTTATTA
Source organism: Flavobacteriaceae bacterium (assembly GCA_013002065.1). Taxonomy (GTDB): domain Bacteria; phylum Bacteroidota; class Bacteroidia; order Flavobacteriales; family Flavobacteriaceae; genus Aureisphaera. Next base: position 2,846 of record JABDKT010000144.1, read on the forward strand.
TTTTAACTCAAAATTACTTCGGAAAAAGCAGCTGTACAGTAACTTTAGTTACATTAGGAGAACACAGAGAATTCTTTCAGAATGATAAAGACACCCATGATAAGAACGAACCATCCGAAACCTTTTTTTAATTTCTCACCTTTTATGTAGGTTCCCAGTTTAATTCCGAAGAAAATCCCGATAGCCGAAATTAAAGTAAAGAGAAGCAAAAAGTTCCAATCGATTTCCAGGGTTTCGATATCGCCAATAAAACCAATTAAAGATTTTACAGCAATAATAAGTAAGGAAGTAGCTACGGCTTTTTTCATGGGTAATCCGGCCAATAAGACTAAGGCTGGAATAATAAGAAATCCACCTCCGGCACCAACAATACCAGTAACCAACCCAACCAACAATCCTTCGAATATGATCAGTGGATAGTTAAATTTCACCTCTTTACCCTCACCGTTGTTACCATTTCGGCTTCGTATCATAGAAACTGAAGCAATAAGCATGATGATGGCAAAGAAGATCATGATCCCAACATTCTTCGTTAGGGTATAGTCTCCAATTTGTACAATTTCTTCGGGAATAATGGGAAGAATAAATCTTCTGGCAGAGTAAACCGCGATAAACGCCGGAATCGAAAAAACGATGGCAGTTCTAAAGTCCACCAAGCCATTCTGAATATTTCTTAACGCTCCAACCAATGCAGAAACGCCTACTACAAATAGGGAATACGCAGTAGCAGTTACAGGATTAATCGACAATAAATAAACTAAAACAGGTACTGTAAGGATCGACCCTCCTCCTCCAATGAGGCCGAGAATAACCCCTATAAGTAAAGCACCTATATATCCAAAAATTTCGATTGTTCCCATGGCGATGTAGCTTCCGCAAAAGTACGTCGACCAGAACGGTTATTAGGTAACAAAAGTTACATTTTTATGAAAGGTCTAGAATTTTAATATGATTTCGAAACAATTGAATCTTCCCAAGGGACTCCAGTTTCTTTAATAGTCTTGAAATAACCACTCTTGAAGTATGAAGTTCGTAGGCAATTTCTTGATGCGTACTGTGGATTACATTATCCTCGGTAAAATGCGCCTTTTCTTGTAAATACTTTATGAGTCGCTGATCCATGTTGAGAAAGGCAATACTATCGATGGTCGCGAGCATTTCTGTCATACGGTCGTGATAACTTTGGAACACAAAATTTCGCCAACTTCGGTATTTACCGGTCCATTCTTCCATTTTTTGCACCGGAATCATAATTAATTTAGTATCGATTTCGGCTACGGCTCTAATTTCACTTTGTGTTTGACCAATACAACAAGTCATAGTCATAGCGCAAGTTTCCCCTTTCTCTAGGAAATAGAGTAACAATTCATCGCCATCATCGTCATCCCGCATAATTTTAATAGCGCCTGAAATAAGCAAAGGCATGGTCTTCACATATTGGCCAATTTCCATTAGTTTATATCCTTCGGGAACTTCTTTAAAGGTCCCTACCTGATTTATTTCCTGTAATAAGGCTTTTTCAAAGATACCTCCGTAATGTTGTTTTAATTCCTCTAGCATATGTTAGATTGAGGTGTTTATTTTCTGAAATTGAACATTAAAATTATGTGTTCTGAATTACCAAGAGGGTAACAATGGTTACATAAAGGTTCAAAAATAAGTCGATCTATTAACTATAGCCATGACATTGGTCAATTAATGCTTCGAATTGACTTCATGATTTATCTCATTGAATCAATAAGATAACTACCTTAGTTTCAACCTTAAATTGGAAACAATGATCGTACATAATTTTGAATCGGAGAATACGCTTCTAAATAGGTTTATAGCGGAGATAAGGGATCAAAATATTCAAAAGGACTCTATGCGTTTCAGAAAGAATATTGAACGCATTGGAGAAGTTCTCTCCTATGAATTGAGCAAAACGCTGGAATACCGGGATCAAAAGATATCTACACCTTACGGCGATAAAGTAATTTCCTTACCTCAAAATGAATTGGTTTTATGTTCGGTATTGAGAGCGGGTTTGCCTCTGCATCAAGGATTGCTCAACTTCTTCGATAGTGCCGAAAATGCCTTTATTTCTGCCTATCGTTTCCACCCCAATAACGACGACGATTTTGAAGTGGTCGTTAAATATCTCGCCGCTCCTTCACTCGATAATAAAACACTAATTCTTACCGATCCCATGTTGGCAACAGGTAAAACTTTGGAAAATGTACACAAGGCGCTAAAACAACACGGGCAACCGAAACAAATTCATATCATTTCTGTGATAGGGTCCAAAGATGGGGTTGATTATGTAGATTCTATTTTCCCTTCAAATACTCATTTATGGATTGCTGCGGTGGATGATATACTAAGTCCGAAGGGATACATAATTCCGGGCTTGGGAGATGCCGGTGATCTAGCATTTGGTTTGAAGTTATAATTCTTTCAGTGTAAAATACAAAACGGGTAACCCAATGGATTACCCGCTTTGCCTTAGGGATTAAATATACGTTCGCACCTTGATCAAAATTCCAGAAAACACCTAATCATTAAGGTGAGCTATAAAACTACCGTAGGAGCAAGGTACTTTTAATACCCTAAAATCGGTTTGGAATATCGCTAGACCAAAAACCAATATTTTTACGATAAGAAGCAGAGATACCAAAGGCATCTCTGCTCCTACGAAGATATTACGAGTATTATTAAACTTAAAAATTTGAAAACCCTATCGCTAAAGTTTACACATTTAAAGGAATGAAAAACACTTATAACATCTCCTATCGATTCTCGCCATATTTCTATGATTCGAACCTAAACTAAAATAACTTTCAAAGATCTAATTGTAACTAGACCGCTAAAATATATCCTGAAAATGAACTAAAAAATGATAATTATCAGTTTTTAGAATTATTCTGAAATTTCTTCTCTCCAACCCAATCTTAAGTATGACAATTCTCATAGTAAAAAGAGCCTTTCACGACTACTTTTGAGCCCTAAACAAATATTGTCATGAAAAAAATATTAATCATCTTACTAGCGTTTAGTTTCGCTCAAATAGGAGCGCAAGAACTCAAAGAAATTAGCTTTATCGCACCCTTTCAAGAAGATCTGGCTGCGGTAAAAAAGAACAATAAATGGGGATTTATGGACAAAGAGGGAAAACTGGTTGTTGGTTTTCGCTCCGATTTGTACACCTCTGGAAAAAAACAACCCTATCCTGTTTTTTCGAGTGGGCTTTGCCAAATCACAAAAGATAAAAATGGAATACCGCATTACGGTTATATCAACCCAAAAGGCGAAACAGTTATCGAACCCGAATTTGTGGACGCATCAACCTTTAACAATAACACGGCGATTGTCTTAAAAGTTGCTAAGGAGGTGTTAGGCGAAAACGAATTACTGGGTAAAAAAGTAGTGTCGTATGCGTATAATGAAGTGTTAATTAACCACAAGGGAGAAACTGTAAAACATCTACGGGGACCTTTTAACTTGCTATATGACAAAGGTAAAACGAAAGATTTTCCAAAAATCAAATCTCATTTTTTAAATGAGAATCTAGTGGCGGTTCCGGGAGAGAAAAATTCTTGGAGCGTGGTTTCG
>JABDKT010000147.1 GCA_013002065.1 Flavobacteriaceae bacterium
TTATCGGTCGAATATTCAAAACTTAGCGGAAATAGTAACTGTTGACTCACAGCTTCCTGCACCGTCATATTCCGAAGAATTTCTTCGTACAACACCCTCTGATGTGCCAAATTTTGGTGAATTACCATAATCCCACTCTTGATCGAACTCACTATATACTTGTTCTGAATTTGAAAAGTAGTTTGTCCTTGATGCGCTTCCTCCTGCTCAAAGAAACTCCCGGAAACTTCCTCACTTTCAAATTCCACACCTTCAATTTTCGTCTCTTCGGAAATATCCTTAATTCCAACATACAGTGATTCCCATTGAGCCTCTTGACTCGATTTCTTGTAGGTCCGCGCCGACCCTTTCGAGATCACACCCGTACTATCTTTAAAAGGATTAAAACTTCGATCTACCTCTATGCTGGGCTTTACAGGGGCTTTTTTACTATACTCGTACGGTGTATCGAACGAGCTGTCCTTATTAAAATCCAAAACAGGCCCTATGCTAAACTGACCTAAGCTGTGCTTGATGGTGGCTCGTAACATGGCATAAATAGAATGTTCATCGTCGAACTTAATCTCTGTCTTAGTGGGATGGATATTAATATCAATTGATTTAGGGTCGATTTCCAAAAAAAGAAAATACCCGGGATGTGTTCCTTCTTTTACAAGACCTTCAAAAGCTGAATTTACCGCATGATGCAGATAAGGGCTTTTGATGAATCTATTGTTCACAAAGAAGAATTGCTCCCCTCTACTCTTTTTGGCAAATTGAGGTTTAATCACAAAACCATCCACTTTTACGATTTCAGTTTCTTCCGAAACAGGCACCAATTTTTCGTTTGCCTTACTTCCGAAGATATTAGCAATACGTTGCCTCGAATTACTCACTGGTAAGTTAAAGACATCGCTTCCATTGTGCAACATATGAAAGGAAACCTGCGGATGGGCCAAGGCTACTCTATGAAACTCATCGATAATATGACGAGTCTCCACCGGATTACTCTTTAAAAAGTTTCTTCTGGCAGGAATGTTATAAAACAAATTCTTCACCGAAATCGTCGTCCCTTTAGAAGTAACTACTGCTTCCTGTGAAGTCACTTCACTACCTTCAATGATGATTTTACAACCTACTTCGGCTGTTTCTGTTCTGGTCTTTAACTCCACATGGGCAATGGCAGCAATGGAAGCCAAGGCCTCACCTCTAAATCCTTTGGTGTTTAAATTGAATAGATCCTCGGCCGATTTGATTTTCGAAGTGGCGTGCCTTTCAAAACTAAGGCGGGCATCGGTGTCGCTCATCCCAGAGCCGTCATCAATAACCTGAATAAGAGTTTTTCCGGCATCCTTAACTACCAACTTAATAGAAGTTGCTCCGGCATCGATCGCGTTTTCCAGCAATTCCTTCACCACAGAGGCGGGTCTTTGTACCACTTCACCTGCCGCAATTTGATTGGCAACATGATCGGGTAATAACTGAATGATATCTCCCATGAAAGGACTTAGGTAAAAATAGTTAAGTCGAAGTCTATGATGTATAGAAATATTAAAACAAAGATGGCAACGATAATAAAAATGGTTCGATTCGCACGGCGGTCGGAACCATTCCGTAAATCACTTACTACATTACTAAACTTTGCCTTCCAACCTCGATTATTTCCTACCGTATTTCGGTACTTGTCGAATTTGTGTTCAATCCCAAACGGACTACCCTCTTTATCGGAATTATAATACCGCGGTGTATAGTTGAATTTCTTATTCTTTCGTGTCTTTAATATTCCCATAATCTCCGATTTCAAAGTTACTTAAAATCAAAAACAATGCCGAGCCGTATCTGCCAAAAATTGTTAACAAGCACAAATAAAAAAAATAGAAAAAGTAAAACTTAGAATTTAGAATCTTTTCTAAGCTGAGCCATTTTAATGGCTGCAATAGCGGCTTCGGTTCCTTTGTTACCATGCTTTCCACCACTTCTATCGATAGCTTGCTGCATATTATTATCAGTAAGCACACAGAAGATCACTGGAATACTGCCCTGCACGTTGAGATCCTTTATCCCCTGCGCCACCGCTTCGCACACATAGTCGAAGTGCTTGGTTTCACCTTGAATTACACTTCCAATGGCAATAATGGCATCGAGCATGTCATAACTTTCGGCTATTCTCTTACAGCCGTAAACAAGCTCAAAGCTCCCCGGAACATTCCATCTCACGATATTTTCTTTGATTCCACCACAATCGATAATGGCATCGAAGGCACCCTGAAACATTCCTTCGGTGATTTCAGCATTCCATTCAGAAACAACAATCCCAAACCGAAAGTTCTTCGCATTTGGGATTGTAGTCTTATCGTAAATCGATAAATTTTTATTTGATGTTGCCATTTTATTGCATCGCTTCTGCCTGTCCTTTGTACACCTTCGCATTGGCTGCTTCGGGAGCATCTTTGTATTCTTCAACGATTCGGTTGAAGTAACCTAAAGCTTCCTCAGATCTATTTAAAGTCAAAGCTGTAACACCGGCTTTCAATAAGAATCTAGGCGTTGTTACTGCGTTATTACGCATATTAGCTGCTTCTACATAATATTTTAAGGCTTCTTCCGGCTGATTTAACTGTATAAACGCGTCACCAATTCCTCCTTTGGCTATGGGCCCGGACATCTCATCACCACCGTCGTAAGAATCCAGGTGATTGATAGCCGACTGATAATCCTTCAAGTTCAAGTATGCCATCCCAGCGTAGAAATTAGCCATATTCCCGGCTGCAGTTCCGCTGTACTTATCGGCTATGTCGATAAAGCCATACTTTCCCGCTCCTCCATTTAAGGCTAAGTTAAAAAGTGAATCTTTCTCTGTTGTCGAATTGAGCGCCTGTTCGTAATAAGACTGAGATTGATACATCTCGTTCGAAGCTTCAATATTCTGTGGCTCTTGATAAAATTTTTGGTATAAGATATATCCCAATACAGCGATAGCAACAATTCCTACCACTCCAAGGATCGCTTTCTGATTTTTCTCAACCCAAGCTTCCGTCTTCGATGCCCCTTCGTCCAACGACTTAAAGACTTCCGCCGTTGTGCTTCCGTCCTCTAATTGAACTTCTTTTTCTGCTTTTGTTTTCGGTTTGTAACCCCGTTTCTTGTAGGTTGCCATTTTCTATGGTTTAATGAGCCGCAAAAATAAAATTTTTATTACAATTTAAAAGGGAAAAATCAATAATTTGCGGGGTGAATGTTTCAGAATAACACAAACATTGAGTTTGTTCCCACTTTGCACTCAACTGCTTAATTTCGATGATTTTACAAGAATTATCCTTACTGAATTACAAAAACTTCGAGTCAAAAAGTTTTGAATTTGACCCAAAGATCAATTGCTTCGTGGGTCTTAACGGCGTTGGGAAGACCAATGTATTGGACGCGATCTATCATTTATCCTTCGGAAAAAGCTACTTCAATCCCATTACCACTCAAAATATTAAACACGGGACTGAATTCTTTGTTTTGGATGGCAGTTATTTCAGAAATGATAAGTCGGAAAAAATTGTAGTGAGCACCAAACGAGGTCAGAAAAAGATCATAAAACGAAATGGCAAGGCTTATGAAAAATTAAGCGATCATATAGGTTTTGTGCCATTAGTCATTATTTCTCCATCAGATCGCGACCTTATCGCGGAGGGAAGTGACGTTCGCCGAAAGTTTATTGACGGAGTAATTGCGCAAGGTGATTCTAAGTACCTACAAACCCTGCTGAAATATAAAAAGGTGCTCGAACAGAGAAATTCATTGCTGAAATATTTCGCCGTAAATCATACTTTCAATCAAGACACTCTAGATATTTACGATGCACAGCTGGATGAATTTGGTCAATATTTGTATGAGAAACGAGAAGAATTTGTAGCTGAATTTATCCCAATCTTTATAAATCGATACGAGTCAATAGGCAGCGGAAAGGAAAACGTTTCCATTCGATATAAATCACAACTTCGAGATGGAAAACTAATAGATCTTCTAAAAGCCAACATAGCCAAAGACAAAATCACTCAATACACCAATTTTGGCATCCATAAAGACGATTTACAGTTTGAAATTGAGGGGCATCCTATCAAAAAATTTGGCTCACAAGGACAGCAGAAATCTTTTCTAATTGCTCTAAAGTTAGCCCAATTCGACTTTATTAAAAGTCACGGAAGTGTGACTCCCATTCTTTTAATGGACGATATCTTTGACAAATTGGACGAAGAGAGAGTAGCTCAAATTATTAGTTTGGTGGATGCAGAGCACTTCGGGCAATTATTCATAAGTGACACTCATGCCGAGCGCACCGAGGAAGTAGTAAAAAAAGTACACCAAACCTATAAAATGTTCCATCTATGAGAGTTTTAAGCCTATTAATGTTCGTAATTCTGGCAAGCTGCGGACAAGCCGATCCGAAAGTACAGCTAGAATTCTTAGATGGCTACTGGGAAATCGAAAAAGTAAAACTCGCTAGTGGTGAGGAGAAGGAATTTAGCATAAGTACTCAAATCGATTTTATCGAAGTGACCGGTGATAGCGGGGTGCGTAAAAAAGTGCGACCTCGTTTCGACGGAACTTACGCAGTGACTAAATC
>JABDKT010000065.1 GCA_013002065.1 Flavobacteriaceae bacterium
GATTTGACGCCATTACAACTGACAAGCCGGAGAAGAGTTTACTCGCTCCGAAAAAACGTTCTGGTGGTAGAAACAGTCAAGGAAAAATGACCATGCGCTACAAAGGTGGTGGTCATAAGAAGCGTTATCGAATAATCGATTTTAAACGTGATAAGCAAGGTATTCCAGCTACCGTTGCTTCTATAGAATACGATCCAAACCGTACGGCTTTTATCGCATTAGTAAATTACCAAGATGGTGAGAAGCGTTATGTGATTGCTCAAAACGGTCTTCAGGTAGGTCAAAACATCGTTTCAGGTGAAAAGGTGGCTCCGGAAATCGGAAATGCCATGACCTTAGCAAATATTCCATTAGGTACTATTATTTCTTGTATTGAATTACGTCCCGGACAGGGAGCTGTTATGGCTCGTAGTGCTGGAGCGTTTGCTCAATTAATGGCGAGAGATGGTAAGTATGCTACCGTAAAATTACCTTCAGGAGAAACTAGAATGATCCTAGTAAGCTGTATGGCAACTATTGGTGCTGTATCGAATAGTGATCACCAGTTATTAGTATCTGGTAAGGCAGGTAGATCAAGATGGTTAGGAAGACGTCCAAGAACAAGACCAGTGGTAATGAACCCGGTTGATCACCCAATGGGTGGTGGTGAAGGTAAATCTTCAGGAGGTCACCCAAGGTCGAGAAATGGTATTCCTGCAAAAGGATACAGAACTCGTTCTAAGACGAAAGCAAGTAATAAATATATAATCGAACGTAGAAAGAAATAAGCTATGGCAAGATCATTAAAAAAAGGACCTTACGTTCACTATAAGTTAGAGAAGAAAGTTCAGCAAAACGTTGAATCAAACAAGAAGACGGTAATCAAAACTTGGTCGCGTGCTTCTATGATTACTCCAGACTTTGTTGGACAAACCATTGCAGTTCATAACGGACGTCAATTCGTGCCAGTCTATGTGACTGAAAATATGGTAGGACATAAATTAGGAGAATTTTCACCCACTAGATCATTCCGTGGTCACGCAGGTGCAAAAAACAAAGGAAAAAAATAATAGGCCATGGGAGTTCGTAAAAGAGAAAGAGCAGAGCAGATCAAGGAAGCGAAGAAGACACAGTATTTCGCTAAGTTGAACAATTGCCCTACTTCACCAAGAAAAATGCGTTTGGTCGCAGATCAAGTGCGTGGTGAAAAAGTGGACAAGGCGCTTAATATTTTAAGATTCAGTCCAAAAGAGGCTTCAAAAAGACTTGAGAAGTTATTGTTATCTGCGATTGCCAACTGGCAAGCAAAGAATGAGGATGCTTCTGTTGAAGATGCCGATTTATTTGTAAAAGAGATCCGCGTTGATAGTGGTAGTATGTTGAAAAGACTTCGTACTGCACCACAGGGTCGCGCGCACAGAATTAGAAAACGTTCCAACCATGTAACCTTGGTTCTAGGAGCTAACGATAACACACAAAGCTAAATTTAAATGGGACAGAAGACAAATCCAATCGGGAATCGCTTAGGTATCATTAGAGGATGGGAATCCAACTGGTATGGAGGCAACGACTACGGTGATAAATTAGCCGAAGACGACAAGATTAGAAAATATGTTCACGCTCGTTTAAGTAAAGCCAGTGTGTCCAGAGTAATTATTGAGCGTACGCTTAAACTTGTAACCGTTACTATCACGACGGCTCGCCCAGGTATCATTATTGGTAAGGGTGGTCAAGAGGTAGACAAGTTGAAAGAAGAGCTTAAGAAAATTACCGGAAAAGAAGTTCAGATCAACATCCACGAGATAAAAAGACCTGAGCTTGATGCATACCTAGTAGCTGCTAGTGTTGCAAGACAAATTGAGAATCGAATCTCTTACCGTCGTGCGATTAAGATGGCAATTGCTGCTGCTATGCGTATGAATGCTGAAGGAATTAAAATTCAGATTTCAGGACGTTTGAACGGTGCCGAGATGGCGCGTAGTGAGGCGTACAAAGATGGACGAATTCCTTTATCGACATTTAGAGCCGACATCGATTATGCTTTAGTTGAAGCTCACACTACCTATGGTAGATTGGGTGTTAAAGTATGGATCATGAAAGGTGAAGTATATGGTAAAAGAGAGCTTTCTCCATTAGTTGGTTTATCCAAAAAAGGTGGAAAAGGCGGTTCTGGCCGAGGTGGTAACAAATCACGTCGTAACAGAAAGTAATTTTTTAAAGAACAGAGAAAATGTTACAACCGAAGAGAACAAAATACCGTAAACAACAAAAGGGACGTATGAAAGGTAACGCAGGTCGCGGAAACCAATTATCGTACGGAACTTTTGGTATTAAGTCTTTAGATTCAAATTTCCTGACTGCACGTCAAATAGAAGCTGCTCGTATTGCCGCTACCCGTTATATGAAAAGAGAGGGATCTCTGTGGATTATGATCTTCCCAGATAAGCCTATCACAAAGAAGCCGTTGGAAGTACGTATGGGTAAAGGTAAAGGAGCCGTGGAATATTGGGCTGCTGTTGTGAAACCAGGAAGAGTTTTGTTTGAAGTATCAGGAGTGCCGTTAGATGTAGCCAAAGAAGCGTTACGTTTAGCTGCCCAGAAACTTCCCGTTAAAACGAAGTTCGTCACTTCCAGAGACTATCAAGCTTAATTTTTTGAAATTGTCAATATGAAACAATCAGAAATAAACGAAGCATCAACAGCGGAGCTACAAGAGAAGTTAGCCGAGTCAAAAAAGGCTTTATCAGATCTTAAAATAGCACACGCTATATCACCGTTGGAAAATCCAATTCAGTTAAGAGGACACAGACGTGCCATTGCTAGAATTGCGACAGAACTAACTAAAAGAGAAGTGCAATAATTGTACGAAGCTGAAAGATGGAAAAAAGAAACTTAAGAAAAGAACGTATAGGAGTAGTTACCAGTAACAAAATGGAAAAATCCATTGTAGTTGCAGAGGTAAAGAAAGTAAAGCACCCTATGTACGGAAAGTTCGTGTTGAAAACGAAAAAATACGTAGCACACGACGAAAAAAATGACTGCAACGAAGGAGATACTGTAAAGATCATGGAAACAAGACCTTTAAGTAAAACCAAGTGTTGGAGATTAGTAGAAATAATTGATAGAGCGAAGTAATCATGGTACAACAAGAATCAAGACTAAAAGTAGCAGATAACACCGGGGCTAAGGAAGTACTTACCATCCGTGTGTTAGGAGGAACTAAAAAACGTTACGCTTCTATTGGCGACAAAATTGTTGTGACTGTAAAAGAGGCAACTCCTAACGGTAATATCAAAAAAGGTACGGTTTCTACTGCGGTAGTGGTTCGTACCGTGAAAGAAGTTAGAAGACCCGATGGTTCTTACATCCGTTTCGATGACAATGCATGTGTACTTTTAGGCCCTCAAGGGGAGATGAGAGGTACTCGTGTTTTCGGACCGGTGGCGAGAGAGCTTCGTGACAAGCAATTTATGAAAATAGTATCACTGGCACCAGAGGTGCTTTAAGACGATATCCAAGATGGGAAAGCTTAAAATCAAATCAGGTGACAACGTAATAGTAACTGCCGGGGACCATAAAGGAACCGAAGGAAAAGTATTACGTGTGTATCGTGAGAAAAACAAAGCAATAGTAGAAGGAGTTAATATGGTAAAGAAGCATGAGAAGCCAAGTGCGGCAAATCCTCAAGGTGGTATTTCCGAAAAAGAAGCTCCTATTCATATTTCAAATCTTTCGTTGAAAGATCCTAAATCGGGTGACGCCACTCGAGTTGGGTATAAAATGGAAGATGGTAAAAAAGTACGATTTGCTAAAAAATCGAATCAAGTATTATAGTTATGGGATATACACCTAGACTTAAGGAAGAATATAAGAGCAGAGTAATCAACGCTCTTACCGATGAATTTGGTTACAAAAATGTAATGCAGGTTCCTAAACTAAAGAGCATTATTGTTTCTAGAGGAGTTGGAAATGCAGTAGCCGATAAGAAATTAATCGAGTATTCTGTAGAAGAATTATCAAATATTACGGGTCAAAGAGCAGTACCTACTATTTCAAAGAAGGATGTAGCGAGCTTTAAACTTCGTAAAGGAATGCCTATTGGAGCCAAAGTAACACTTCGTGGCGAGAGAATGTATGAGTTTTTAGATAGACTTATCACTTCAGCTTTACCCCGAGTAAGAGATTTTGGTGGAATTAAGGCAACTGGTTTCGACGGAAGAGGTAACTACTCATTGGGTATTACCGAACAAATTATTTTTCCTGAAATCGACATCGACAAGGTGAAGAAAATTGAAGGAATGAATATCACATTTGTTACTTCTGCCGATACCGATAAAGAAGCAAAATCATTATTAACCGAACTAGGATTACCTTTTAAAAAGAACTAAGAGATGGCTAAAGAATCAATGAAAGCCCGCGAGGTTAAGAGAGCAAAAACAGTTGCTAAATATGCTGAAAAGCGCAAAGCTTTGAAAGAAGCAGGCGATTACGAAGCATTGCAAAAGTTACCTAAAAATGCATCTCCTGTTCGTATGCACAACCGTTGTAAGTTAACAGGAAGACCTAAAGGTTATATGAGACAATTTGGAATTTCACGTGTAATGTTCCGTGAAATGGCAAACAAAGGATTAATACCAGGAGTTAGAAAAGCTAGTTGGTAAAATTATAAACTGGGTGAAGGTTTAGTATTTACTGAAAACCACATCCGAAAATTAAATTAAATGACTACAGATCCAATCGCAGATTATCTAACTAGGGTTAGAAATGCAGTGAAAGCCGGACACCGCGTTGTAGAGGTGCCAGCTTCCAATTTAAAGAAGGAGATTACCAAGATCTTATTCGATCAAGGTTTTATTCTTAGCTACAAATTCGAAGATGACCAAGGTCCTCAGGGAATTATTAAAATAGCTTTGAAATACGACAAGTTGACCAAAGATCCAGTGATCAAGAAATTACAAAGAATTAGTAAACCAGGTTTACGTAAGTATAGAGGTTCTTCGGAAATGCCACGTATCTTAAATGGTCTTGGGATTGCAATCGTTTCTACTTCGGCAGGAGTAATGACCGGTAAGCAAGCTCAGTCTCAAAATGTAGGTGGAGAAGTACTTTGTTACGTATACTAATATAAAAGACTAGAAATGTCAAGAATAGGTAATAGCCCAGTAGCAATCCCAGAAGGAGTAACCGTTGAATTAAACGGAAGTACTCTTGTCGTAAAAGGGAAGTTAGGCGAGTTAACTCAGGAGATTTCCGATGTTAGCATCAAGATAGAAGATGGTAATGTGATCGTTGAGCGTCCTTCCGATGCAAAAGACCACAAAGCTAAGCATGGTTTATATAGATCACTTGTCAATAATATGGTTAAAGGTGTTTCCGAAGGATGGACCAAAGAACTAGAGTTGGTTGGTGTTGGATATCGTGCAAACAACCAAGGTCAGAAATTAGACTTGGCCATTGGCTTTTCTCATAATATTGTGTTGAATATCGCTCCCGAAGTGAAAATCGAGACAGTAAGTGAGAAAGGAAAGAATCCTATTGTAAAATTAACGTCTCACGACAAACAATTGGTAGGGCAGGTAGCTGCAAAAATTCGCGGATTCCGTAAGCCGGAACCTTATAAAGGAAAAGGTATCAGATTTGTTGGTGAGCATATTAGAAGAAAAGCAGGTAAATCTGCATAAGAAGTTAAGTTATGGCATTATCTAAAGAAGATAGAAGACAACGTTTACGATACAGAATTCGTAAAACAGTTTCCGGAACTGAGCAACGTCCACGATTGGCCGTTTTCAGAAGTAACAAGGAAATATACGCACAACTTATTGACGATGTAAATGGTAAAACAATTACTGCTGCATCTTCAAGAGATAAAGATATTGATGCATCCAAAGTGAATAAAACTGAGGCTGCAAAATTAGTAGGTAAGGCAATCGCCGAGAAAGCTGTGAAGGCCGGAGTGGATAGCATTACTTTCGACAGAGGTGGTTATTTATACCACGGAAGAGTTAAATCATTAGCTGAAGGAGCTCGCGAGGGCGGACTTAAATTCTAAGAGTATGTATCAAGATTATAAAAACGTAGAAACAGTAAAACCCGGAGGTCTTGAATTAAAAGATCGTTTGGTAGGTGTACAACGTGTAACCAAAGTAACCAAAGGGGGTAGAGCTTTCGGGTTTTCAGCTATTGTAGTTGTTGGTGATGAAAACGGAGTAGTGGGACAAGGACTTGGAAAGTCTAAAGATGTAGCTAGCGCAATTGCAAAAGCGATCGAAGATGCCAAGAAAAACTTAGTTCGTATTCCATTGAACAGAGCAACCCTTCCGCATGAACAAAAAGGTAAATACGGTGGAGCAAGAGTAACTTTGTTACCTGCCGCACCTGGTACCGGGGTAATTGCAGGTGGTGCAGTACGCGCCGTACTTGAAGCCGTTGGTGTACACGATGTATTATCTAAGTCACAAGGGTCTTCCAATCCGCACAATGTGGTAAAAGCAACTTTCGATGCATTATTGCAATTGAGATCTGCTCAAACAGTGGCAAAGCAAAGAGGAATTTCTTTGGAGAAATTATATAAAGGTTAAAATACTTAAGAAGATGGCAACAATTAAAGTAACAAAGGTAAAGAGTGCGATTAATCGTACTAAGAACCAGAAGAGAACGCTCGAAGCTTTAGGCCTTAAGAAAATTGGTCAGACAGTAGAGCACCAAGACACGCCAAATATTCTTGGTATGATAAAAAAAGTTAATCACCTGGTTTCAGTAGAAACCAAATAAGATATTCAAAATGGATTTAAGTAACTTAAAACCAGCTGAAGGTTCAGTAACAAGACAAGGGAAGCGTGTAGGTCGCGGACAAGGTTCCGGAAAAGGCGGTACAGCAACTCGTGGTCACAAAGGTGCTAAGTCTCGTTCAGGTTATTCTAAGAAATTAGGATTTGAAGGAGGACAGATGCCATTGCAACGTCGTGTTCCTAAGTTTGGATTCACAAACATTAACCGTAAAGAGTACCAAGGTGTAAATCTTGATACACTTCAAGAGTTAGTAGATAATAAAAAGATTAAAGATGCTGTGGACTTCGATACTATGGTAAGTTTACGTTTGGCCGGTAAGAATGAAATGGTGAAGATTTTGGGAAGAGGAGAATTGAAGGCTAAATTAAAAGTATCTGCTCATAAGTTTACAGCTACTGCAAAAGCTGCCATTGAGGCTGCCGGAGGTGAAGCTGTAACATTGTAATTTTTTCGAAAGGATGAAATTTATTGAAACCATAAAAAATGTTTTTAAGATAGAAGAACTGCGTAATCGCATCATGGTTACTTTAGGTCTTTTATTAGTGTACCGTTTTGGTGCACAAGTTGTACTACCGGGTATTGACGCCGCAAAATTGGGTGAATTTGCCGGTAACTTTGACCAAGGAGGTATTGGTGGTTTACTGAACGCATTCACTGGTGGAGCGTTCGCAAATGCTTCTGTGTTTGCTCTGGGTATTATGCCTTATATCTCTGCGTCGATTGTGGTTCAATTAATGCAGATTGCTGTGCCTTACCTCCAGAAATTACAGAAAGAAGGAGAAAGCGGAAGAAAAAAAATCACTCAAATCACACGTTGGTTAACCATTGGGATTTGTTTAGTTCAAGCACCTAGTTACCTTGCAGGTTTAGGATATTTAGGTGTTCCTGCGGAAGCGTTTATTTTGGGACAAAACTCCTTTACCTTTATTGCATCTTCAATTGTGATCCTAGTAACAGGATGTATTTTCGCGATGTGGTTAGGTGAGAAGATTACAGACAAAGGAGTTGGAAATGGTATCTCTATATTAATTATGGTGGGTATTATTGCAACCCTACCTGTTTCTTTCATTCAGGAAATTGACTCAAGAGTATTCCAATCGAATGGTGGATTGATCTTAATCTTAATTGAATTGGTGATATGGTTCGTCATTATACTAGCATCGGTGATGTTGGTGTTGGCGGTGCGAAAGATACCGGTTCAGTATGCTAGGAGAACAGCAAGTGGTGGATATGAGAAAAACATTTTTGGAGCGAGACAATTTATTCCTTTGAAGCTAAACGCTTCGGGAGTAATGCCAATTATCTTTGCTCAAGCAATAATGTTTGTGCCAGCAGCGGTTGCGGGATTATTCCCAGATAGTTCTGCCGCTCAGGGAATACAGGCCGCTTTTGCCGATATCTTCGGAGTGTGGTACAATTTAGTATTTGCAGGATTGATTATCATATTTACCTACTTCTATACGGCGATTACTGTTCCAACGAACAAGATGGCCGACGATTTAAAAAGAAGTGGCGGATTTATACCGGGTATTAAACCGGGAACAGATACGGCCGAATTCTTAGATAGAATTATGTCGCAGATTACCTTACCGGGTTCTATTTTCCTTGCCTTGATTGCAGTATTTCCTGCGTTCGTTGTGAAGTTAATGGGTATCCAACAAGGTTGGGCATTATTTTATGGTGGTACTTCACTCCTCATTATGGTGGGTGTTGCCATCGATACCATGCAACAAATTAACTCCTACTTGTTGAACCGTCACTACGATGGTTTAATGAAGTCGGGTAAAAACAGAAAAGCAGTAGCATAATATGGCAAAACAACCCGCAATAGAACAAGACGGAACGATCGTAGAAGCATTATCTAATGCTATGTTTCGTGTGGAATTAGAGAACGGTCACATTGTAACCGCTCATATTTCGGGTAAAATGCGCATGCACTACATTAAGTTGTTACCCGGAGATAAAGTAAAATTAGAAATGAGTCCTTACGATTTAACAAAGGCTCGTATAACATACAGATACTAATAGCTATGAAAGTAAGAGCTTCAGTAAAGAAAAGAAGTGCCGACTGCAAGATTGTTCGCAGAAAAGGCAGATTATATGTAATTAACAAAAAGAACCCTAGGTTCAAACAAAGACAAGGATAATTATGGCAAGAATCGCAGGTGTAGATATCCCGAAACAAAAAAGGGGTGTAATCGCGTTAACGTATATCTTCGGAATTGGTAAAAGCCGAGCGAAGAGTATATTGGAAAAAGCCGGAGTTGACGAAGACAAAAAAGTGAACGAATGGAACGATGATGAAATCGGAAAAATTCGTGAAGCTGTAGGGTCTTTCAAAATCGAAGGTGAATTACGTAGCGAAGTTCAGTTAAGCGTTAAGCGCTTAATGGACATTGGTTGTTACAGAGGTATTCGTCACAGGGTTGGTCTTCCTTTAAGAGGACAGAGAACCAAGAATAACTCAAGAACAAGAAAAGGAAAACGTAAAACAGTTGCTAACAAGAAAAAAGCAACTAAATAATACCTAGAGATATGGCAAAGTCTAGCTCAAAAAGTTCGAAAAAACGTAAAGTTAATGTGGAAGCCACAGGACAAGCACATGTCACTGCTTCTTTCAATAACATTATCATTTCGTTGACAAATAAAAATGGAGACGTAATTTCTTGGTCATCTGCCGGTAAAATGGGCTTTAGAGGATCAAAGAAAAACACACCTTACGCTGCACAATTGGCTTCAGAAGATGCTGCAAAAGTAGCTCACGAAGCAGGATTGCGTAAAGTAAAAGTGTACGTAAAAGGACCTGGTAATGGTAGAGAATCTGCGATTCGTACCATTCACAACTCGGGTATCGAAGTAACCGAAATCATCGATGTTACTCCTATGCCGCATAACGGTTGTCGTCCTCCAAAGAGAAGAAGAGTATAATTAATTTAAGTATAAACCAGAAGGAGAACGAGAACTAGAGGATGACCTTAATTTAGTTTTCCCTTCTAAATTCAAAATTCAAATGGCAAGATATACTGGTCCCAAAACTAAAATAGCTCGAAAATTTGGCGAGGCTATTTTTGGCGAAGACAAATCTTTCGAAAAAAGGAACTACCCTCCAGGACAACACGGTAACAACCGCCGAAGAGGTAAAAAATCGGAATACGCTATTCAATTGGCTGAAAAGCAAAAGGCGAAATACACTTACGGTATTTTGGAGCGTCAATTCAGAAACATGTTTAAAAAAGCAACAGCTTCACAAGGAATTACCGGTGAGGTATTGCTTCAATTGTGTGAGTCACGTCTAGACAACGTAGTGTATCGAATGGGAATTGCTCCTAGTCGTAGCGCCGCAAGACAATTAGTGTCTCACCGTCATATCACCGTAAATGGTGAAAAAGTAAACATCCCTTCTTACCAGTTAAAAGCAGGAGATGTGGTAGCAGTTCGTGAGAAATCAAAATCTCTGGAAGCTATCGAAAATTCGTTGGCAAATGCTAGTCATGTTTACGAATGGATTACTTGGAATGCTGAAACTAAGGAAGGAACTTTCGTTTCTGTTCCTCAGCGTTTGCAAATCCCAGAAAACATCAACGAGCAGTTTATCGTCGAATTATATTCTAAATAATCTAAAACACAGAGGAGTCACACTATGGCAATATTTAGTTTTCAAAAGCCTGACAAAGTTATCATGATTAATTCCACCGATTTCGAGGGGAAATTCGAATTTCGTCCCTTGGAACCCGGTTATGGATTAACAGTAGGTAACGCATTAAGACGAGTTTTACTTTCCTCATTGGAAGGTTTCGCAATTACTTCGGTTCGAATTGAAGGAGTTGACCATGAGTTTTCAACGATTGCAGGAGTGGTGGAAGATGTTACTGAAATCGTTTTGAACCTAAAACAAGTTCGTTTTAAAAGACAAATTGACGAGATAGATAACGAAACTGTTACTATTTCTGTTTCCGGAGCCGACCGTTTAACGGCTGGTGATTTCCAGAAGTTCATCTCTGGATTCCAGGTGTTGAACCCGGATTTGGTAATTTGTAATATGGACCCTAAAGTAAACCTTAACTTCGAAATTACCATCGAAAAAGGTCGTGGTTATGTTCCTGCTGAAGAGAACAAAAAAGCGAATGCACCTTTAGGAACTATCTTTACAGATTCTATTTATACTCCTATAAAAAATGTAAAGTACAGCATCGAGAATTATCGTGTGGAGCAGAAAACCGATTATGAAAAATTGGTTTTTGAAATCATTACAGATGGTTCTATTCATCCTAAAGATGCGTTAACGGAAGCAGCCAAAACTTTGATTCACCACTTTATGCTATTTAGCGACGAGCGAATCACTTTGGAAGCAGACGAAATAGCACAAACTGAAACATACGATGAGGAATCATTACACATGCGACAGTTGTTGAAAACCAAATTAATCGATTTGGATCTTTCAGTACGTGCTTTGAACTGTTTAAAAGCTGCCGAAGTAGATACACTAGGAGATTTAGTGTCTTACAACAAGAACGATTTGATGAAGTTCAGAAACTTCGGTAAAAAGTCGTTAACCGAGTTGGAAGAATTAGTGAATGTTAAAGGTCTAAACTTCGGAATGGATCTTTCAAAATATAAATTAGATAAAGACTAACTCACCATAATTTGCTCCTCAAAGCGGGTTGAGCAAGATGGTGTTTAAAACAAAATGTCATGAGACACGGAAAAAAAGTAAATCACTTAGGAAGAAAAACAGCCCACAGAAGGTCAATGTTGGCCAATATGGCCTGTTCCCTAATTGAGCACAAAAGGATCAACACCACACTAGCAAAAGCTAAAGCTTTGAAGCAATTTGTTGAACCTTTGGTAACAAAATCAAAAGAGGACACAACTCACAATAGAAGAATTGTTTTTGGTCGTCTTCGTCAAAAAGAAGCCGTTACCGAACTATTCAGAGACGTTGCTGTAAAGGTTGGAGATCGTCCAGGAGGATATACTCGAATCATAAAATTGGGTAATCGATTGGGAGATAATGCAGAAATGGCGATGATCGAATTGGTAGATTACAACGAATTGTACAATGCAGGTAAAACAGCTAAGAAAAAATCGACAAGAAGAAGTCGTCGAGGAGGTTCTAAGCCTGTCGCTCCGGCCATTGATACCAAAGCAAATAAAGAAGAAGAATAAATGAACATTTATTTGTAAATAACTAAGGGACTCACTTTTAAAGTTGGTCCCTTTTTTTATATATTTTTGTAAAACTTTTCGATTTTATGAAGTATCAAAACAGAAAGAAAGCCCTTATTTTATTAGCAGATGGAACTATCTTCTACGGTAAAGCCGTAGGAGGAAAAGAAGGTTCGGCCTTTGGAGAAGTATGTTTCAACACAGGGATGACCGGATATCAGGAAATATTTACCGATCCATCTTATTTCGGACAACTCATGGTAACTACCAATGCGCACATTGGAAATTATGGAACCAATAAAGATGAAGTGGAATCGGATGGAGTTAAAATTGCTGGTCTTATATGCCGAAATTTCAGCTACCATCATTCTCGTCCTATAGCCGATGATTCTCTGGAAGAATTCCTGAATAAAAACAATTTACTCGCCATTAGCGATGTCGATACGCGTGCTTTGGTAAATTACATTCGCGATAACGGAGCAATGAATGCCGTGATCACAACCGAAGTGGAAAATCTAGATAGCCTTAAAAAGCGACTTTCCGAAGTACCCAACATGAAAGGATTAGAACTGGCCTCTCAAGTTTCGACCAAAGAGCCTTATTTCTTCGGAAATGAAAACGCTACGTATAAAATTTCAGCGTTGGACATAGGAATCAAAAAGAATATTCTTAGAAATCTCGCGGAAAGAGATTGCTACATAAAAGTGTTTCCATACGATACTAGTTTTGCTGAAATGGAAGCCTTTGAACCGGACGGCTATTTCCTATCAAACGGTCCGGGTGACCCGGAACCTTTAAACAAGTCGATTGAAACGGCTCGTAAAATCATTGAAACCGGAATGCCACTTTTTGGAATTTGCCTGGGGCATCAAGTCATCGCCCTGGCGAATGGGATATCTACGTACAAAATGCACCACGGACACAGAGGAATCAATCATCCAATAAAGAACTTAATTACCGGTAAAGGAGAAATCACTTCTCAAAATCACGGTTTTGCCATTAACAGAGAAGAAACCGAACAACATCCCGAAGTGGAAATTACGCATGTTCACCTAAACGATCATACCGTGGCAGGAATTAAGATGAAAAACAAACCGGTTTTTTCGGTTCAGTATCATCCTGAAGCGAGTCCGGGACCACACGATGCTTCTTATTTGTTCGACGAGTTTATTGAAAACATAAAAAATTCAAAATTAGTTCAAGCCCATTAATTTGGGCTTTTTTTATGCCACTTACGAAAACGTTGTAGTGTTAAAAAAGCTTGAAAAGCCCTATGATTGTTGGGTTTTAACTGCAAAATCTTAATCAACTTTTGTATATTCACCGTTCCTAAACTAACTTAAATTATGAGTATAATTATAGACATTAGAGCCAGACAAATTTTCGATTCACGTGGTAACCCAACTGTAGAAGTAGATGTACTAACCGAAAATGGAATTTTAGGCCGCGCTGCTGTGCCATCGGGAGCTTCAACAGGGGAACATGAAGCTGTGGAGTTGAGAGATGGTGGTGACGATTATATGGGAAAAGGAGTGCTGCAAGCCGTAGAAAATGTTAATGGAAAAATAGCGGGCACTTTACTAGGGGTTTCAGTTTTTGAACAGGAATCGATTGATCAAATAATGATCGATTTGGACGGAACACCGAATAAATCCAAATTAGGAGCTAATGCCATACTGGGAGTTTCGCTAGCCGCTGCTAAGGCTGCAGCTGCCGAATTGGGCCTTCCTCTTTATCGATACGTAGGTGGGGTGAGCGCAAAAACCTTACCCGTTCCAATGATGAACATCATAAATGGGGGTTCACATAGTGACGCACCCATTGCCTTTCAGGAATTTATGGTGATGCCTGTAAAAGCAGAATCCTTTACTCATGCCATGAAAATTGGTTCTGAAATATTTCATAACCTAAAGAAAGTACTACACGATAGAAATCTCAGTACCGCTGTGGGTGATGAAGGTGGTTTTGCGCCAACCTTAGACGGCACAGAAGATGCTTTGGAAACCATTGCGAATGCCACTAAGAAAGCAGGATACAAACTAGGAGACGAGGTAATGATCGCGTTAGATTGTGCAGCAGCCGAGTTTTACGTGGACGGAAAATACGATTATACAAAATTTGAAGGTGACTCCGGTAGAGTGAGAAGCTCCAAGGAGCAAGCCGATTATCTGGCAGAACTTTCAGAAAAATACCCAATTATCTCAATTGAAGATGGGATGGATGAAAATGATTGGGAAGGTTGGAAGTACCTTACCGAAAGAATTGGAGATAAGGTTCAATTGGTTGGTGATGATTTATTTGTAACCAATGTCGAACGACTGTCAAGAGGTATTTCTGAAGGGATCGCGAATTCGATTCTTATCAAGGTAAATCAGATAGGAACACTAAGTGAAACCATTGCAGCAGTCAACATGGCACACAATGCAGGATACACTTCTGTTATGTCGCATAGAAGTGGTGAAACAGAAGATAATACCATAGCCGACCTAGCCGTTGCTTTAAATACCGGGCAAATTAAAACTGGTTCGGCCTCGAGAAGTGATCGCATGGCAAAATACAATCAGTTACTTCGAATTGAAGAAGACCTGGAAGAAGTGGCATTTTATCCCGGACGTTCGGCTTTTAAAATTTAATAAGAAATCTCAAATACAATGAAACCCTGAATTTTCAGGGTTTTTTTATGCCTTATTCTGAAATATCCATTTATCGATTTAAGGATTATTTAACCAAACATAGGTTGTGAAATGTTAAAAAAATCGGTCGATTTTTCGTAATTTAGCAATCCTTTTATAAGTACAACAATCAAATTATTCCTATGTCAAAGACTGCTACACTTGAAATAAACGGTGAAAAATATGAATTCCCTCTAATCGAAGGAACCGAAAAAGAAGTGGCAATTAATATTAAGACCCTTCGGGCTGTTACCGGAGGAGTAACCACTATTGATCCCGGTTATAAAAACACAGGCTCATGCGAAAGTGCGATTACATTCTTAAATGGAGAAGAAGGAATATTGCGCTACAGAGGATATTCGATAGAGGATCTTGCTGAAAAAGCCGATTTCCTTGAAGTAGCTTATTTATTGATTTTTGGAGAACTTCCTTCTTCAGAAGAACTTCAGAAATTCCATGATGATATAAAAGAACAATCTCATGTAGATGAGGATATAAAGAAAATATTGGATGGGTTTCCAAAATCGGCTCACCCTATGGGAGTCTTATCATCTTTGACTTCAGCCTTGATAGCTTTTAATCCTTCATCGGTGAATGTTGACAGTCCCGATGAAATGTATAACGCTATCGTTCGTATGATGGGGAAATTTCCCGTACTAACTGCATGGGCTTACAGAAAGCGTGCCGGTTTGGCCATGGATTATGGCGATGATAGTCTTGGTTATGTGGATAATTTCCTAAAGATGATGTTTAAAAAACCAAGTGGTGAATATAATTCGAACCAAGTGGTGGTCGATGCACTGGATAAATTATTAATCCTTCATGCAGATCACGAGCAAAACTGTTCAACTTCAACTGTAAGAATGGTTGGTTCGTCTCATGCCGGACTTTTTGCCTCTCTTTCAGCAGGAATTAATGCGCTATGGGGTCCGCTTCACGGTGGAGCCAATCAGGCAGTGATAGAAATGCTTGAGGCAATAAAAGAAGATGGTGGAGATACTAAAAAGTACATGGCTAAGGCCAAGGATAAAAACGATCCGTTTAGATTGATGGGCTTCGGACATAGAGTATATAAAAACTTTGATCCGCGTGCGAGAATTATTAAGGTCGCTGCAGATGACGTGCTGAATGACTTGGGCGTTGAAGATCCAATTTTAGAAATCGCAAAAGGCTTGGAAAAAGAAGCACTAGAAGATTCTTACTTCGTGGATAGAAAACTTTATCCGAATGTAGATTTTTATTCAGGAATCATTTATCGTGCAATGGGCATTCCAGTAGAAATGTTTACAGCCATGTTCGCCTTAGGTAGATTACCGGGCTGGATCGCACAATGGAGAGAAATGAGACTTCGTAAAGAGCCTATTGGAAGACCAAGACAGGTGTATATTGGTGAAAACTACCGCGAATTCAAAGACATTAAGTCAAGATAATATTAATAAGCTAAAAAATGAAGCATCCGCCCAAAACGGATGCTTTTTTTATATTTGCCCCATGATTAAGTTAAACGTTAACGACGAAGTTTCGAGGCTTCGTGCCGTAGTTCTTGGAATTGCAAAAAGTAACGGACCTACCCCAAAGATAGAAGACGCTTACGATCCTAATTCGGCCATGTATATCAAGGCCGGTAACTATCCCTTGGAAAAGAATATGATCCCGGAAATGGACGCTGTGGCCAAGGTGTTCAAAAAGTATGATGTAGAGGTGTATCGCCCCGAATTGATCGAAGATTGTAATCAAATATTTGCAAGAGATATTGCCTTTGTCATTGGTGATAAAATGGTAAAATCGAACATCCTTCCCGATAGAGAAGAAGAGTTTCAAGCCATCAAATATTTATGGTCACAAATCCCTCTAGAGAATCAGATTGTTTTACCCGAAGAGGCTCATGTCGAAGGAGGAGATGTCATGCCCTGGGGCGACTATATTTTTGTAGGTACTTATAGTGGTGAAGATTATCCCGATTTAATCACAGCTCGCACCAATATGAAGGCGGTAGAGGCTTTACAGACAGAATTTCCCGATAAAATTGTAAAATCCTTCAACTTAAGTAAGTCCAATACGAATCCCGAAGAAAATGCACTACACCTCGATTGTTGTTTTCAACCTCTGGGCAAAGGAAAAGCCATTATTCAAAAGGACGGGTTTTTAAATCAGGATGAATATGAATGGTTGGTAAATTTCTTCGGAAAAGAAAACTGCTTTCATATCACCAAAAATGAAATGTTTCAAATGTTCTCTAACGTATTTTCTATTTCCGAAGAGGTCATCATTTCTGAAAAAAACTTTACACGTCTCAACGATTGGTTGCGTGATGAAGGATTTACGGTGGAAGAAGTGCCTTATTCTGAAATTGCAAAACAAGGCGGACTGTTGCGTTGCAGTACGATGCCATTGACTAGAGATTGATTAAAGCTAATCAATCCTCTTTATAAATTTTGCGGGATTACCACCCACAAAGGTATTCGATTCGACGTCTTTTGTAACGACAGCGCCGGCTCCAATCACTGCACCATCTCCAATAATAACGCCTGGACAAATAATTGCACCGCCACCCAACCATACGTCCTTCCCAATTGAAATTGGTTTAGCGAATTCCCTTCCCGAATTTCTTGCTTCGGCTTCTAGAGGATGCGTCGCTGTGTAAATTTGAACATTGGGTCCAACCATGGTGTTGTCGCCAATACTCACAGGCATTACATCCAGAATACAACAACCAAAATTCATATAAACGTTTGTTCCTAAATCAATATTATAACCGTAATCACAGAAAAAAGGAGGTTCGATAAAGAAATTATCTCCGGCAGATCCCAATAGTTGAGAAAAAAGACGGATTCGAAGCTCGAGATTGTTTTCATCAAGATGGTTTATCTGCTGAAATGTGAGTCGAGCATGTTCTCGCTCTTGTTTTAAAACCGGATCATTGGGATCGTACATTTCACCCGATAACATTTTTTGTTTTTCGGTCATTTTTAGTTTAATAATTGGAATAAGTAGTGCTATTATTCCATACAAAATACGTTATTTTTGTGATGAATAATAATTCCCCATGCAGCAGATTACCAATACCATCTTAATGATTCGTCCTGTGGCATTTCGATTGAACGAAGAGACCGCGATTAACAACTATTTCCAGGAAGAAAGCGACTTAAATAGCGCCGACATAAACGCTAGTGCTCAAAAAGAATTTGACGGCTTAGTTGAAAAATTAAGATCGGTTGGAGTTCATGTTATAGTGGAAAATGATGTTTTGGAGAATGATACACCAGACTCCATATTTCCCAATAATTGGGTAAGTTTTCATCGAAGCGGAATTGTAGGCTTATATCCAATGTTTGCCGAAAACAGGCGTAGGGAGAGAAGAGAGGAAATTATGGATCGCTTGGAGGAAGAAGGCTTTTTTATCAAAGGATTTATGGACTATTCCACGGCCGAGGAGGAAGGCGTATTTCTTGAAGGTACGGGAAGTATTCTAATGGATAGAGTAAATCAAAAGGCTTATTGTGCGCTGTCTCCCAGAGCGCATGAGGAAATATTCATTGAATTTTGTGAAGATTTCGAATGCGATCCTATCATATTTACAGCGAATCAAACGGTGGATGGAGAGCGCTTACCGATTTATCACACCAATGTGATGATGGCATTAGCCGAGAACTTTGCAGTGATTTGCCTAGACGCTATTGATGATAAAAGCGAGCGTAAGAATGTGATTCGGCATTTAAAAGAGAGTGGAAAAGAAATACTTTCCATTACTGAAGAACAAATGCATCAATTTGCAGGAAATATGCTTCAGGTAAAAGGTGCCAACGATAAAAAATACATGGTGATGAGTTTGGCGGCCCATAAAAGCTTACGTCCCGATCAAATTAACTTGATAGAAAAATATTGTGATATTTTAAGTAGCGATCTCACCATTATCGAAACCTGTGGTGGTGGAAGTGCACGTTGTATGATGGCAGAGGTGTTTCTGCCACGTATTTCAGAATTGAATTAATTTCATCCCTTATACTTGGCAATCCGTCTTACCATTCCCCCAAAAATAAAATAGTGAAAGGGCAACATTAAGAACCAATAAAAACGGCCCCAAAGTCCCTTGGGCCTGAAAGTCGCTGTTTGATGCAAGACGTTTTTGTCGTCGATTTCAAATTCTAACCAAGCTTCTCCCGGAACACGCATTTCAGCAAAAAGCAGTAGCCTTTTCTCTTCTTTATCGGCCAGAATTACTCGCCAAAAATCCAACGCATCCCCTTCAAATATTTTATTGGGATGGGTGCGTCCACGGCGCAGCCCAACGCCACCAATCAACTTGTCTAAGTATCCTCTAATTTTCCAAAGCCAATTTCCGTAGTACCAACCTCGTTCGCCTCCAATGGACCAAATATTCTCTAATGCCTTCTCAGGATTTTCAAGGTTTGCGGTTTGATGATCTTTTAAACAACCATACTCGGGAACTTTTACATATTGCTTTAATTCTTTTCTGAAACGCCCGCTTACCATCGAATCTTTCCAACTCGATACCACCTGATTCTGTTTTATTTTTTCAAAGGCCAGCTCAATGGCTTCTTCGTATGGAATGGGTTCAATATTCAACAATTTTTGCAAACGGTTGTCCTTTGTAATTACCTCAATGCGCATGCTGTCCACCAAATTTAAAGCGAGCTTGTAAGAGGTCGAAGTCACAAAATATAGCCAGTAGGAGGAAAGCTTGGGTGATAAAAAAGGAACGTCGATTATAAACAAATTCAATTTCCGAACTTTTGCATACCCTTTCATCATTTGTTTGTAACTAAGAATATCGGGACCCCCAATATCAAAAGATTCGTTGTAACATTCTTCTTTACCCAAAACGCCTAGAAGGTACTGGATGACATTTCGAACTGCTATGGGCTGACAACGAGTTTTTACCCATTTAGGAGTAATCATTACGGGTAATTTCTCACATAGATCTCGTATAATTTCAAAGGAGGCGCTCCCAGAACCCACGATAATGGCGGCACGTAATACAGTGAGATTTGGCTTGCCTTCGAAGAGGATGTCCTCTACTTTTTTTCGCGATTGTAAATGCTTAGAAAGTTCATCTTCATTGGCTATTCCGCCTAAATATATCACCTGTTTACAATGAGTTGAAGCAAGATATGTATTGAAATTAAGTGCCGAACGTTCTTCTTTTTCGTCGAAGTCGGAAGTGGAACTGCTCATGGAATGAATTAAGTAATAAGCCGCATCGATATCTCGTGGTAGGACTTCGGGTTTTGGATCTTTCAGAAAATCGATTTCGACAACTTCAATCTTTTTACGCACAGCATCACTTACAGACAGGCGAGCTTCGTTACGCACGGCACAGATTAATTCATGACCTTGTTCCAATAGCATAGGTAGCAACCGCATTCCTATATAACCGTTCGCACCTGTGAGTAGGATTTTCAATTTTTGTTTTAAAGATACATAGAATCTAGTGTTTAATTTATATCTTCAAATAATACAAACAACCACCCTATGAAAATTTTAAGCTTAGTTTTAATGATAGTGGGACTTGTACTTATTGGTTTCGGCCTATATAATGCATTCGTACCACAAGAAGTTTTGGACGTTGGACCTCTAGAAGTTGACGCGAAAGAAGGAATGAGTAATCAAACTTTAGCGATGATTGGTCTTGGTGTGATCGCTTTGGTAGCTGGTGCCTTCATTCGAAAAAGGAACTAAAAACAAATAACATTAATCAATTCGCATTCCGGTAACTTCATTTTTTATCCGAATTAGTTTTCGAATAAATTTGTGTACCCCTTTGTCTCTGGCTTCAATCTTTACAAAATAATTGTCGCGATATAAGCTGTATTCTTCTGCTTTTCCTTTGTAAAGAGTTAGTTTGTAGTAAGGGATTATGAGAGCGTAAGATTCCAATAGCGACCGAAATCCTATGATTATTCCCTTGGGTCTCAATTCAATATTGCAATAATTTCGATTGTTGTCCAGAATGAGAAGATTATTAATCTGAACACTTGTGTTGGTAATTACCAACCGCGGCGATCCTATTCCACCCATTTTTATTCGATCGCGCAGGGTAAAGGGTTTACCTAATTCCGCGTCGATGGTTTTTGTGATCGACTTATTGTTATACGAAACGTTGACTAGCATTTTTTTGTTGGCAAGATAATTATTTAGCATGCGCTCCATGCTTAAAACTAAGTTAAGATTTAATTCACAGACCGTTCATTTCTAAAAGGTATACATCGACTGTTCAGAAATAAAATTTTATCTTTGACCTCTTAAAAAATCAGTATTCATGAGCCTTCAGGAAACCTTATCCAATAACGTAAAACAAGCTGTAAAAGACTTGTATAGTGCGACATTGGAAACTGTCGAATTTCAAGCTACCCGCAAAGAATTCGAAGGCGATACCACGGTGGTGGTTTTTCCCATGCTTCGAGTGGTTAAAGGCAATCCTTTTCAGATAGGAGAGGCTATTGGCAATTATTTGGTGGAAAATGTGGAGGAAGTCTCAAAGTTTAATGTTGTAAAAGGCTTTTTGAACATAGTACTAAGTGATGCTTATTTTCTGAGATTCTTCAAAGAAGTGAATGACTTCTCCAATTTTGGAATACAGTCCACTGGAGACGATGCTTATATGGTGGAATACAGTTCTCCCAATACGAATAAACCTTTACACTTAGGGCACGTTAGAAATGTCTTATTGGGTTATAGTGTTGCTGAAATATTAAAAGCAGCGGGAAAGAAAGTGTATAAGACCCAGATCATCAACGATCGTGGGATTCACATTTGTAAAAGTATGCTGGCTTGGAAGCGCTTCGGAAATGGTGAAACTCCGCAATCTTCCGGATTGAAAGGCGATAAGTTAGTTGGGAATTATTACGTGCTCTTTGACAAGGAGTACAAAAAGGAAATTTCTCAACTAATGTCTGAAGGACTTTCCGAAGAGGAGGCAAAAGCCAAGGCTCCTATTCTTAAAGAAGCTCAGGAAATGTTGAGAAAATGGGAAGCCGGAGATCCTGAAACCGTGGAACTCTGGAAAACGATGAATGGTTGGGTGTACGATGGTTTCGAAAAAACGTACAATTCGATTGGAGTCGATTTTGACAGTTATTATTATGAAAGCAATACCTACTTACTAGGTAAAGACAATATTGCGGAAGGCCTCGAAAAGGGAGTATTTTATAAAAAGGAAGATGGTTCTGTTTGGTGCGACCTTACCGAGGACGGCCTAGACGAAAAAATCGTTTTGCGTAGTGATGGTACAGCGGTGTATATGACTCAAGATATAGGTACTGCCATACAAAGAGTAAAAGATCATCCCGATATTAATGGTATGATTTATACCGTTGGAAATGAGCAAGATTATCACTTTAAAGTGTTGTTTTTAATTCTGAAGAAACTTGGCTATCACTGGGCAGAAAATCTTTATCACCTCAGTTATGGGATGGTAGATTTACCTTCAGGAAAGATGAAAAGTAGAGAAGGAACAGTAGTTGATGCCGACGACCTTATCGATCAGATGTCTGAAACGGCCAGATCCATTTCCGAAGAATTAGGCAAAATCGAGGATTTTTCCGAAGAGGAAAAAGTAGCGCTATACAAAACCATTGGATTAGGCGCATTGAAGTATTATATTTTAAAGGTGGATCCTAAAAAACGCATTCTCTTCGATCCGAAGGAAAGCGTCGACTTCCAAGGAAACACGGGGCCTTTCATTCAATATACCTACGCCAGAATTCAGTCTATATTAAGGAAATCGGGTGCAACTTCCGAAATTCCAATTGGAGATATCAACTTACATGAAAAGGAAAAAGA
>JABDKT010000161.1 GCA_013002065.1 Flavobacteriaceae bacterium
GGAAAATGCTCCCGATTCGTTCGTCCTGCCTGTAAGCATTAACAATTCCTGGAAATTACAAAGAAATCGCATGTTTCCAATTCCTATGTTTTGCCGACTCACCTTCGAGACACACCCACTTATTAAAGTTTCAGACTATGAACCAGACGCACTGGTCGATTTAGTGGAGAAAACCATTAAAAGTAAAATTGGCTAAAAGAGGTGCATTTGTGGATTTTTCAATTCTAGATAATGTGAGATATCCAGTTTTGGCATTTTCGAATTTCCCATATATTTTCGTCTTGCGAGCGCAGACGTGTCGGCAATTTGTTGAGCGATAATTCCATCTCCTTTAATCCTTCGACCCCATTGGCTATCGTTTAATTTTCCTCCATGGCATTCAGCGATTTGGTTGAGTATTCTGTCGGCTTTATCGGGAATAGTCTTTCTCGCCCAATCTTCAAAAATAGTAGCGTTTTGTCCGTTCAATCTTACGATGGTATGTGCCACCGACTTCGCCCCCAACGAAGCGACTTTCTTTATTATTGGAATAATTTCATGAGAGTTTAATGAAGGGATAATTGGGGCCATCATAACGTTCACAGGAATGTTGTTTTTGGATAAAATTTCGATGGTTTTAAGTCGGTTTTTAACACTAGCTGTTCTCGGTTCTAATAATCTCCTTGTTTTTTCTGAAAGGGACGTCACCGAAATATTCACCGCGATGATATGGAGCTTCGCCATTTCTTTTAAAATATCCAAATCTCGAAGAATCAATGAATTTTTGGTAATAATTCCTGTGGGATGCTTCCATTTCAGCATAACTTTTAAACACTTTCGTGTGATTTCTAATTTGCGTTCAATGGGTTGATAACAGTCTGTATTTCCTGATAAAACAATGGTTTCACCTTGCCAGTTTTTAGACCGAAGTTTTTGTTCAAGCAATTGAGGGGCATTTTTTTTCACGAGTATATTTCGTTCAAAATCCACTCCTGCGCCGTAGCCCCAGTATTCATGACTATTTCTGGCATAACAATATACACAACCATGTTCGCACCCTTGATAGGGATTGGCCGAATAACCCATTCCTACATCAGGGCTGGGAACTTTATTCACAAAAGATTTAGAAAATACTTCTAGATACTTGGTTTTGTTTTTGTCGGCGATTTCTCCATCAAGCTGGCAAAACTCCAAATATTCATCCAAGACCTCGTGGCCTAATTCAAAGAAACGGTTGTGTACTTTTTTCTGGGCGCCGCGGCCTTTAATGGATGAAGACATTTAACTTCTTGGGATTACAAATCCCTCAAAGTTATGCATTAGTTGGAATAAATCCTATTGAATATGGAATATATCCATTAATTTATTTTCCGCTGAATTCAGGCTTTCTTTTTTCGAGGAATGCCTGGGTTCCTTCTTTGAAATCGGCAGTGCCAAAACACTTACCAAACTCGGTAATCTCGGTGTCAAATCCGTTTTCACCGTCTTCAAAACCGGCATTAATGGCATTGATGGCAGAGGTGATGGCGGCCGGTGAATTTCTTTTAATTTTTCCGGCCAATTTTTCGGCCAGAGGGAGAAGTTCTTCCAAAGTTGTGACATGATTTACCAAAGCGTATTCTTTGGCGGTTTCAGCAGTAATCATCCCTGCCGTCATGATCATTTCCATGGCTCTACCTTTCCCCACTAACTGAGGCAGTCGTTGCGTGCCACCGTACCCTGGAATAACACCCAAAGATACTTCGGGCAATCCCATTTTGGCATTATCACTAGCAATTCTGAAATGTGCAGACATCGCCAATTCGAGTCCACCTCCTAAGGCAAAACCATTGATAGCAGCAATTACAGGTGTCGACAAATGGGCTACAAAATCGAATAATAGAGCTTGTCCTTGTGAAGCCAATCGCTCTCCTTGAGAAACGGAATAGTCGGCGAATTCGCTGATATCTGCTCCAGCAACAAAGGCTTTTTCACCACTTCCGGTAATGATAATGACCAAGGTATCGCTATCTTCATCTGCCTCTTTAAAGGCGTCGTGAAGTTCTTTGATGGTTTCTTGATTTAAGGCATTTAATTTAGAAGGGCGATTGATGGTAATCGTGGTAATTCCATTCGAAGAATTGACTAAAATATTTTCGTAAGACATTGCTATTGAATTTTGGGGATTAGCTGCGCTAAGGTACTTAATGCGACCGCTAAATCAAAGCAGGAAAGATTAATTAACGGCTAATTTGGGTATGGTAACTTTAAAGATGGCACCTT
This sequence comes from Flavobacteriaceae bacterium, assembly GCA_013002065.1. Taxonomy (GTDB): domain Bacteria; phylum Bacteroidota; class Bacteroidia; order Flavobacteriales; family Flavobacteriaceae; genus Aureisphaera. The sequence continues at coordinate 2,242 of JABDKT010000161.1, forward strand.
CACCTTCTTGAGATTCGAAAGTGATTTGTCCGTTATAGGTTTCAACAATATTTTTAACCATAGCCAGGCCTAATCCCATGCCACTTGATTTGGTAGTAAACTTAGGTTCAAATATTTTGTCTTTGTTTTCTTCTGAAATCCCCAATCCGTTATCCTCAACCGTAATACATGCCTTAGAATTTTCGGAATAGACCTTCACCACAACTTTGGGATTTTCAGGTTGTTTTTGATCGATGGCCTGAATACTGTTCTTTATTAAATTCGTAATCACTCTTATTAGCTGCGTTCGATCAAATTTGGCGATGATTTCCTTTTCCTCAGACTCGAAGTAGATATATCCTTCATTAAAAATATCCATGGCGAGTTTGGTGATGCGAACCAAATTCAGCGTTTCATCTTGCTGAGCAGGCATATCGGCATAGGTAGAAAAAGCAGAAGCTATCGAACTCATGGTGTCAATTTGCTGAATAAGCGTATTCGAATACTCTTCAACCTTCTCCTTAATTTTTTCGTCTTCTGGGTCGAATTTCCTTTGAAAACTTTGGACAGTGAGACGCATGGGGGTCAACGGATTCTTAATTTCGTGTGCTACTTGTTTCGCCATTTCACGCCAAGCAGCTTCTCGCTCACTGGCGGCCAATTGGGCGGCACTATTTTCTAACTCGTCGATCATCTGGTTGTAGGCAACCACCAAATTCGAAATCTCCTGAGTGGTGTTTTCATCGAGGTCGATTTTTGCATTACGCTGGTCCAATCGAGTTGCTGTAATTTTTTCACTCACTTGATTTAAGGATCGGGTAATGTACTTGGAAAGGAAATAGGCTATCGCCACAGCAATGAGTAACATAAAGAAATAAGCAATCCCCATTCGGGTGAGGTTTTCCTTTAATTCTTTATTGATAAAGTCATCGTCTTCGATATATGGCAGGTTTAAAATCGCCAAGGGTTTAAACGAAGGGTCGGTGATATAGGAGTAAGACGATTGGTATTTTTGTCCATCCTCTTCGAACTCTTCGAGGTACCTTTTTTCGGGTGAATTTTCGAGAGCGTCTAAAATATACTTTGGAATTTTTGCGTGGGAGGTATCTTTTAGAAAAGAAGCTCGAGAGGATTTCAGCAATTTTCCGTCGAAATCATAGAAATAAATTTCGAGGTTATTGATATCCTTAATTTCGTAGATTTTCTTTTTGAAGATGAGCGGGATGTACTGTGTTTCCTTCGGAAAAGTGGTGTTTTCCAGCACGTAGTCTATGTTTTTTGTGATGGCCGTTTCCTTACGTACCAATCGGTCGCGGTGATAATCTTGAGCCTCTTCCCGGTATTGATAAATTGTAACCACGGCAATGAGGATGGAGGCAACCACCACCAATAGCAACATGGATAAAAATATTCGGAAACGCAGCGACTTGTGTAGCTTCATGTATTCACTTTTCAATTTGGAAGATAACAAATATCAAACCAAAGCTGGTTTTTGGTATTCTTAATTTATCCTTTTTCCCTTAATCGTTTGTAGAATTTAAATCCGAACATCAACAACAACGCAAACACGACAATTCCTAGAGTTCCATAAATCCAATCGACGGCGTTTTTCAGTATCACTAAAAATACGATCGCAAATAACATAATGGTCGCACCTTCATTGAATAGTCTCATGAAATTAGAACTGTATTTCACAACATCCTTTTGCAGGTTTTTAAATATCAAATGACACTTAACGTGATAAATGATCAATAGTACCACAAAACCTAATTTCACTTGCATCCAGGCATCGGTTAAATAAAATGTACGAATACTCAAGAGCCAAACGGCGAAGAAAATTGATAAGAGCATCGACGGCCAGGTAATAATATACCAGAGCCGTTTTGCCATAATTTTAAATTGTTTCCCCAGAATTTCTTTTTCAGGAGAAGGTTTGTGAAACGCTTCAATTTGATAGACAAATAGGCGAACTATGTAAAATAGGCCAGCGAACCATGTGATTACAAAGATGAGATGAAGAGATTTTATGTAATAGTATTCCATTAGTCTTCCTCTTCAACAAATAAATAGTTAAGATTCTTTGAGTTGAACTGAGTGTTAAATGCTGAAATCTCCTCCGACACTAGATTGTCAAATTTCACCAATTCGGCATTGATTTTTTGTGTCAAATCGTTCTTCACAAGAATATCCTGTTGCGTAGGAGGGAAGTCATCCATTCCCACTAAGCTGTTTAAGTGCGCCAGTTTATTGGTCAATTTTATAGGGAAATTCAGAGGATCCTGTCCACTTCTGTTTTTCGTTTGATACAAGGCTTTTTCTATTTCTGAAAATTGCTCGCTCAAGGTTTTGGCTTTTTCAACCAACTCTTTTACATCTTCATTTTCTTTGTACTGCTTTTGAAAAGCCTTCAACTGTGCATTTATATTTCGAATTTTTTTAATGGATTTGTGAGCTTTGTCCACCGTTTCATTAATACTTGTAATAAAATCAAACTGTCGTTGCATTCCGGCGATATCGGCTTCGGCGTTCTTGTCGGGAGAAATGGTAAACCTCTTAGTTTGAGTTTCTCCATCCACCTCCAAAACGACTTTATATTGCCCCGGAACTGCCTTAGGCGCGTTTGTGCTCGCCCACCAGAGGACCATTCCTTTGAGTCGCTCCGCTCCTTTGCCTCGAGTGTCCCAGGAAAACATATTGGCTCCTTTTTCAACTTTTAGTTTATCCTTTTCACTTTTGGTGCTAAATGATTTTATGGTATCGTTCCTATTATTCAGGAAACTCAATTTTACTTCTTTGTCCTTAGGATCATCAAGGTTAAAATATACCATTACACCCGCCGGATGATTGGTTCCGGTGGTAAGAGAGCCTTTTCGACTTCTACCTCCCATGCGGTAGGTCTCTTTGGGTTTAAATAGGTAATTTCCTTTTCCGATGGCTGCATTTAACTGCCTTAAAACAGTAAGATCATCGATAATCCAAACACTTCTACCTTGAGTTGCGACTACAAGATTATCGTCTTTAACAGCAAGGTCTGTGATGGGAACTATGGGTAAATTTAGTTGGAAAGACTTCCAACTTTCTCCATCGTTAAAAGAAATATACATACCGGTTTCTGTTCCTGCATAAAGTAAACCCTTCTGCTTGGTGTCTTCTCGCAACACTCTTGTAAAGTGTTCCGCTGGAATTCCGTTCGTAATTTTTTTCCATGTTTTACCGTAATCGGTCGTTTTGTACAAATAAGGTGCAAAATCTCCCGTTTTGTATTTGGTACCTGCCACATAGCAAGTTCCTGCATCGAATTTGGAGGGTTCGATACTGTTGATCATCATCCATTCGGGCATGCCTTTGGGAGTAACATTGTCCCAGGTAGAACCACCATTTCGCGAAACATGAATTAAGCCATCGTCGCTACCTACCCACAGTAATCCGGGAGTAATAGGTGATTCTGCTGCGGCGAAAATGGTACAATAATATTCCACCGAGGTGTTGTCTTTGGTTATGGGTCCGCCAGAAGGACCCAATTTGGACGGATCGTTTCTGGTTAAATCGGGACTAATCACTTCCCAGCTTTCACCTTCATTGGTAGTGACGTGCAAGTGATTGGAAGCCGTGTACATCTTATTGGGGTCGTGCGGTGAAAAGAATATGGGAAAATTCCATTGAAAACGGTATTTCATGTCTTCTGCACCATGTCCCATGGGGTTGTCTGGCCATACACTTATACTGCGCACTGTTTTGTTTTTATGATTATAACGAGTTAGAAATCCGTCGTAACTACCGCCATAAACTATGTCGTTGTCTTCAGGATCCACAGCGATGTGGGCGCTTTCCCCTCCTGCGGTAGATTCCCAATCGTCTTCGTCTATGTTCCAGCTTTCAGTTCTATGAGGAATCCTAATAGTAGAATTATCTTGTTGAGCAACATAAATTCGATAGGGGAAAGAATTATCTGTGGTCACCCGATAGAACTGTGAAGTTGGCTGATTGTGATAGGTACTCCATGTCTCTCCACCATCGTAAGTAACTTGAGCTCCACCATCATCACCAATTATCATTCGTTTGGGATTTTCGGGTGCGATCCATAAATCGTGATGGTCGCCATGCGGTGCATTGTAGGTGCTATAGGTTTTCCCTCCATCGGTACTTTTATGATAACGTACGTTAAGGACATAAATAACATCCTCATCTTCCGAGTCGGCATAAATACGAGTGTAATACCAAGCCCGTTGGCGTAGTTTACGTTCACTATTGATATTTTCCCAAGTTTCCCCTCCGTCTTCACTTCGATACACACCTCCTTTTTCTTTATTCTCAACAATGGCCCAAACGCGTTCACTATTTACCGGTGAAACCGTTACACCAATTATTCCTAGAGTATCGCTTGGAAATCCTTTGTTTTTTGAAATTTCTTTCCAGGTTTCTCCACTGTCGGTACTTTTCCAAAGCGCAGAACCGTCTCCACCACTACTCAAGCTATAAGGGGTTCGTCTCACATTCCAGGTAGAAGCGTATAGAATTCTGGGATTATTCGGGTCCATGATTAGATCGACTGCCCCGGCATTTTCATTGGCAAATAAAGTTCGTTTCCAGTTTTTTCCACCGTCGGTACTTTTATAAACACCGCGTTCTTGTGTGGGTTTGTAAATATTTCCGAGCACTGCGGCATAGACAACATTATGATTTTTGGGATGTACTGCAATTCTGGGAATATGACGTCCTTTATCCAAACCACTTTTCATCCATGTTTTTCCCGCGTCTTCAGTTTTCCAAACCCCATAACCGGAAGAAACATTTCCTCGAACGGTTTTTTCTCCTCCTCCCACATAGATTACATTGGGATCGTCTTGAGCGACTTCGATAGAACCTATCGAGCCTCCAAAAAATCCATCGGAGATGTTTTCCCATGTTCGTCCGCCGTCTTTTGTTTTCCAAACGCCTCCGCCGGTGGCCCCGAAATAAAACAGATTGGGTTTGTTCGGAACGCCGGTTACTGCAGCACTACGACCCCCTCTAAAAGGCCCTATCAAACGATACTCAAGCGCATCGTATAATTTCTCGTCATAATTTTGAGCGACAGATGTTTCAGCAATTGAAAAAGTTAAAATCCCTACGAATAAATAGGTGAAAAATGAGTTGGAAAGTTTCATATTTTAGAATTGAAATAGAAGCATTAAAGATACGGAATATCACATAAATCTACAGGGGCTGAGAAAAGCTATAAGTGAGTAGTTTTTTCAGATTGATCGAATCTACTTTCTTAAATTTTTCACCCTCTTCAGAGTTTACATACGACGGAGGATCAAGACCCAGTTCTGAAGCTTTGGCAGTATAATAATCTTGCTTCATTGGATGTTCGGGATGCACTGCGTTGAAGATATTTCCGAAGGAATCCTGCTTAATTATTTCAAAAATAATCGCAATGCAATCGTCGCGATGAATAAGGTTAACAGGTGCTTTACCACCATTTAAATTTTCACGTCCTGCCAGATATTTCACAGGCTGTCGGTTGCCACCATACAAACCGCCAAATCTGAGAATGGTTGTTTTAACTTCAGAATTAAACAAAAGTTGTTCCACCTGAAAAAGTTGTCGGCCTGCTTCGCTTTCCGGCATTGGAATATCCTTTTCTGTTACTGTTCCCTGTGAGTCTCCATACACCGAAGTACTACTAATAAAGATACATTTTGGAATTTTCGCGGCCTCCATCTCGGAAAGTAAATGTGAGATCTTTAGCACATAATCGGAACCGGTATTTCTCCTCAACCCCGGGGGGATTAAAATAATAAGAATGTCTAGTTCTTTGAGAAAGGCCTTATAGCTTCCACTTACACCTTCTTCGGAAATGGTCATTGGATAGACATCGAATCCGCTTCGTTGAAGTTGTGAAGCCTTATCCAAACGCGTAACACTTCCTTTTACCTGAAAACCTAATAATTTTAAACGTTGGGCGAGCGGCATGCCCAACCAACCCATTCCGGCAATTCCAATCACTTTACTCATTGGCAGGTGGAGTTATGGTATCATTCACAGCCAAAGGAATCGAAGTTAGGTCGAATGTCTTTTTCTGAATCACAGCATCGGTGACTACAAATGGTTTGGGCATAGTATTCTTAGGACGTTTGTTCACGGTAAATAAATCATTGTCCATAAGGTCGAAGGAGTATTCCAAAATAGTGAATTTCGCATCCGCATTTGAAGGTAATGAACAGCTCACTTCCAGGCTGTCACTAGCCGTCACATAAAAACGTAGCAAGCCATTAGAACGTCTTTTGCTATATACCTTCCCTGTACTGTCTGCGCTCACACTTTTGCCGTTGTATGCTAACGAATTAAACACCAAAGTGGAGTCGGCATAAAGGCTCAACTGATTAACCCTTCGTTGAGGAATAATGGTGAATTTAAGCTCTCTGTTTTCGCCATTAATAGAATCGATATTTTTTACAAGCTTAAATTCAGGAAGGTTGATATTAGGAGCTTTGGAAGCATAACTATAACTTGTTCCATATTTACTACCGGAAACATTACTTACATATTTTGAAGCTTCCTCCGGTTCCTCGCCCAAATATCCTTCGGTCCAATCATCCAATATATCATCGTATGTCACCCACAAGGATTGATTGTTATCCTTGTCCTGATAATAGACCAGGCTATTGGGTTTTTGACGCGTTTCAGAAAAATCACTTTGAGAATGAGCACTAGCAAAAAATGCTATTGCCAAAATGAAACTTCCGATGGAAATGAGGCGTTTCAGTTTGAAAAATCCGACCACAGGAATTAAAAGTCCAAAGATCAAAACCGTAAAAATGCAACTAATAAACACATGGTCCGAGCCAAGCCCAACAGGGAAAAACTGAACTAGTGGTGATAAAATAAATAAAGCCGGAGCCGCTAGTAAAACTAACAAAAGTAGATTAGGTTTTTGCTGTCTAATTAGTACGAAGAGTGATATCAATCCAAAAAATACGGGAATAATAAAATAGGCGGCACCTTTTAAATATAGGTAAACAAGTGTATTGATAAGTAACCATACAAACAGGGGTCCCACGAGTAAGTTGGCGACCGAAATGTTTTTCCCCATCCGGCGATATATCATAAATAATATGGCTAGGGTCAAAAACACAAAGAACGCGACATAAGAATGGCCGTTGTATTTAAAACCGTGTTGGATTTCGTCGTAATGCGGATACATTTTCGTAATCAGGCCCCAGCCGAAATAGCCAATAACTCCCGAAAGTATTAGAGACACTAGCAGCGGAAGAAAGCCTTTACCAACGTCCGAAGCTTTGAGGCGGCCCATTTTTATTCCGTAGAAAACTAAAACAACAAATAAGAGTGCAGCTACAACCAGCATAGCCAAAATCCAGGAGAACGGATAACTTATCATTTTTATAAATGGGAAATTCACATAAACATCATCTGTTTCGGCACGGGTAGTCGAGAGATCGGCATCGGCGAAATGATGTAAAAGGGGTAGCAAATAACTCCCTTGATGCTGCAATGAATTGCGATCTAAATTTTCGTAATTATCGTTGGCGGTATGATAATCGAAATGATCATCAATAAAGGCAAAGAAGAACCCGTCGATGTCTGCTTCTTCCCGTAGGACTGTAGAATCGGTGTCATTGGGCAGCATTTTATAAATGCTATACATTAAAGACGAGGCTACCGGAAATTGCGGATTGGCCTCCTTAAAATTTTTGATGAGCCCTGCATTTCCGTGATTGGTTTCGATAATCATATTGCTGGGTCCACCGCTACCACGAGCTTCAAAGTTAAGAGCGATGGCTACGTCCTTTGCCAAAGGATGTTCGCGTACAAATAATTTTGCTCCATCGAGACCCACCTCTTCAGCATCGGTGAAGAGCACAATGATATCATTTTTTGGCTTTTTCCCACTGGCTTGAAAAGCTCTTAAACTCTCCAAAATGGTTACTACACCGCTTCCGGCATCGCTGGCCCCGTAAGATGGAACCAAGGCGCTGTCGTAATGAGAAAATATGAGGAGATCTTTGCCCTCTTCGGTACCTTCTATTTTAGCGATGATATTTATGGGTCGGTCCATGCCTCCCCACTTTTCATTGAGGACATACCCTTCTTGTATTTCGGGTTGAAGCCCTAGTTTTTGCAATTCTGAGACTAGGAATTCGCGAACCTCGGCATGACCATCGGATCCGATATAATGAGGCTTTTTGGTCATTTCTTTTAGAGGAACTAACGCTCTTTCGGTTGAAAATTCGGTGTCTGGTATATCTGCCGCCGCACCTTTTCTGGGCATTAAACTGAAAAAACTAAAATAGACGAGCCCAATTAGTAGGAGAAATGAGATAAAAGCTTGAGAACGATTCATAAACAGTGGATTGGTGTTTAAAAGTACAATTTATTACTGAAAAATGGAGGTGGATTTACCATCGAGCGGCCTGCGGTAATGAGTTAGAAATATTTCAGAAATAACATTCATTAATTTTTGCTATATTAAAGTTCTAAAACCTAACAGGATGAGTATAAAAAGTTACATCGGAAAAAGAGCTAAGCCCACCAAAGGCTCTTCAGAGAATATAAAAGTGTCCGATTATATGACCACTAATTTAATCACTTTCCGACCAGATCAATCGGTATTGGAGGTGATGAACACTCTCATAAAAAAGAGGATCTCCGGGGGTCCTGTGGTGAATGAGAAAAATGAATTGGTGGGGATTATTTCTGAAGGAGATTGTATCAAACAAATAAGTAGCAGTCGCTATCACAATCACCCAATGAGTGATATGAAAGTGGAGGAACACATGGTGAAAAATGTGGATACTATCGATGGAGATATGAACGTTTTTGATGCAGCCGAAGTCTTCTTATCTTCCAAACACCGCCGTTTCCCCATTCTACGGGAAGGAAAACTTGTTGGTCAAATTAGCCAAAAAGATGTTTTAAAAGCAGCTCTTAAACTAAAGGGGAATACCTGGAGATAATTAATCGATTTTTAATGCTTTTTTGAGATCGGTGATGATTAGTTTTTGATCTTTGGTTCCTGTTAAGCTCAGTATTTTCGAAAAAGAGTATCCCTCTATGGGTTGCTTTAATGATTTCCATTGTGCAATTCCTTTGATGACGATTTTCTCGTCTATAGCTATGATGCCTTCTTTGTATCGCATTCTTCGGTTGAAACCCAAGATATTCTTGTGTGATGCTCCATTTTTTTCGAGATAATCTAACATTCTTTGACTGGGTTCGGCAAAAGTACTTGAGTTTTGAACATTGTCTTTTTCGAGATAAATTTGAGTTTCTGAACGTGGAATGTCCATTTTCACCATCACCATTTCACCTTGCTGCCCCAAAAAGAAGTCTTGTGTTTCGGTAGCATCAACAACTTTATGCCATGAATTTTTACTTCCCTTTTTTTCGATAAGAACCTGATAGAATATGCACTCCCTGCCGGAAATTGGCGCTACTAATGGTTCAATAACCTTCAAGGCATTTCCTTTTAATTTAACATAATCCCCACTCTGAATTTTTGAAATGCTTTCCGCTTTCGATTTTTTGAGCTCTCTCAACATTCTTTGTTGCTTTGAGAAAAAATAAGCGAGCACAATAATCACGATTATGCTAATTATTACAACGAAAAAGAACAGGACATTGGTCATTGGCAAGATATATTTCTACTATTTAAGATCTCTTTTTACTAATAAATAAAAATCATTGTCCAACGGCAGGTACCCTTGGTCGTATACATAAAAGTAAGTGCTACCCGATTTGGTCGTATAAATTCCAGTGTGGTATTCGAAGAGAAATCCGTTTTTAACGAGGGTGCTCTTCGTCACTTTCGTTTTGTCTTTGGTGTTTAAAGCTTCTAAAATGCGATGATTTTTTCGAAGTCGGTTATTGGTGGTGCGTATGATATTTTTAGAATCCTTATTGAGCGCATTATTATAGGAATTCCGGCAGGCGTCGCTACAGAATTTCTTATCGGCTCGACCTATTATTTTGTCACCACATTCCGGACAGGTTCTTTCCATAATTAATTGGTAGGAGTTTCAATGATCTCCTTTTTATTGGGAAGGCGAAAACGATAGATTGCTTCAAATTTAAGAAATATTCCGCCACCAAGATTCGGATTTAGTTGCGTGCGGTCGTCTCCAAAACTAAAGGCCGAAACACCTAGGTCAATTTTCTCGCCCTGCGGATACACTTCGTAATTGTTACTCGAATATCCAACTTTACTCCTCAATAAAACACTTTTGTCTAAGACACCTACTTGAGCATAGGTAGCGAACTCTAGTGAACTTAGATCTACGTACCAGTCGGGCATATCATTTGAAGTTAAATTAAAACTGCGTCCAATGCCAATATAATCGGCACCCACAGATACAGCTCCTAATTTATAACTAATATCGGCTGCAATGGGTAAGGACATATCCATTTCGAAACGCTGATTCGGACTCAAATAATACCATCCAATAATGGGAGTCGTAAAAAACCCAAAGGCTTCCTGAGATCCATAGGCACCAAATCGATAGATTAGGTTTTCTTTCTTCTGAAATTTCAGCACCGCAAATCCGCCGAGATAAAAATCCTTCCCGCTTATATTTTCATAATCGGAAGCAATTTTAGGAAGGGCAACAATGGTGGTGCTCCATTTTTCACTCCACGAAGAGGCCATTCCTATTTTTAATGTAGTGCTGAATAGATTCGTATACATACCGGCTGGAAATAACTGCAATCTGTTCTTACTAAACGCGAGTCCGGTTATTAAGGCTTGTTTTTCATTGAT
>JABDKT010000172.1 GCA_013002065.1 Flavobacteriaceae bacterium
CTCAAATGGTAAAGGAAGTAGCTTCTAAAACTAACGATTTGGCGGGAGATGGAACTACAACCGCTACTGTTTTGGCGCAAGCTATCGTAAAAGAAGGACTTAAAAATGTCGCCGCAGGTGCCAACCCTATGGACCTGAAAAGAGGAATTGACGCCGCCGTGGAAGCCATTGTTGCCGACTTGGAAAAACAATCCACAAAAGTGGGTAACTCCATGGAAAAAATCAAACAGGTGGCAGCCATTTCTTCGAATAACGATGACCAAATAGGTGATCTTATCGCCCAAGCCTTCGATAAAGTAGGTAAAGAAGGTGTAATCACTGTAGAAGAAGCAAAGGGAACCGAAACTTATGTAGATGTAGTGGAAGGAATGCAGTTCGATAGAGGATACCTTTCTCCTTATTTCGTTACCGATAGTGATAAAATGCAAACCGATCTTGAGAATCCAATGATCCTTTTGTACGACAAAAAGATCTCGAATATGAAGGATCTTCTTCCTGTATTAGAGCCTGTTGCCCAACAAGGAAAATCTCTATTAATCATTGCAGAAGATGTAGAAGGAGAAGCACTCGCTACCTTAGTAGTAAATAAATTAAGAGGTGCGCTAAAGATTGCTGCTGTGAAAGCTCCCGGATTTGGAGATAGAAGAAAAGCCATGTTGGAAGACATCGCAATCTTAACAGGAGGAACGGTAATTTCGGAAGAAAGAGGATTTACTCTCGAAAACGCAACTGTTGAAATGTTAGGTACTGCCGAAACGGTTACCATCGACAAAGACAATACTACCATTGTAAATGGTGCCGGTAAGAAAACCGATATCAAGGCACGTGTGGGACAAATCAAATCGCAAATTGAGACCACCACAAGTGATTACGATAAGGAGAAACTTCAGGAGCGTTTGGCGAAGCTAGCAGGAGGTGTTGCCGTACTTTATGTTGGTGCCGCCAGCGAAGTTGAGATGAAAGAAAAGAAAGATCGTGTAGATGATGCATTACATGCAACTCGCGCCGCTGTGGAAGAAGGAATTGTTGCCGGAGGTGGTGTCGCGCTAGTAAGAGCAAACAAAGCCCTTGAAAAATTGACTACTGAAACTTTGGACGAGTCAACAGGAATTCAAATTGTTTCTAAAGCAATTGAATCTCCCCTTCGAACCATTGTTGAAAATGCAGGTGGTGAAGGTTCTGTAGTGATTAACAAGGTTTTGGAAGGAAAACAAAACTTTGGATACGACGCTAAGAGTGAGCAATATGTTGATATGTTGAAGGCCGGTATTATCGATCCCAAGAAAGTAACTCGAATTGCATTGGAAAATGCAGCTTCGGTTGCCGGAATGATCTTAACTACCGAATGTGCCTTAGTTGACATAAAAGAAGATACGCCTCCAATGCCTCCTATGGGCGGCGGCGGAATGCCGGGGATGATGTAAAATCCTCATACTTCATGAAATTCAAAACCCTCCTTCGCATAAAGCTTCGGAGGGTTTTTTATTCCAAGATATGATAAAAGTATTCGGATCTCAAGTACTCATTGTTGCCCAAGGAGTCCAAAAAATAACTTTTTCGGTGCTTATGAAGTAGTAAGTCGTTGTAATTCTGAAATGCTAAATTTTCGATCCAACTATAGCGGCTATTGTGAAATACTTTGTTGGCCACGCACTTCTTCTCTTTATCAAAGTAGAACCACCAAATATCTTCACTTTCAGGGAAAGTAATTTTAATTTCGGAGACTTCCTCTTCATTCATAATTTCAATAGCGCCTAAATATTCAATATCTGCTTCACTATTATTTAGTGAAAAGGGTTGAAACATTATAAACTCGGCAGCATGAATACGAGGGTCAACGATAGAGTCGATACTACTGCTCAACAGAGTATCCCCTTCCCGAATAAGAGTCGTCTTATACTCTGGATTCCGAATAAATAATTGTGTTTCTGAAATTTCAGACTCTAAAGATCCGTCCTCAAAAAACAGTCGGGTTGTTTTTACTAGTGTTAGCGTATCTAGATTCCGATATGTCTCCCACCCGCCATGGGCTTCAAAACTTGCTTCAACGATTTGCCACCCCTTGTAAGATGAACTTACCGAGCATCCTAACAACAATAGAACTCCCGCCAAGCAGTAAATCGCGCGAAACATGTTACTTTTTCTTTCTGAAAAGTTGAAATATCGAAAGCGCCACTAAAGTGACAATCAATGGATATAAAACGAATTGATCGACACGCACCACCGATTCTTCCCTACCGGGATTAACTTCAAGCCATTGTTTGATATAGTAATCCCAAACAAAAGCAAAGACAATCACCAATACGGTCATTGAATACAATAGGGTCTTTTTCGTGCGATTCATTTAATTGTCGGAGTCGTCCTTTTTTTGATGATCTTTTTTAATTTCCTCATCTCTATAACGACAACATTCATGTACGCTGTTGTAGGCTTCTTCAGTAGCCGTTATTCTTTTAGTATCATGACCTACCGCAGCAATGTTGTTCTCTATTTTATCTAAGTCGGTTTTTCTTCCGTCGTAAATCAAACTTAGCATATGTGTGTTTATATCCCACACAGCCGACTTCACACCCTTAGTTTTTAAGGATGCTCTTTCAATTCTAGTTTTACACATAAAACAAACTCCATCCACTTCGATGGTAGCTTTTGCATTTTTATCCTGTGCCTGCACCGCAAATCCGAACAGCAACACAGTAATAATGAATAGTTTTTTCATTTTAATTTAATTTATATCGTAACCCTGTATAATAAACACTTCCAAAAATGGGTCCGTACACAAAGGTACTATCAAAATTGGGACCAAAAGGGTCATTCGCACTTAAAATTGGGTTGTCTTGTTGAACATTTGTGATATTTTCTCCTCCCACATAGATTTCGAAATTGGGAGAAAAGACTTTGGTAATCTGAGCGTTTAGAGTTGATATACTAGGCGAACGTTCCGGGAGTTGAAATTCCACCGGGCTCGGTTCAGTATTAGCATACAACTGCGAATCCAGCCAATTGTAGGTTAAATCGAACTTCCACTGACTGCCTTTTGCACTTGCCTCCGTTTCATAGGCAAGGTTAGCAAAGATCCTGTTCTTCGGAATCATAGGCTTCTCCATACGTCCCATCTCAAAATCTGTTTGTACGTCGTAGTATTTATAAGCAAATCTCAAATCAAAATTCTCGAAAGGATTATAATTGAACTCCGCTTGAAAACTATTCGCAAAACTTTCACCTTCCAAATTATAAAAACTAATGGCCAAAGGGTCTCCCCAATCTACGACCACCTGATTTACAAAATCGGTGCGATAAAAGTCAAAGGTGATGTCTCCCTTCCGTCCCAACAAATTGAAACCTTGTAAATAAGACACCCCATAATTCCAAGCAACTTCAGGATCCAATCCGTAGATATCACCTTCGGTGTTTAGAATGTTTATGGTTCGATTGGTGGAAAATAACTGCTGATTTTCAGTAAAAATATTCGCACTTCTTCTACCACTTCCGAAGGAAACTCGGAAAGCCGATTTCTCCCAAGGGGCATAACGCAAATGAAATCTTGGGGTCACAAAAAATCCGAAGAGGTTGTGATTATCTGCTCGGATTCCCGCGGTCAAATTCAAATCACCCAAATCGTCATACGAGTACTCAAAAAACCCTCCAACCGAGTTTTCCTTTCGCTGAAAATTGCTGGCATTCACGTCTTCATCATAAGCATCGTAGGTAAAACTTACTCCAGTTTTTATCTTATGTCGAGAATCGCTAATAATTGAATTATAAATAGCATTGGAATAAAAACTGCTGTGCTCAATATTGTAAATCTTTCTTCCGAAATACGACTCCTGGTCATGAAAACTATAAGCAGCTTGAACTCCTAAGCTCTGATAAGGTATCTCCGGATTCACCCAACCCAACTTTCCTGATGCCTCGTAACGACGCGTATCAATTTCACTTCCCCAAAAGTTGGTGGAAAATTTATCACGTTCAGGGTCGAAATCAATCTGTCCGGTTTGTTTTTCATCATTCATAAATCTGAAATTGAAAAAACTCACTATTCCTTTTTCAGGGTTGGTATATTGCCAACGATTTAAAATATTGATTTGCTCAGCTAATGGAACATCCAGAAAACTATCATCATTCTTATCGAATTTTTGATTTCTAATGTTTCCGTGGAGATACAAACCGGTATGCCATTTGTCACCCACGGCTGTATTTACATGAGTGTTTAATTCAAAACGACCGTTTATCGATCCATAAGCATTCACGAACAGTAAATCGTCTTTGGAAGGTTTCTGTAGTTCGGTATTGATTTGTCCGGCAATACTTTCGAAACCATTCACCACACTTCCTGCACCCTTGGTAATTTGAATGCTTTCCACCCAAGTACCCGGTATAAAACTGAGTCCGTAGGCCTGCGCCGCTCCGCGAATTGAAGGAATGTTCTCTGTAGTGATTAAGATATTCGGACTTTTAAGCCCCAACATCTTTATTTGTCGGGTGCCGGTAATGGCATCGGCAAAGTTTACATCGATGGACGGATTGGTTTCAAAGCTTTCGGAAAGGTTACAACAGGCTGCTTTCAGCAATTCATCACTACTAATGAGTATGGTGTTTTGCGATTGAATAAACGATCGAGCCGTCGCTTTTCTTTTAGCCTCAATGGTAACCTCATCCAGATCACCAATCGATCGCAATGTGTGTACGATTGGCTTGTTTTCTGAAATAGAAATAGTATCGGTAGTGTAACCTACGTAACTAATTACCAGTTGTTTGTAATCGGATTCAAAGGGGATACTAAAATTTCCGTCGAAATCGGTTACCGCACCCACAGTGGTGTCTAACCAAACTACGTTGGCACCACCTAAGCCTTCTTGATTCTCACTAGTTCCATCCAAAATAGTTCCGGTCAGTGTATCTTGAGCGTTGATTCCGAATGGCAGCAGTAATATTATTAAGATATACTTTTTCATAGCGCTGCTGTTTTTATAAGCATTATCCACGCCATGACGATCATGATAGAGTTTTCGATAAAGGTCGCTTCAGTCATGGGCAATTTCAATGCCGTACCCAAACAAGCACATTGGATTTTGCTTTTGTTAAGCAAAGTTCGAGTCACACCTATAGTAGTAATTCCCAAAATGACAATGGTAATAATTAAAGCCGCAGTGATTTCGTAGCGCATTAAGAACATCAAGCCCAATGCTACTTCAATAAAAGGATAGATCCAGGCATAAAAAGGAACTACTTTAGCTAAGGGATCGTACATTCTGAATGATTCCGGAAACCCTTTTAGATCCAATAATTTGAAAAAGCTGAAAATAATATAGAACAGTCCCATAAAATCCAGCATAAAACTAGAGGTATCCCATGCTTTATAATTCAGCATAATCGAAGCAATTAAAATATAGCCGAAAATGAGAAACAAGGGCTTTAATTGTTGCAGTTTTGATTTTTCTTCGGAAATAGAACTTGTATTACTTTCGACCGATTGAAAAATATTGGGCTCGCTAATCCCATATTTAGGCGCCAACACTTCACTCATGGAAGAAATTGCAATGGGCGCTTCACTCGAAATGACAGCTTCTGCCTTTTCAAGATCTACTTTTACAGAATTCACCTTAGGTAATTTGGAGAGTCGCTCTTCTACGCTACTCACACAACCCTCACAGGTCATTCCTGAAATTTTATATGTTTTAGTAATCATGATTTAGATTGTTATAATGTAATAAATAATTAAGTGCCGAACTTTAGGCGTTCAGTATTACATTATAAAATCAAATGAGGAAAGTCTCGTACAGTACCCAAATATTCTCCTTGGGAGGTGGCGGTCTATACTGAAAATAAGAGGTGTTATCTCGAGGAAGTTTAATTACTTCCGCAGTATAAAAATTAGAAACAGGAGCAGGAATAAAGTCGAGATCAAAATTGAACTCGAAACTTACTTTAGCAAATGTATCATCTGTCTCAACTTGGGTGTATTCGTTATCGCAACAACCGTGATCTTCCATTTCTTCCGAATCACAGCTCGTCATGGGCATGGCCATACCACAGGAAAGGTGCTTTTCCCCCAAGGTTATTTGAGCCATCATTTCAAATTCACCACAAAAATGTTGCGCATAGGCGATGCCGCTGCTACTAAGCAGTAAAAGGAACGACATAAACAAAGCAACCACGCGTTTCATAAGTGCAAAATTAACGAGTTTTGATTTAAACTGTCTTAAATCTATGCAAATTTACTCGATTTCGGCCTGTACTTTACCACAGCGCAGCATTTTATCGCCGAAATACGGGTTTAATATTTCTTTGCTACTACTCAACCAAGAAGCTCCTGTAAAGTCAAAGGCCATGGGGCAATATTGTTTGTAAATGGTCCCCGACTCCAAAGCTCCATCCAACATAGCTTCCATAGCTGCAGTTACATCAACAAAAGCTTGTCGTTGAATTTCCACATCCTCTGTTTCACTAATATTTTGGGTGGCTGTCAACACTTCTTCCTCTACTCCCACATTGGCAAAAGCCGTCATCAAATCGGAAGCAGCTGTTGCAGTTGCAGTAGCATCGGTATTGACTAGTGCCGTTTTAACCGCGATGTATTTATGATACGCCTCCCCTACTTTTTCATCTTTGAAAGCGACTTCGGCATCACTTGAGGTATATTCTTTTGTCTGAGTAGTTTCAACTACTTCGATTTCGGGCTCTTCGGTTTGTTTTTTGGTTTCATTTCCGCAGCTAATGAAAGAGAACATTAGAAGCGACAAACCAAGTAAATAAGTAAATTTCATAGTAAATAATGATTTAACACAAAGATAGGTTACTAGGCCTTTTTCTGAAAATAAAACGCAGGAATTAATAGCAAAAGAAACAAAGGTTGAATTAAAAATCGGCGCACATAAAATAGTCCCAAATGCCCTCCCATTCTATCGGATTGGAGTAAAACCGTAAGTGCGATCATGAGTAACACAAATACAGTGGTATAGAGAATTACCGAAACTTTTATCACTTCCTTTTTCCGAAAAATGATCCACAGAACTAATAAAGATATCGCAGTGTTTAACCAAAACCGAAAGCTAATATTAGCCAAATAGGTCCACAATTCTATGGAAGGTAAACTTTCGGTGCTATGATCTACCTTAAAAAACTGAATGAGCGGATCGTAAAAAAGACTGGATTCGAAGCCTCGTATC
>JABDKT010000206.1 GCA_013002065.1 Flavobacteriaceae bacterium
GGAAAAACACGGAAGCATATAGAAAAGGAGTATCAAAAGCGGCTACCAAAACCTTGAACAAGAAACCACTAAGTAATAAACCACTGAATAACTTCCAATCAATTTTTCCAAAGCTACACAACAGAAATAGAACGGTAAAGGTATCGACAAATTGCGAAAGAAAAGTGGAGAAATTGTTGCGAATCCACAAATGCTTCCCCTTGGTCACTCGTTTCCAAAAGTGAAAAATTTGAATGTCGATATATTGGGCTAGCAAATAGGCCATCATGGAGGCAAAAACAGCTACGGCGGTGGCGCCAAATACGGTGGAAAATAATTCGTTGCTTACCGGGCTCCATTCGGTGGCGGGAACACTATTGGCCAAATAGACAATCAATAGCGAGAAAAAGGAAGCAAAAATTCCTGCCGTTACCACTTGATTGGCCTTTTTCTTGCCATAAACTTCACTAATGATGTCGGTGATTAAAAATGTAATCGGATATGGGAGAATCCCAACAGATATTTCGAAGGTGTAAATTCCGAAAAAATCCCAACTAAAGAATTTTTGAAAAATAAGGTTGGAAACAACTAATGAACAAATAAAGAGGGCCGCGAGGACCAAATATATGCGTTGCGCCAGTAATGTTTTTTCTAGAGTTAGTTGAGTCAAAATTGCGAGAATGAAGTATCAAAGTTAATGGTCAATCACTTGGATTTCCTTAATTTCGTCTTAAATCTGAAATTTACGATAATACGAGGCCTTTGCAAAATTTTTATCTCTCCTTAGGAAGCAATGTGGGTAATAGATTTGAGCATCTTCAAAATGCAGTAAATGCCATTTTTGAAGAGGTGGGTCATATAGTTAAAATTTCGCCGGTCTATGAAAGTCCGGCCATGGGGTTTGAGGGAGATCCTTTTTTAAATTGTGCTATTTGGGTTCGATCCAACACCTCTCCTGCCAAATTTTTGAAGTCTGTGTTAAAGATTGAGAAACGTCTGGGCAGGTCCCGAGATGACTCTAACTCTTATTCTTCCCGAACTATTGATATCGATATTATCATGGTGGATGATTTGGTCACCGAGACTAAGTCACTCAAAGTACCACATCCAGAGATGCAGCACCGACGATTTGTTTTACAACCTTTGGCCGAGTTGGATTCGCAATTGGTTCATCCCAGTTCTAAAAAAAATGTGATTCGACTTTTGTCCGAAACCAACGATAAGAGCGAACTTTCCAAACAATCCAAATGGCTACGGAATCCGGTAAAGGATTATGATTTTGCCAAGTTCAATTATATTGCCATCGAAGGGAATATTGGGGCCGGAAAAACAAGTTTAGCTTCCAAAATTGCTTCCGATTTCAACGCAAAGCTCATCCTCGAGCGGTTTAAGGACAATCCATTTTTGCCTAAGTTTTATGAGGATCAAGCGAGATATGCTTTTCCATTAGAAATGTCTTTTCTGGCAGACCGTTATCAGCAGTTATTGGAAGATATCACCCAATTTGATCTGTTTAAGGATTGTGTTGTGGCCGATTATGATGTTTTTAAGTCCTTAATCTTTGCAAAGGTTACCTTGGCGGAGGAGGAATACAACTTGTACAAGAAGCTGTTTCATTTAATGCATAAGGAACTGGCGAAACCGGATGTATATATATATTTATATCAGAATACTGAGCGATTACTAGAGAATATCAGAAAACGGGGAAGGAGTTATGAAAAAGATATTGAAATCGGATATCTACAACAGATAAATGATGGCTATTTTGACTTTATCAAAACTCAGCCACAAGATAAAATTAAGATAGTGGATATTTCAGAAAAGGACTTTGTAGAAGATAGGAAAGACTACTTGTCTATTTTAAAGGAAATAGTATCATAGGTAAATAGCTATATTACGATTAATCTATTTATCTATTGAATTACTGATTCCATTTGCTGAAATAATCCCAAACAACAACCCCTGCACTTACCGAAATATTTAGCGAATGTTTGGTGCCGTATTGTGGAATTTCGATGACACCGTCGCATTCGCTTACTACTGCTTGCTGCACACCTTTAACTTCGTTGCCAAAGACAAAAGCGTACTTCATTAATTGTGGTTCAAAATCGTTGAGCGGAATAGAGTTTTCTGCATGTTCTACCGCCATGACCGATACGTCTTCCGATTTCAATTTCCGAACGAGTTCGACGGTATTTTCAACATATTCCCACTCCACACTTTCGGTAGCACCCAAAGCCGTTTTTTGAATGTCTTTATGGGGAGGTGTCGCAGTGATACCACATAGATAAATTTTCTCAATAAGAAAGGCATCGGCAGTACGGAAAACAGATCCTATATTATTTAAGCTTCGAATGTTATCCAAAATAAGAATGAGCCTTGTTTTATTAAGGCTTTTGAATTCCTCCGGACTTACACGCTTCAGTTCGCTATTCTTTAGTTTTCGATGTTTCATAAATCGAGGTCAAAGGTAAAAGTAAGCTTTTAATTATTTGATAAAAGGACGTAAATTGTTAATAAAAGGCAATAAGTTGGGCGTGAATTGAGTCTTAAAACTAGTGTTAAATTCATATTTTTATGAGTTCAATTCTATAGTTGGAATGTCGAAAAAGACCACCCCTTTAATGCAACAGTACAATACGATCAAGGCGAAGTATCCGGACGCCTTATTGTTGTTTAGAGTGGGCGATTTCTATGAAACATTTGGAGAGGATGCGGTGCGCGCAGCGGGAATTTTGAACATCACTTTGACAGCAAGAAATAATGGAGGTGATAAGACTGAATTGGCCGGATTTCCTCATCATTCACTAAATACTTATTTGCCCAAGTTGGTAACAGCAGGTTGTCGTGTGGCGATCTGTGATCAATTGGAAGATCCCAAACAAACAAAGAAGATTGTAAAACGCGGTGTTACCGAATTGGTCACGCCCGGGGTTGCTTTGAACGATGATATTTTGCAAAGTAAGTCAAACAATTTTTTGGCAGCTATTCACTTCGGAAAAGATGTACTTGGAGTGTCCTTCCTAGATGTTTCTACAGGCGAATTTTTAACCGCTCAGGGCAATGCCGAATACATCGATAAATTGTTGCAAAACTTCAACGCTTCCGAAGTATTATTCAGCAAACAAAAGAGAAAACATTTTTCCGAAACATTTGGAGATCGCTTTAATGTCTTTCATTTGGAAGATTGGATATTTCAGAAAGATTATACGACAGAATTACTTCAGAAACATTTTGAAACCAAAAATCTCAAGGGGTTTGGCGTGGATGGAATGGAAGCGGGAATCATTGCTTCCGGGGCGATATTTCATTACCTGGCCGAAACACAACATCGCCAATTAGAACATATCACAAAAATTTCCAGAATCTCTGAAGACGATTATGTCTGGATGGATAGATTTACCATTCGGAATTTGGAGTTATATCACTCTCATCAGGAAAATGCAGTTACCCTATTACAAGTAATCGATAAAACAATCTCACCTATGGGCGGCCGATTGCTAAAGCGTTGGTTGGCATTGCCTTTGAAGAATATGGAGGCCATAGTGAGCAGGCATGAGGTGGTGAGTTATTTATTGGACAACTCTGCTTCAAGAGAGAAATTTCAGCAATACTTAAAGCAAATCGGTGACCTGGAACGACTTGTGTCCAAAACAGCTACGGGGAAAATAAACCCTAGAGAAGTTATTCAGCTTAAGAATTCTTTGGAGGCTGTAGTTCCCATTAAATCTCTAACTGCAGCAGCTAAAAATAACTCATTAAACGAGCTAGGAACAAAGTTGGATGATTGTGAAAACGTACGCCAACGAATAAAGAAAACTGTGTTAGAGGAAGCGCCCATATTGGTTTCCAAAGGGAAAGTAATTGCAGAGGGTGTCTCTCCCGAATTGGAT
>JABDKT010000213.1 GCA_013002065.1 Flavobacteriaceae bacterium
AGGAATCATTCCACAATTACATGAAATCGCAAGGGAAACTTGGGGGACAGAACAAAATACCTCGACTTTCCAACGACCGTAAAATTGCCGATGAGCTATTGCAATTGCAAGCTTAAAATAGTAGTATATTTGAAGCCGCAATGAGTCCATTAAGCCCACATACACGTACAAGAGCACAAGAAAGTTCCGGAGCCATTGAAAGGCTTTATATAACTATGCGCCACCTATTTAACCGAGGGTTTTATAAACCCATGGGAATAAGTGGCGAAACACTTCGAGAATCTCTACTCATTTTACGCCCGGAGATTTACGGCTCCATAGCCGAAGAAAAAATTGAATTACAAGGACTTCTGTATGTTATTGACCGCCTGCCCTACGGTATCGAAGAATGCCGATATACGAATCTTACGAGTGATGAGGGGTATAATAATTCTCATTTCGAACCCATTATCCCGCTAAAAAGAAGAAGAAATTGCTATCGCATTGATTCGGAGCAGATGAATATTGAAATCACAAGAGGCAGAAGTGAAATCTATGACATTCTCACGCATCTCACCTTTCTTTATATCGAATCTCATAAGATTATGAAACAAGTCCTTATCAATGATAAGGGAGATCTTATTAGGGATTGGACTAAACTGGAAGAAGCGGTACTTAAGAAAGGCAAAATATCCCAAAATGAAAAGGAAATCGCACTCACGCATACTGCGAATTTCCTGGGAAGAACATTTGAAGAAGTAAATGAGATATATCCCGAGTTTGCTTGCAAGGAGGATGAAAATAGATTTTTAAAAATTGTTTATTACCTCGGAAAAGGAGCCCTGGAAGAAGTGCTTCACGATAGTAAAAGGCTCATTACTTTTAGTCCGGTACTTCGAGAACGTTTAGGGCATCACATTCATGGTGAACGTTGGGCGCATCGCGTGAAGCAGGAGCTTCATACGCATAAATTAATGGACCGCCCTCTTCACATTATTAGTGCAAATATGCACAGTGTAATGAATAGTTTATTTGCTGAAAAGGCGCTGGCCACAGATTTGAAGGGCAAGAGCCGATTGGAAATTTTCGAAGCCTTAAGTAAGTCGGAAAGCGTAAAATTGCGTGATAAAGTCAGTAAAATGGCTCAACAAAAGGGAATGATTTATCTGAAGGACGTGAGCGGAACCAATATTGACGTTCAGATCTTCGATATGGAAAAATTTCCAGATCATAGGTTCAAATTAGAAACTCCTATTTCCGAAGAGGAAGAAAAACAAGCACCGGTAATTATAGTGATGGATTATGCCTTTGGAGAACAGGCATATGAGACCATGGATGAGTTGCTTAAACCCTATAATCCTAATGGTAGCACGATACCATTAAATGTGGCGTCGATCTCTATTATGGGAAAAGCAGGCATTTTGGTGGGAGGAAAAGGAGATATTATGATCCCATCTTCTCATATATTTGAGGGGACAGCCGATAATTATCCGTTTAAAAACAAATTGAAAAGAAAAGATTTTGAGACCGAGGGGATAAAAGTTTGCACGGGTGCGATGATAACGGTTTTAGGAACGTCTCTTCAGAATAGAGATATCCTAAAGTTTTTCCATGAATCTACCTGGAATGTCATCGGACTTGAAATGGAGGGGGCGCATTATCAAAAAGCCATACAGGCAGCTTCTAAGATTCGAGGGAGTATTTCGGCTAAAGTGCAGGTGAGATATGCCTATTATGCTTCAGATAACCCATTGAAGACGGGAAGCACATTAGCATCGGGTGGCTTGGGAACCACTGGGGTGAAACCTACCTACTTGATTACCGAAAATATGTTAAAACAAATTTTAGCCTAACCTAAAAATATATTTTGAATACTAATAAAGTCTTAATTACCGGCGGCGCAGGATTCATTGGATCGAATTATGTTCGTTATTTAATGGAGTCCACAGAAGATGAAATATTTGTCCTGGATAAACTAACTTATGCCGGCGATCTAAAGAATTTGGAAGACTTTTCCGACGAAAAAAACTATCATTTCATAAAAGGAGATATTTGTGATGAAGAATTGCTGAGCGAATTATTTCTGAAACATCAGTTTAATCAGGTGGTTCATTTTGCTGCCGAATCACATGTGGACAATTCCATCACCGGTCCTAAGGCATTTATAGAAACCAATGTAGTGGGAACTTTTAATTTGCTACAATCGGCCTACAAAACATGGATGACGGGGCCAAATTCACTAAAAGATGAGTTTAACAACGCCCGATTTCTACATGTTTCTACCGATGAGGTGTATGGCACCCTTGGAGAAACCGGCTTGTTTACCGAGAAAACTCCCTATGCGCCTAATAGTCCGTATAGCGCCTCTAAGGCCTCTTCAGATTTTATAGTGCGAAGTTATTTTCACACCTATGGTTTACCGGTAGTGACGACAAATTGTTCGAACAATTATGGTCCTAATCAGCATAAGGAAAAATTAATACCCACGATTATAAGAAAAGCATTATCGGGTGAGCCTATACCTATTTACGGAGACGGTCAAAATGTTCGAGACTGGTTATTTGTAAAGGATCACTGTGTTGGGATCAAATTGGCTGTCGATAATGGAAGATTGGGTGAAACCTACAATATTGGCGGAAGGAATGAACGCAAAAACCTTTATATTGCTCACACCATTTGTGAACTTTTGGACGAAATGAAACCAAAATCGTCTAGCTATAAGGATCAAATTAGCTTTGTGAGCGATCGACCCGGTCATGATTTTAGATACGCCATCGATGCTTCAAAGATTGAAAATGAGTTGGGGTGGCAGGCAGAGGAAAACTTCGAAAGCGGCATTCAAAAAACAGTGGCTTGGTATTTAAGCAATACAGATAGATTATGAAAGGAATAATATTAGCAGGAGGATCGGGAACCAGATTACATCCGCTCACATTGGCAGTGAGTAAACAGCTTATGCCGGTGTATGATAAGCCTATGATATATTACCCTCTTTCTACACTTATGTATGCCGGGATCAGAGAAATTTTGATCATTTCTACACCTCAAGACCTCCCTCTTTTTAAAAAATTACTGGGCGATGGTCGAAAATATGGTTGCGAGTTTGAATATGCGGTTCAAGAACATCCCAATGGCTTGGCGGAAGCCTTTATCATAGGAAAAGAGTTTATTGGAAATGACAAAGTTGCCTTAATTTTGGGCGATAACATCTTTTATGGATCGGGGTTAAAAGAACTATTACGTTCTAACAACAATCCGGACGGAGGAATCATTTACGCCTATCACGTTTTAGACCCGGAAAGATATGGCGTTGTGGAGTTCGACAATGAAGGCAAAGCCCTATCGATCGAAGAAAAACCACAGCAGCCAAAATCAAATTACGCCGTCCCGGGAATCTATTTCTACGATAATAAAGTAGTGGATATCGCTGCCAATATAGAGCCCAGCAAAAGAGGTGAACTCGAAATTACCGATGTCAATAACGAATATCTTAAGCGCGGAAAACTCAGTGTTAGTATCCTCGACAAAGGAACTGCCTGGTTGGATACGGGTACTTTTGCCTCTCTCATGCAGGCCTCTCAGTTTGTAGAGGTGATTGAAGAAAGACAAGGACTTAAAATTGGTGCTATCGAAGAGGCCGCTTATGAAATGGGATATATCACAAAAGAGCAGTTGGTAAAACTCGCAGAACCTCTACTTAAAAGTGGATACGGTAAACACTTAATGCAATTGGATTAATGCTAGAAATTGAACAAAGCCCCTTAAAAGATTGTTTTTTAGTAAAGCCTTCACAATTCGAAGACGCAAGAGGGTTATTCTGTGAAACCTACAATGAAAACGATTTCAAAAAAGCAACAGGACTTCATGTAACTTTTGTTCAGGACAATCAGTCCAACTCAAAGTATGGTGTTTTACGAGGGCTACACTTTCAACTGGAGAAATGGCGCAAGCCAAGTTGGTTAGGGTGATTCACGGGAGTGTTTTAGATGTAGTGGTGGATTTAAGAAAAGATTCTGAAACTTTCGGACAACATTACTCGGTGATACTCAACGATGAAAACAGATTACAACTTTTTGTTCCAAGAGGTTTTGCTCACGGCTTCATTACACTATCCCCACAATCGGTTTTTTCATACAAATGCGACAACTTTTACGACAAGGAATCGGAAAGCGGAATTATCTATAACGACGCAACCTTGTCAATAGATTGGCATCTTGCCAAGGAGGATTTGATTATATCAGAAAAGGATTTAAACCTACCATCATTTAAGGAAGTGACTCAATGAAGAAAATCTTGGTAACCGGCGCGAACGGACAACTAGGAAAATGTCTTAAAGATCTTAAAAACCGGTATCCAGAATTTGAATGGACCTTCACAACAAAAGGTGAGTTAGACATAAGCAATATGTCTTCCATTCGCCATTATTTTGAGCGAAATTCCTTTGACTACGTTATTAACACAGCCGCTTTTACCGATGTTGAAGGCTCGGAAACCCAAAAAGAGAAAGCTTTTTCGGTGAATGCCGAAGGAATAAAGGAATTAGCCATTGCCGTTGCAAATAGCAATGGTTGTTTGATTCATATTTCAACCGATTATGTTTTTGATGGGGAAAAGGAAAGTCCGTATAAAGAAAATGATGGGGTAAATCCGTTGAATGTGTATGGAGCCTCTAAACTAGCAGGTGAGAAGTATATAGAAGAATATTGTTCGAAGCATTATATTCTTAGAACTTCGTGGTTGTATTCGCAATATGGCCATAATTTCTTCTTATCTGTACTGAAATGGGCTAATGAAGGAAGAGATATGTCGATAACTACCGAACAGATTGGATCTCCAACCAACGCCAATGATTTGGCTGAAGCGTTGGTAACGGTGATAAAAGGAGATAAAGAAGAATACGGTATTTATCATTTCAGCAATGAAGGTAAGGGAACTTGGTTTGATTTTGCTTCGGAAATTTTAAGGCTCAACGGACAATTAGACGAGGTAAATCTTGCTAAAACCGACCATTACCGTACTTTTGCAAAAAGACCGAAATACAGTGTTTTGGACAATTCTAAGATCCAAGAGACGTTTCAAATTCGGGCTTTAAATTGGAAAGCGAGTTTAAAGAAATTAATTACAACATTAAAAAACAATAAATAATTAAAAATGGGACAGAACAGTAACGATGAAATAGATTTAGGTCTTGTATTCAGAAAAATACAAGAATGGTATCGGAAACTTTTGATCTCTTTATATCATGGATTCCGATTTATACTGAGAAATTGGTTAATTCTTATCATACTCATTGTAGGTGGAGCTGCGGCCGGGCATTTCTGGCAAAAATCCGTTGATGCCGATAAAAAGGCGACACTTATTATTCAGGCTAATTTCGATAGCACATCGTATGTGTACAATGCTATCGAACTGCTCAATACGAAGCAAAAACAAGGTGATAAGGAATTTTTAAGCCAGTACGGTTTCAATACAGAGGAAAATGAACTGGTAGAGCTTGAGATTTATCCTATCGTAAACATCATGGAGTTGCTTGAAAAGTCTGAAACTAGTGACCGTAACCTAGAGCAATACCTAGCACAAAGTGATTTTGAGGAAGATATTTTACTCTCTGAAGTATATTTCACCGAATACAAATATCACAAACTATACATCACCACTTCGAGTATTGGAACCACGGAAACAGTTCAAAAAGTGATGGATTACCTCAACAGCAATGAACTTTTGCAGGAAAAGCGTGTAGTTGCTATCGAAGATGTAAATACCCGAATAGCCCGAAATGAAAAAAGCATTGAAAACATCGATGGGGTGTTCGATGTTCATACAGGAAAAACGGAGACTAATATAAATCCGACGCAGATATTTTTCAGACATCAGGAAAATAATAACCTGCATCAACTCATCACTACTAAAAATGAGCTGATTTCAGAAAATGAAGAACTTCGGAAACAATTAATTGTATACGACAATATAGTGACCGTTATCAACAAACCGGACTTGCATTATATCTATTCTTTTACCGATAAGAAGAGAACGTTGATTCCGTTAGGCTTAGTGTTTTTGTTTTTCGCATTTCATTTTTTACGTCGCGCCTATTTAAGAGTGCAGGGATACGCCGAGGTAGGCGAATAAATTCAGAAATATGAAATTGCCAAATTTCTTAGTGGCCGGTTTTCCTAAATGTGGTTCTACCTCTTTGTATTACTACCTGCAGGAGCATCCTGAGGTTTTTCTTCCGAAGCAAAAAGAGCTTCATTATTTCACCTACGATATCATTTCCGAACAAAAAGCGGGAAAAGGCGATGTTGAAATAAAAAAGTTCCATGTCGGGAACTTAGAAGATTACCAACAGTGCTATGTGGAAGTCGATAATGAATTAGCCATAGGCGATGTTTCTCCATCCTATGCAAATTATGAGGAGGCTATTCCGAAGATCAAAAAGACATTGGGCGAACAGCCAAAAATAGTGGTAACTCTACGGGATCCTATTCAAAGAGCCTACTCAAACTATTTACATCTTATACGTGAAGAAAGGGAGTCTTTGGATTTCTACGATGCGCTTATAGAAGAAGAGAATCGAAAATCAATGGGTTATGCAGATTTCTGGTACTATACGTTCAATTCACAGTATTACGAAAAGATCAAAAGACTTAAGGAACACTTCGAAAATGTCTATGTCATCACCTTTGAGGAGTTTTTACAGAACCCGGAACTTGGTATTCGAGAGTTGTTTCAATTTTTGGAGGTTGATCCTGATTTTGTTCCTGAAAATCTTCATACAAAATTTAACCCCGGGGGAGTCTACAGAAAGAACCCGGTAACTCGGTTTATTTTTAGCCAAAACAAACTTAAAACATTGGTGAAAAAGACAGTGCCTATCACTCCGGGAATGAAACAATTAAAGTTAAAAACCATAAACAAATACAAGGAGTCCACTCCACCTATGGATGAGAAAGCAGAGGCATTTCTAGTAGATAAATTTAAGGACGAAGCGGTTAAATTAAATCGAGATTTCGGTGTTAAAACCGAATTATGGAACAGTGCATTGAAATAGAAAATTAAGATTTGGATAAAGCACTAGGAATTATTGAAAAACGCACTGGCATCAACTTAACACAGTTGATGACATCACTTGTGTTTCTCGGTATTTTCTTCATACCGTTTAGTTCTTTTAGAGGAATTCCCGCTTTGGGAGAATTTGCAAGGGAGCCTAGCGTAATCTTTTTCTTTTTCGCTTTTCTCGTACTTGTTACAGACACAGTGATTAGAAAACGGATCATTTTCCCCATCAAGAATTTGATGTTCCAATTGGCTTTAGTTTTATTCGTATGGTTTATTATCGCGACACTGGTAAATATTCCAAGTATTCATAATTATTCTTTTAAAGGAGCTTCAGGTTATGAGAGGTTTCTACTTCAATATGGTGTTGTGTTACTCTCTGGAGTGTTTTTCCTTACCACATATTTTAACGTCTTTAGGAGATTCGATAGCCTTACATTATTCTATAAAGTAAGAAAGGTCTTTTACTACAGTATGTGTATTGTAGCGACTTACGGGATACTGGAAATACTTATCTTAAAGTTTAAACTGGCATTCTTCCATTATATCCTGTGGTTTTTTAACTTTTTTCCTTTTACTGAAGTTTATCTTGATTACGGACATGACCGAATCTCTTCCGTGACCTTTGAGGCTCCTGCTCTGGCAACCTACCTATTTACTGTGGCAGGATGGATGTTTAGTTATATCATTACTGAAAAGGGATTTAAAAAATTCATCCCTGCTGTACTTGTGATAGTTCTTGGATTGTTTTCTGGATCCAGAGCGGCGCTTTTCGTTATTGTTATACAAGTCTTGGTTTTCGGGTTTTTATTAATTCGGAAACGTAAACATCACCAGATATTTATCACTATCATAAGTTTGTCTTCTGTCGTGATACTTTTTCTGGGAATTTTCAAAGGACAGGAAATCGCAGATAGTTTGGTCGAAAAGGCCACCTCATTCGATGTTAGGGACAACAAACACGCCATTTCTAACCGATCCCGTTTTGGCATTCAATACGCCAATTTTCTTGTGTTTTTAGAAAATCCGGTTACCGGAGTAGGCTACGGAATGCAAGCCTTTGAAGCCAGATATAAATATCCAAAATGGGCCACAGTGAGTAATTGGGAATTTCGGTTGAAATATTTGAATGAAAACAACCCTAATTTTCCTCCAGGATATAACTTATACGCAAGAATTTTGGCCGAAGCCGGCATCATTGGAATGATATTATTTTTGTCCCTAATCGTGCTTATCCTATTCACTACCTATCGGCTGATCAAGAAAAACGACCAACGATATTTGCTGGCGATTGTAATTTTTATCTCAATGATAGGTTTTTGTTTTAACTGGTTGAAAGTAGATACCATAAGGGTGTTCGGGTTCTGGATCAACTTTGCGCTCTTGCTAACGATAACATCTAATTCCAAATTTACCTTTGGGCTAAAGAAAGACAATGCTTCCAAGTAGTATCAAAACATATTTAAAGGAAGGATTGATAAACAAAAGCATTAAAGTTATGTTCTTGCGAGTCGCAGGAATTTTGTTTTTTTTCGGCCTTTCTTTATTTCTTACCAACTTCTTCGACGCAAGTGAAGTAGGTAAATACGATTTTGCCCGATCCTGGCTGTTGATTTTGGGAGGCTTGTGTATGGTGGGAACCAATCAAGCAGTGATCTACTATTCAGGAATTTTAATTTCTAAAGACTCACTGGGCTCATTGAAACGAATTTATCTGAAAATGCTACTTATAGTGTTTGGAGCAGCCGCGACTTTTCTAATGCTATATGCTCTAATACCCAACTCATTTGTTGATGGCTATTTTAATAAGGACGGAGCTTCAGAGTTAATACTGAAAACCATATTAGCTTTATCTGCCTTTGCATTAACGATGTTGAATATAGATACCTTAAGAGCGCAAAGATTGGCGTTGGTCTCCGAATTATATCGAAATCTGTTTAGGTATCTTCCATTTTTTTTAGGGGCGCTAATTATATTTTTCACCGAGAACACCCACCTATTGGTTGAAACATATTTAGCAGGTTTTGTGCTTCTTGCAATAATTTCAACGATTCAAGTTTTTAGGGAATTCCGGAAAGCGAATGAACCGGATCTTGGCATAGAATATAAATACAATTCGATTTTAAGGATTTCGTATCCAATGGCGCTAAGTGCGGTGTCCTTCTTTTTAATGCAAAGTGTGGACATCATCTTACTGGGTAAGTTTGAACAGTTCAATACCGTTGCATACTA
>JABDKT010000223.1 GCA_013002065.1 Flavobacteriaceae bacterium
GACGTGGACCATCATTCACTTCAGCACAACAAGTATCAAAACATTTTTGGACTTGGAGATGTTGCAGCCTTGCCAACCGCAAAGACAGGAGCTGCCATAAGAAAGCAGGCACCTGTGGTAGTTAAAAATATATTGGCGCTACGCAAACAGCAACTCGCTTCAGATAAGTCGTACAATGGCTATTCTTCTTGTCCGTTGGTTACCGGATATGGTAAAATGGTATTGGCAGAGTTCGATTACGACGGAAATTTTATTCCCGATCCAAAGTTGAAACGCATGCTAATTTTCCGAAGTGATAAACAGCATTGGCGCCTATGGTTGCTTAAAAAGTTCATGCTCCCCTACTTATATTGGAACAAAATGCTGAAAGGCGTAGATGTTTAGATTTGGTATAACGCTATGAAAAAGGAGCATGGGGTGATATCGGAGACGGTATCACCCTTTTTTATTGAATTTACACCTGACATTTATCATATTTTTTATGCGATTACACCTTTAGTTTTGAGATATAATTAAATGCAAAATATGGATATTTCAATTCAATATGTAAAAATGCCGGTAAGTGAAACCTTAACCGAATACACCGAAAATAAACTTCAAAAATTAGGTAAGAAATACGATTGGATCATCAATGCCGATATATATTTTAAAATAGACAAGGATCCTGCAAAAGTCGACAAGATTTGTGAAATCGAGTTAAGTCTACCCGGTCCCAGAATTTTTGCCTCCTCTAAAGAGAAAAATTTTGAATTAGCAGTTAAAGGGACCATTTCCGATTTGGAAAAGCAGCTTAAAAAAAGAAAAGCAACATTTCACCCATATTAATTGAATATTAAAACTAAACTTATGAAAAAAATTCTCGTACCCATAGACTTTTCAGATCATTCCGAATATGCTTTGGAAGTTGCTGCCAAATTGGCCAAAACTTACAATGCCGACATAGTTGCACTGCATATGATGGGCTTGTCTGAAGCCATTTTAACCAAAGATGAATCTCAGGAAGTCATGGAGGCAGTATATTATATGAAACTAGCCGAAAAGCAATTTGGTGAATTCCTCGATAAGGATTACCTCGAGGGAGTAAATGTGGTGAGTACTGTTCAGAACTATAAAATCTTTAAAGAAATCGACACGGTTGCCCGTGAACATGAAGCCGATTTAATCGTGATGGGTTCTCATGGAAGCAGTGGTATTAGAGAAGTTTTTGTTGGATCCAATACCGAAAAAGTGGTGAGAACTTCTACCGTTCCTGTGTTGGTCGTAAAAAATAAAGTAATGGATTTCGAAGTAGGAACCATGGTATTCGCTTGTGACTTTTCATTGGACTATCTACCTGCTTTCAAAAAAGCCATGGAGATTGCCTCCTTATTCAATGCTAAATTCCAATTGCTGTATATCAATACTCCGGAACGATTTAAAAGAAGTTCGGAAATGCAACAACGCGCCTTTAAATTCCTTACCGAGGCTGGCGATAACGCTCTAGACTTATACGACTCTGTCGTCTATTATTGTGATACCACGATTGAGGACGGAATTTTTGCTTATAGTAACAATGTGAGAGCCGATGTGATTGCGGTTCCTACACACGGCCGTCGCGGATTGGCTCACTTCTTTACCGGAAGTATTGGCGAAGAGTTGGTAAATCATTCAGATATACCGGTAATTACTTTCAAAATATAGTTTATTGACTCGAAGAGTCAAGTTTGTTGAAGAAGGGAATCGACTTGTGAGTGGTTCCCTTTTTTAAATAAGGGTATGCAAAGCGATATCAATCATTTGTGAGAATGTGGACTCCCTTTCATCGGCAGTTGTTCTTTCCTTGGTGACTAAAGAGTCTGAAATGGTTAAAATCGCCAAAGCTTTGACATTGTATTTGGCAGCGATTGTGTACAATCCAGCTGCCTCCATTTCCACACACAATACCCCAAATTCCGCCCATTTTTTATAATTGTCAAAGTCGTCGGCATAAAACTCGTCACTCGACAAAACATTTCCTGCCTTTATGGGTATTCCTTGGCTTTGGGCATAATTCGCTGCCTTCATAAACA
Source organism: Flavobacteriaceae bacterium (assembly GCA_013002065.1). Classification (GTDB taxonomy): domain Bacteria; phylum Bacteroidota; class Bacteroidia; order Flavobacteriales; family Flavobacteriaceae; genus Aureisphaera. The sequence continues at coordinate 2,049 of JABDKT010000223.1, forward strand.
ATTCGAAATTGGCCGTTGGTGAATAATCGGCATTGATAAAGCGCGAATTATTAATTCCGGAAGTGGAGGACGCTGCCATGGCAATTACAATATCCCTCAAATTGATATCGGCTTGATAGGCACCGGCACTGCCTACACGAATTAAGTTTTTAACGCCGTAGAAATTGATGAGTTCGTGGCAGTAAATTAATGCGGAAGGAATCCCCATCCCGGTCCCTTGCACCGAAATTCTTTTCCCTTTATAGGTTCCGGTATAGCCCAACATGGCTCTAACGTCGTTATAACAAACCGGATTTTCCAGGAAAGTTTCAGCAATCCATTTGGCTCGCATGGGATCACCGGGAAGAAGCACCGAATCGGCAATTTCTCCTTTTTTTGCTTCTAAATGAATACTCATCCTATACGTTTAACATAATGTCTACTCCCGAAGAAGTCCCTATACGGTCCACTCCATTCTTGATATATTCGATGGCTGTCTTCGCATCTTTTATTCCGCCGGAAGCTTTAACTTTCGCTTTATCACCAACCGCTTCTTTCATTAAAATTACATCCGACAGCGTCGCACCTCCAAAGCCAAAACCCGTTGAGGTTTTTACAAAATTTGCTTTCGCTTTCACCACTATATTGCAAGCCATTCTCTTCTCTTCATCAGTGAGATAACATGTTTCTATTATTACTTTCAAAGGTCTTTTGCCTATGGCTTTTTTCACTGCGGAAATTTCTTCTCTCACAGATTTTACCAGCCCCGATTTTAGAAAGCCTAGATTGAGGACCATATCAATTTCATCGGCGCCGTCCTTTACGCATTTTTTTGCTTCGGAAACTTTAGATTTTTTGGAAGAGTTGCCATGTGGAAATCCGACAGTAGCCGCAACTTTAACCTCCGAATCTTTGAGTTCGTTGGCCGCTAGATAAACATAACAACTGCTTACACAGACCGCATAGAAATTATATTCTTTTGCTTCATCGCAAAGTTTTACAATTTCTTCGGGTGTAGCCGTGGGTTTCAGAAAGGTGTGATCGATATAGGAGTTGAGCTCTATCATGCAGCATGAGATTTTACTATCGAAACTAGTTCATGGCTAGGCACAACACCAGACTGCCTCCAAAGTTGTTGTCCGTTCTTAAATAGTATTAAGGTTGGAACTCCTAATACTTGATATTTTTGTGCCAACGGTTGATTTTTATCCACATCAATTTTAATGATCTTGACCTGCTCTCCTAGTTCGACTTTTACTTGCTTTAAAATGGGAGCTAAAGTTTTACAGGGTCCGCACCAAGTAGCGAAGAAGTCAATTAAAACTGGCGTTTCAGAATTTATTATAGTTTGAAAATTAGATTTCATCTCAACGGCTTTTACTTGTTTTTTCAAATTTAAAAGTAATTAGTGAATAGAACAGCCACCCAAAGGCAGAGATGAATAATATTCGTTGAAAGACGCCGCGATATTCGGGAAATTCCAGCATAAGCAGTGATAAAGCAACGGCTATGGCGCACATAAATATGGCTGAAGCCTTTTCAATATTTCTTTTTATGATAAAAACCACGGCGATACAATAGGCACAAAATGCGGTTCCGGTGATCATAGAAAAAACGGAATGCGTTAAGTGCTCGCGTTCCAAAAATGTAGCATTCGTGATGGGGGCGTGTTGATAAAAGGCGGTTAAGAAAAGAGCAAGTGAAAAGAAATATAAAAGATATAAAGGCATCCAAAATCTCCCCAATTTTTTTGTGGCTAAAAAAGCCGTCACCAGACTCAATGCTATTAGAATAGCATTCATAATCCAGTTATTTGGTGTAGCCTGAGCTCCTAATTCACTGAGAGAGTTGGATATAATCGAATATCCTTCCGAAGAAAATGAAGGTAAAATAAAAATGACCAGCAGCATTAGTATGTAAACAAAAGCGAATGAAAATGCAGCTAGTCTCATATATTTTAGTTTAAAAAACCAAAGGGTTTACTTCATATCTTTTTAAAACGGGCAGCAATTCTTCCAAAGGAATCACAATGGAATAACTCCCGGTGTAGGACGGACAAATAACGCAATCGTCGAAATAGTATTCTACAGATTCATCGTCCAACACGAAATTGTCTTTGTATTCGAAAAAGTCGTCTTCAGAAATCTCCCAACAATCGTAATACATCTCACCAGATTCGACCTTACTCACGAGAATGTCGTTCAAAATTTTTCGTAAGTCTTCTTCAGACCCCTCAATAAAGAAATCTTCGTAGTTCATAAAAACCGACCTGTTGAGGTCGAAATTCATACAATCGAAGGTATAGGTGGGATGTAGCGTTCCTGAATAAAAGTTTTCTTTATAAAACAAAACACTCACCAATTGATCGTTCAAGTTATAAATCTTATAGTCTATCTTCCGTTTCTCACGGTATTGATTAGCCCTAATGGTATCACAAAATAAGGCCTTATCCTCCAAAATAGAGGCCTCGGTGCCAGTGATATCGACGTAATAATCTTTTATGTATTCGTTAAAGTTAATGTAAGATGGTTTGATGTTTTCATTGAGCAAAGGATACTTGAAATCTATAGTGTATTCATCGGCTTCCTTTAGGTAGTTTTTGGAGATAATTAATTCCTGAAGCTCATCTTTTTCATCTTCTTTCTCTATAAGTTTTTGCTGCTTTATTTCTATGGACTGTTGTTTTTCAAGATCAATATCTTCTCGGTCTTGTGGGATAGAATCTTCGGAAACTGCCACAGGCACTTCTTCCAGCAGCTCCGCATCGGTTTTGTCGGTGTCCTTTTTACAGCTCCATAGACTGAGGAAAATGACAAGAATTAGTGAATATTTCATAAGTATATGGTTTTGAGTAAAAATAGAGAAGCAGAGATCTATAAAATATGACTTCTATCAGTATTGAAGAAGGGTGAGCTTATTTAAACTCACCCTTTGAGATTTGAAAATAGGTTAGTTAGCAGACTATTTTCTATAATTAATTCAACGGGGTAAAAATATTTGAGATGAGAATTATACCCTATGACAAAAATCATTTTCCATGGATTATTGCATTAAAAGTCTGAGTCGGGAGAGCATAATTACTTCCGATTTGTTTTTTCCTGAAAAAGCCGCAGCAATTTTATTTGCTGTTTTCCAGATAAGTCGCTTTCTCTCCGGGGTAAATTGAGATGCGTTTTCTTTGTAGTATTCTGAAAAATCCTGAAAACATTGATCGGCGTCCATTTGTTCGTAGTTGAACCATTCAAAAACGATTTCCATTTGATAAACGGCGTCGGTTTTAAAGGCGTCTTTATAGTCGTCGATGGTTGTCCATTCGGTTTTGACCAATTGTTTAAGTGAGTCGTATTCCGATTTTCTAACCACTTTGTCTGAGGCAGCAATGGAATAAAATAGTTCGCCCAATTTCTGATAAAACAACAAATGTTTTTCTTCCGAAGTGTACATAATACCTGAATTTAGGTGTTAAAACTATGCAAGTTATCGCCGTGAAACCATGACTTTAATCATAAAGGAAAGCCTACATCCATTTACCTCTCGATAGGACGATCCTCATAAAAATCTTCGAAGGTTTTGTCGGTAGTATAGTTGTCGGTAAGTACTTTGTACACCATTACAACCACAAGAATTTGGCCTAATACGGTTAAATAAAACACAAGCCCGAATGGAAAGTTCATGGCAGAGAAAATAGTAACCATGATAAGAACAAGGGTAGTCAATACAACCCAGAGCATGGGAGAAGCTTTCATTTTTTATTTTAAAGATACGAATTGAGGTAGGCAATTTTCTTAATCAAAACATAAATCTTAACTTCATGAAATTTCAGGAAAATATCAATGGGATGAAGCAAATAACTATCTTTGATCGATGCAGTTTTTAACGGGAGAAAGCGCAACCATATTCAATTTAATTTTCGAAGCTGTTTCGGAGGGAATTATTGTAGTAAACAAGGAACAAATTATTGTAGCTACCAATAGTTCGGCCAACGAAATGTTTGGCTATTCCGGCGACGGATTATTGGGTTCCAGTTTAAATGTCCTCATTCCCACCAAGTATCATGCACAACATCACGGCCATTTCAAAGGATTTATGAAAGAAGGGTCGAAAAGACAAATGGGAAAGGGACGAGAATTGTATGGTGTAAGAAAGGATGGAACTGAGTTCCCGGTGGAAGCTGGTTTGAATCCGTGCAATATTCAAGGTGCCGAGTGTGTCATGGCTATTGTGACCGATATCACCGAACGAAAAAATTATACAGAAAAACTAGAACAAACCGTACAGGAGCGTACGAGTCAGCTTACCGAAGCATTGGCCAAAGAAAAAGAACTCAATGAGTTAAAAACGAAATTTTTGTCGTTGGTTTCTCATGAATTTAAAACTCCCTTAAGTGGCATTCTTACATCGGCTACCTTGGCGAGTAAATACACCACATCGGAGCAGCAGGAGAAAAGGGCTAAGCATCTTTCAACTATTCAAAATAAGGTTAAATACCTCAACAACATCATCAACGATTTCTTATCCATCGAAAGGCTGGAAAGTGGAAAGGTAAATTATAAGTTTAGCATTTTTCCATTGAGTAAAGTGGTGAATGAAGTGATTTACAACGCTAATATGTTATTGAAAGAAGGGCAAAAGATTATTTATCCCTCCGAAATAGAAGAAATTCAACTCGAATTTGATGAGAAAATTCTAGAATTGGTGCTGACCAACATCGTAAACAATGCGGTAAAATATTCGCCTGAACATTCTACGGTCGAAATTATTGTGACTCCAGAGGAGAATAAACTCCATATAGAAATAACCGATGATGGGATGGGCATACCCGAAAAAGATCAAAAGTTTATTTTCCAACGTTATTTTAGAGCTGAAAACGCCTTGCTCGATCAAGGGACGGGAATTGGACTAAATATTGTGAAAAGTCATTTGGAAAACCTGGGAGGGACTATTACTTTTACAAGTAAAGAAGGCCTGGGAACCACATTTGTGGTTCAAATTCCTACTGAGCAAACCTAAATTCATGAAAAAAATTCTCATTATTGAAGATGATTCGGCACTTCGGGAAAACACAGCCGAGATGTTAGAACTTTCAAACTATGAAGTAATTAGTGCTCCTAATGGAAAGGTGGGTATTGAAATGGCCAACCAGCATAAACCCGATTTGGTGGTATGTGATATTATGATGCCTATTGTAGATGGTTACGGTGTTTTAGAAAGCCTCTCTTCCAATGATTCCACCATGCATATTCCGTTTATTTTCCTATCGGCGAAAACTGAACATACCGAGGTAAGGAAAGGAATGGATATGGGGGCCGACGACTACTTAACCAAACCTTTCGAAGAAAATGAACTGCTAAGTGCCATTGAGAGTAGATTAGCAAAAGCAGAAATTTTATCTGCCGCCATAAAGGAAGCCCCAAAAAAAAAGACTAATGAAGAAGGGGATAATGATTCACTGCGTAACCTAAATGAGTTAAAAAACTTTTTTGATGACAATGGGGTTATTAGTCAGTTCAAAAAAGGAGAAATCATTTATAAAGAAGGGGATCATTCCAATTATGTTTATCTTATTTTGAAAGGAGTTGTTAAGACACACAAGATGGACGAGAGTGGCAAGGAACTGATAACTGCATTACATCAAGCGGATGACTTTCTCGGATTTACCACCTTTGTGGATCATTTACCTTATGAAGAATCTGCATCGGCAATCGAAGAGGTGGAGCTCGCGGGAATCTCAAAACAAAATTTAAAAGAAATATTAGAGAAAAGTAAATTGGTTTCATTGGAAATGATGAATCTTCTTTCGCATAATATTTCCGAAGTAAAACAACAATTGCTTCAAATGGCCTATAGTTCGGTGCGAAAGAAAACCGCTCAAACGATACTCCAATTTGCTCAAGTGCTCAACCGGAACCCGGAAGATAGCATTAAAATTTCACGCTATGATTTGGCGAGTGTGGCCGGAATTGCCACGGAAAGTTTAATAAGAACACTTTCAGGATTTAAAAAAGACGGTCTTATTGAAATTGAAGGAAGGAATATCAAAATCCTAAATCTACAAGGTCTTCGCAATGTAGGTTAAAAACTGATTTATATCATTCTTTAGAAATCACCTTAAAAATACTTTTGTTTTAAGAATGATTTTAGATGGTAAATGTTTTAATACCCACCGATTTTTCTGAAAATTCATGGAATGCTTTTCAATATGCGGTTCGTTTTTTTGAAAATGAACCGGTGAACTTCTATTTGGCCCATGTACACCTTTCCAATCAGGTTGATTCGGAAGACGTCGTTCCACATGGTGTAGTCATGGCACATAGGAAGTCCGATACTATTTCAAAAAGGTTAACTGAAATGATTGAGAGCTTGAAGAATCTTTTTCCGAATATTTCAGGAGAAATAAGACCGGTGGTGGAAAAGGGATTGTTTATTGATGGAATCAGAAAATTAGTAGATCAGCATAAAATCAACTTCATCGTAATGGGGACCAAAGGGGCTTCCGGTTTAAAAGAAGTGACCATTGGTAGTAAGACTGGAGATCTAATTACTCGTGTAAAATGTCCTACCTTGGTGATACCGGAGAATGCCCATTACACTTCGCCCAAAGAAATAGTATTTCCAACCGATTTCAACATCTATTTTAAGAATAAAATTCTACTCACTCTTGCCGAAATCATGGCGATACACGATAGTGCCATTCGTGTGTTAAATGTAAATAAAGAAGACACTAGATTAAACTCCATTCAAGAGAACAACAAAGACATACTCGAAGATTTTCTAACGGATAAACCCAGTAGTTTTCATTTTATCACCCACAACTCTTTGGAAAAAGTTCTTCCCGATTTTATCGATGCCATGAAGATCGATATGATTGCCATGGTGGCAAAAAATATTAATTTCTTTGAAAGACTATTATTTCAACCACCCGTAAAAAAAATTAGTTACCACACCGAAATTCCATTCTTGGTACTTCATGAATAATCCCTTCGTTTACTACTGATTTATATCATTTTTTTTGAACCCACTTGGCCATAGCTTTGATCATCTTTAAACAAACACTATGCGTAAAGTTATTATCCCAACCGATTTTTCAGAAAATGCGATGAATGCTATAATCTACGCTATGGAATTGTTTAAATACGACCGTAGTGATTTTACAATCGTACATGCATTTGCAGATACGGTGTATGAAAACACCATGGAAATGTCCAGAACTTTTTTCGAGGAATACAAGGCCAAGGTTAAAAAAGGGACAGACAAACAGCTGGAGGAGGTACTTTCCAAGATGAAGGAAGTATCGCCAAACCCTCGACATAATTATGAATACAAATCTGTTTTCGGATCACTAGTAGATACGGTAAACGATCTCGTAAACAAGGAGAATGCAGATATTGTTGTCATGGGGACCAAAGGCGCCACCGACGATAGAGACATCACTTTCGGAAGTGAAACATTACAGGTCATGAAATACGTAAAATGCCCGGTTCTGGCTGTCCCGGAAGGATATCACGATCGCCCACCCGTAAACATATTGTTTCCAACAAATTTTATGTTACCGTACAAAGGAAGAGAACTTAAGTTATTGAGTACTATAGCCAAAAATTTTACGGCCACCATCAATTTTTTACACATCACCAACGGAAAAACCCTCTCATTCAGACAACAAGATAACAAAAGCTTTTTGGAGTGTTATGTGGACGAAAATTTTGTAATGTTTAATGAAATTGTAGCGAACGACCTTACACCAGCTATCAATCATTTTATAGAAAATAATGAAATTAACTTTTTGGTGATGGTGAATTCCAGACATTCTTACTTGGAAAATATAATGTACACTTCAACCATTGAAAAAATAGGACTAAAAATTAGCATTCCCTTTTTGGTATTGCAAAATTTACCTAGATAATTTAAAACTCATCTTATGAAACGAATAATTTTACCCACAGATTTTTCAGAAAACTCTATGAATGCCATTCGATATGCCATGAGGTTATTCGAAAAAGAGAGTTGTACATTTTATCTGCTCAATACCTTCACTCCGGCCGCCTATTACGTGGGAACAAACATGATGAATAGTAATTCCGCATTGCAGCTCGAACAAGTGGCTATAGACAATGCCAATAAAGGATTGGAGGAGATCCAAGAAACTTTAAAAAGTGAGTTTTCCAATCCTAATCACACCATAGAAAAGCGCGCAGCCTTTAATCTACTGGTAAGTGAAATACTCACCATGGAGGAGGAAATGGATATCGACTTAGTAGTGATGGGAACCAAAGGTGCTACAGGTGCCAAAGAAGTTTTTCTTGGAACTCAAACCATGTACACCATTAAAAATGTGAGCTGCCCAGTAATTGCGGTTCCTTCCGATTTCCATTATGAAAATCCGAAGGAGATACTTTTCCCAACCGATTTCAAATTTGATACTTCCAATCCGTTTTTACCCTTGGTTAAAGAACTATCACAACAACATACCGCGCGAATAAATGTATTAAATGCTTATTACGGCGAACCCCTTAGTGATGCTCAAAATGAGAAAAAGGACTTTTTAGATTCTTATTTTGACAGTACGGCTCATATTTTTCACACAGCCGAAGGGGTTGATGTGGTAGAGGCTGTTGAGGAGTTTCAAATAAAGCATAAAATCAACTTTCTGGTGATGATCCACAACAGGCATTCCTTTTTTGAGAATCTTCTGTTTAGACCTGTGATTAACCAGATAGCCTATCATACACATGTACCATTTTTGGTAATTCCTTCAGTAAAAAGAATGAAACATTAATTAATTCAGGGAGGTCATGAAAAGACATATCCTTATACCTACAGATTTTTCAAATAATGCATACAACGCTTTGTTTTATGCTACCCGATTGTTTAAGAATGAGTCCTGTCATTTCTATTTGCTGAATTCATTCGAAAAAGAAACTTCACGTCTCACCAGCAGGGTCGATATTGGTAAATCTGAAGAGGTTATCGATGAATTATTCGACAAATCTCAGGAACAATTGACCGAGCTAATGCATTCCATCGTTCGTGATACTGAAGACTATAACCACACTTTTGAAACAGTTTCTTCCTCTAAAGAACTTATAAAAGAGATCAATTTTCTAATTCGCGGAATGTCCATTGATCTGGTGATCATGGGAACCAAAGGCCGAACGGCATCCCTTGACGTACTTTTAGGTAGTACAACGGTGCGAGTAATAAAAAGAATTAAAAATGCACCCTTATTGGTGATTCCTGAAGAGACTTCATTCGAACCCCCAACAAAAATGGGCTTTGCGACGGGGTTCAAACACCCTTATGAGGAGTTCGAAATTAATTCACTGAAGATGATGGCGAATCTCAACAAGACTCAAATTCATATTTTACATATTCAGGAAGTGGATAAAATAAGTGAAGATCAAAAAGCGAATTGGATGCATTTAAAAAATAGTTTTGAAGGACTGGAAATAGATACACATTGGATCCAAAGAGGTGATTCCAAAACAGAAGTCCTTACTGATTTTGTCTTCGACAATCACATCGATATGGTGGCCATGATTTATTACAAATACAGTTTTATTAAAAGTTTATTTAGAGAATCCATTGTCAAAAAAATTGGCCTGCATCCCGGGATTCCATTTCTTATGATCCCAGCATCTACCTGACAATTATCATTGTTTGCAACACTCCTCACCTTTATTTTTAAAGCGGAATCTAAAAATCGATCGCTATGAGAAAAAAGTTGTTAATTCCTACCGATTTTTCAAAAAATGCATGGGTGGCATTGAGTTATGCCATCGAATTATTTCGAAATGAAGTTTGTGATTTTTATGTATTAAATGTTTTTGATACCGTAGGTTTTGAATTAGAATCACTACTGGAATCCAATCCGGACAAGTCGGTTTTTGAAATCGCACAAGAGCAATCGGAATTGGGTTTGAAGAAAATATCCCAGCGAGTATCATTTAGAGATGAAGCTTTAGACCATAACTATTTCTACCTATCTCAAAATAACGATTTGTTGAACGCCATTAAAGATGTGGTGGAGAAAAAAGATATAGAACTTATAGTAATGGGTACCAAAGGCCATACAGATTCCAATGCCATCATATTTGGTAGCAACGCAGTGACCGTGATGGAGAAAGCTCGCAACTGCCCGGTACTTTGTATTCCTCCAAATGTTATTTACTCGGACCCAAAGGAAATTGTTTTTCCCACCAGTTTTAGAACCCATTTTAAGAGAAGGGAACTGGAGTATCTTATTGAAATCGCGAGATTGACAAATGCTCCTATTCGGGTATTACATGTCGCCAAAGAAGGGGAAACTTTAGATGAGGAACAGGAAAACTACAAGCAACTATTGGAAGAGTACTTCGACGGTTTAGAGTATAGCTTTCACACTATTTATAATGCCGATGTTCAAACAGCCTTGAATGTTTTTGTGCAGAGCAGAGATAGTGGGATGATTACTTTTTTCAATAAAAAGCATACCTTTTTCAGTAATCTGCTTACAAAACCAATGGTCAAAGAATTAGGCTATCATTCGAAGATCCCGGTACTGGCATTGCACGATTTCAGAAATTAAAAAAAGCATTATGAAAAGCACAGGAATTTGGCTGGACTCGAAAACAGCATACATAATTACCATAGACGAACAAGGATATAGGAATACTCAAGTCGTGTTGTCCAAAATTGAAGACTTTCGGCCACATGGTGGGTCGGGAACTCGATTTAAAGGCGGACCGCAAGATGTAGTTCAGGACAGTAAATATTTGGAACGGCGAAATCATCAATTTAAAACCTATTTTAAAAATATTACCAAGTATCTTTCAGATTCCGATTCCATTCTAATTTTTGGCCCGGCTATGACAGGTCATAGTTTTGCAAAAGAATTGGAAGAAAAGTATCGTTCACTTTTTCTTAAAGTAAAAGAGGTGAAAAAGGCAGATAGTATGTCCAAGAATCAGCTAAAGGCATATGTCTTGGATTATTACAACATAAAACCTTCAAGCAGGGTGTAAACTAAAATAACTATGGAGAATAAGGACATTGAAATCATTAAATTCTCCGGAGAAATGGTTAAATTTTCTGAAGAAAAACTTCGAAATTCATTAGAGCGCAGTGGCGCCGATGCCTCCATTGTCGAAGAAATTATTGAAAAAGTTTCCAACGAACTATATCAAGGGATATCTACCAAAGAAATTTACAATCGTGCATTCGTTTTACTGAAAAAAAGCAAATCACATTACGCCTCAAAGTATAAACTGAAGAAGGCCATCTACGAATTAGGCCCAACAGGATTTCCATTCGAAAGATTTATTAGCGCACTGCTAAAATATTCGGGTTTTAAAACTGAGGTGAATACCTTTTTACAAGGCAAATGTGTGAGTCATGAAGTAGATGTGATCGCCATAAAAAATTCCGATTATATCGTCATCGAATGTAAATTTCACGGTGACCGAAGCAATAAATGCGACGTTAAGGTACCACTGTATATCGCATCGCGTTACAAGGATATCTTAGATCAATTTTCAAATGCTAATCATAAACGTAGAAGTCCGAGCGAAGGCTGGGTGGTAACCAACACCCGATTTACAAAAGACGCTTCGGATTATGGGAAATGTGTAGGATTGTATTTATTGAGTTGGGATTACCCGAAAGGAGATTCCTTAAAGGAGAGGATTGACAGATTAGGGTTATACCCGATCACAGTATCTACTTTATTGACACAAAGAGAAAAGCAATTCCTACTTAGTAGGGATGTGGTATTGTGTCGAGAGTTGGTAAATGATCATTTTTATTTAGATCATTTGGGTATTTCTGAAAAGCGCCAAACCAAAATCTTTTCTGAAATAAATGCTCTTTGCAATATCTAACTAGTGTCATGAATACCATTAACATCCACTTTTTGGGAGCTGCAAGTACCGTCACCGGTTCGAAATTCTTATTGGAAACGTCCAAAAATATAATGGTGGATTGCGGGATGTTTCAAGGTTTAAAAGAATTGAGGTCAAAAAATTGGGATAAATTTCCTTTTCCTCCTTCCAAGATCGATTTTATTCTACTCACTCATGGTCATCTCGACCACACCGGATATTTGCCTAGATTAGTGAAACAAGGCTTTCGCGGTAAAATTATTGGGACTGCACCAACCTTAGCAATTACTCAAATTATTCTTAAAGATAGCGCAAAGATTAATGAAGAACAGGCAGAAGAAATTAATAAAGCGGGATATTCGAAACATCAACCGGCCTTGCCATTTTATACGATTCAAGAAGCTGAAGAAACCTTCAAATATTTCTATTCTGTTCCCAATTCTCGATGGATTCCTATTTCCGATGAAATTCGATGCCGCTTTAATTACAACGGACACATCATAGGCTCCACCTTTATTGAACTCGATTTTGATGGCCGCCGAATCGTTTTCTCCGGCGATTTGGGTAGAAAAAAGGATTTACTTCTGGACCCGCCCTTAAAACCAAAGTGGGCCGACTACCTTTTCCTCGAATCAACCTACGGCAATAAACTGCATCCACAGGAAAATATCGAAGAACTACTTATCGATTTGGTCAATAAAACCATTCACAATCGCGGAGTGTTAATCATCCCGTCCTTTGCTGTGGAACGATTACAGGCGCTAATGTATTTATTGTACAAACTTTATCTTAAAAACAGCATTCCGAATATCCCAATATTTGTAGATAGCCCTATGGGTAACAATGTGCTATCTGTGTTTGAGCAATTCCCCGATTGGCATAATCTTCCGCCGAAAAAACTGCAGAATATGTACGATCGTATACAATTAATTACTTCCTATCGCGAAACCTGGGAGACCATTGATAATCCGCAACCTAAAATCGTAATCGCCGGTAGTGGCATGGTCACCGGAGGTCGGGTGTTGACTTACCTAAAACAGCTAATCGATGAACCTTCAACTACTATTCTTTTGGTTGGATATCAAGCCGAAGGTACCCGTGGCCGACAATTACTGGAAGGTGCGCATGAAATAAAATTATTCGGAAAATATTACCCTGTTAATGCACAGGTTTATCATGTAGAGAGTTTATCGGCACATGCAGATCAGGCAGAGCTCTTGGATTGGCTATCTGAAATAAAAAACATCCCCGAGAGAACCTTTTTAGTTCATGGCGAACCCAACGCCTTGGACACTCTTAGAGCTAAAATATCTCATCAGTTCAATTGGCGCGTTGAGATTCCAAAACTAAATGATATTCAGAAAGTTATCATCTAATATTATCTACCGAAACGTTTTTTAAACCTGACCATTGTCATTTTTAAAAGGGTGGGTCGAATCTATCTTTACCTCCGAGATAATTATTAAAAAATGAATAAAGATTCTGCCTTTTAATCAACAACTGTTATGAAAAAGCTACGCCCAAACTATAAACTGGTGGAATGGAGCAGCCCAAACGATTTGCATCGAGAAACTCTTCTTTGGATAAGTGAATTACAATTCATCAAGGATGAAATTTCTTTTTTAAACTCACTGGTTGAGAATTATACCTTAAAACTTATCTCTGGAGAAGTATATAAGAAGAGTTTTCAGGTGATCAGCGAACTATCGAAAGAAAGCGCTCAGTTAAAGGAGATCTTGAAAAGAGTTAGGGTGCATAATAACGAACTGGAAATCCTTGTGGATGGAAAAGATGAAATTGAAAAGGAGAAAGAATTCAAGGAATCCCACTATCAGTTAAAAATCGAAATGCTGAATTATCTGGAAAATTTCAGAAAAACTAAAAAAGAGATTTTCCTTTTAATCAAGCGTATCATGAAAAAACAAAAGCAAAAACGATTGCTTAATTAATCGCTTCATTCATCAATCCTTAAAAAACCCATTATGAAATCAATTTTCGCACTTATATTTACTCTTATTATTTTTTCGGCCTGTTCTTCCAGCAAATTGGTGAACGATTGGAAAAGTCCCGAAACCACCGACTTCTACTCCAATAAAGTTCTGGTCATTGGAATGGCAGATGATTTAAGCTTAAGAAAGCAATTCGAAACCGAACTCACTTCTCAATTAGAAAAGAATGAGGTCTCTGCAGTTCGAAGCATCGACTTTTTTGAGACTTCTTTTATCGATGAAAAGAAAACGGAAGCCGAACTCAACAAGATCGAAAAACAATTGTTAGATGCCGGATTCGATGCCATCCTGTTTTCCAAGGTTACCGGCGTGGAAGATAAAATAACTGCCGTTCAGGAAATTCGCGATTTTAATGACACCTTCAATAGCTTTAAAGAAGACTATTATGTTTCGCAAGGGGCCTTCAATTCGAAAATGTCCTATCAATCGTATAAATTATACCATGCCGAAACCAATCTTTACTGTATCTGTCCCGAAAAAGAAAGGGAACTGATTTGGAGCGGCAATATAGATATTGTTGAAAACGACAACCGAAACAAAAGTGTTCGCGATTACGTAAAGACCTTATTGGAAACTTTGGAAGATAAACAGCTGCTAATTTTGGATATATAAAAGCTCTTAATAATCATGAAACTGTTGATCTACAGCGCTAAAGATTTTGAAATTCCATTTATTCAGGAAGCCAATAAGAACAATCACGATATTACTTTTATCGAAGAGCGCTTAACGAGTAAATCGGCAATGAAATCTTTGGGCTACGACGGAATATCTATCTTTTCCGCAGACGATGCCAGTTCCTTGGTACTCGAAAAACTTAAGGATTTTGGCGTTAAATTCATTAGTCTGCGCTCAACAGGCTACGACAATATCAATTTGTTTATGGCTCGAAAGTTAGGAATTAAAGTTGGCCATGTTCCTAAATATTCCCCCAATGCCATCGCCGAACATGCGGTTGCCTTATTGATGGCGCTCAACCGAAAACTGCTTATTTCTCATCAACAATTAAAGGATTATAATTTCCTGTTGGGCAATCTTATGGGTTTCGATGTGCATGAAAAAACTGTTGGTATTCTTGGTACGGGTCGAATTGGTAGCGTTATCACTCAGATCATGCACGGATTTGGTTGCGAATTAATCGCACACGATTTGGAGCTAAGCAAAGATTTGGCACGAAATTTTGGGGTGCAGTACAAGTCGTTAAATGAACTGGTGAAACAATCGGATGTACTATTTATTAGCGTTCCGCTCAATTCTGAAACCCATCATTTAATCGACTGGGAGCTATTGTCTATTGCCAAACCTAATTTGGTAATCGTAAATATCGCCAGAGGAGCCATCGTAATTACAAAAGATGTTATTCGAGCCATTGAAACTAAACGTATCAAAGGCTATGCAGCCGATGTTTATGAAAAGGAACACGGTATTTTCTTTTATGATCATTCTGAAAAGGAAAGTTTGAAAGACCCCATACTGCAAGAATTAATAGATCATCCAAAAATCGTTTTAACTCCACATCAGGCGTTTGTGACCGAAGAGGCTATTGCTAAAATTGCTGAAACTACCCTTTATAATTTCAATCGCTGGGAAATTGGGCAGGATTCTGAGAATGAACTGAATTAGATTATTTGTGCATGATCAATAATGGTATACGAGTGCCGTAGCTTAGTTTGGAAGTTTCCGAACCAAATAAAAACCGATCCATAAATGATTCTCTTTCCACAAAAGTGGCGTGCAAATCTACCTTGTTGAGCTGAACAAAGGCATCCACAGCCATTGGAGTTGGTATCCCTCTAAGGGTGTGAGAAGTATAATCCACATCCTGAAGTACATCTATTAAACATGAAGTACATTGATGAGAAGGCGCCTTTTGTGATTTTTTGATATTCAGCAAGTGAAGTTCGGGTTCAAAGGCATCCAGAATTTCTTTAAAGGGTATGGCGGCTTCATGTTTTAAATCTCTGCAAGTACTGGCTGTAAATAGAACAGACTCAATTCCAGAGTATTTATAATCTTCAGGAATAATTAGTACAGGGCAATCTACTTTTCGAATAACCTGCAGGGTGTTGCTGCCAAATAAAACTTCCGAAGCATCGGTGGCACCATTGGAACCCATGACTATTAAATCGATGTTTTCCGAAGAAACTAATTGCGAAACTGCATCGGCAAAGACATCATAATCCACGAAGGACTGAAATTCGAATTTTTCATTCTTATATTTTTCCTGAAAAGGGGAAAGAAAGGATTTCAGGTCCTTTTTATTGTCTTTAAGAATAGCCTCATTCACAGAGGAAGTCGCCGAAGCAGAATAGAAATCATCCAGGACGAATTCTCCCGCTTTTTGAACATTCAACACACTAAAAGAACACTCCTTTCCTTTGAGGAATTCCAAGGCAAATTCTATTGCATTTTGAGAGTTCTCGGAAAAGTCGGTTGGCAATAAGATATTCTTCATCTTCCAAAAGTTTGTTTCACAAATCTAAATTAATGAAACCACAGCATTTATGACATTTGTCAAGGTTAAGAATCGACCTAGGATGTTTTACTGACAATTATCATATTTTAATTTTTATCGGAATTCCACCTTTGCCAAAGGTATTTGAGCAAATTAGGCGTATGACTTCTTGTTATCACTGTGGAGATTCCTGTGAAAACCAACTTATTCGTATTGAAGAGAAGGCTTTCTGTTGCAACGGTTGTAAAACTGTTTACGAAATTTTAAGCGGCAACGATCTTTCTTATTATTACGACCTTGAAAAAAATCCGGGTATTAGTCCGGAGCTTAAGGAAGGCAAGTTCGATTATCTGGATAATGCCGAAATCGCCTCAAAATTGCTGGAATTCGACGATGGCGATACGCGTGTCGTCTCATTTTTAATTCCATCGATGCACTGCAGCTCTTGTATTTGGGTATTAGAAAATCTTTCCAAACTGAACGAGGCCATAAAAACCTCTCAGGTAAATTTTCCTGAAAAAACGATTCGTATCACTTTTTCTTCTGAAAGTTTATCACTCAAAAATCTGGTGACTATACTTTCTACGATTGGCTACGAACCCAATATTAGCCTAAACGACTATTCTAAGAAAACCAAGAAAATGGATCGCTCCCTTATTTACAAACTGGGAGTGGCCGGATTTGCCTTCGGAAATGTAATGTTTCTGTCTTTCCCCGAGTATTTTGAAGTTGGGGAATTTTGGTTAGAACGCTTTAAACATTTGTTTAGATGGTTAATGTTTGCCTTCGCTCTCCCGGTGGTTTTTTATTCCGGAAGTGGCTACTTTATTTCGGCTTATAAAGGTTTAAAATCTAAAATACTAAACATCGATGTTCCTATCGCTTTGGGAATTGCAACCTTGTTCATTCGAAGTACTATCGATATTGTTTTCGATTGGGGTTCCGGTTTTTTCGATAGCCTCACCGGACTCGTTTTCTTCCTATTACTCGGGAAGTTTTTTCAGCAGAAAACATACGCTTATTTATCATTTGAGCGAGACTATAAATCCTATTTCCCCATGGCGGTTACTAAGCTCACCCGAAATGGAATTTATAAGGCACCTTCCGAAGAACAAATTCAAATCTATAAGATCAAAAAAGGAGATCAATTACTCATTAGGAATGAAGAAATTATTCCTGCAGATTGCATTTTGCTGAAAGGGGAAGCACTAATCGATTATAGTTTTGTTACAGGTGAAGCACACCCCTTGATGAAAGAATCCGGGGATAAAATCTATGCCGGCGGCCGACAAAAAACAGGCTCTATCGAAGTGGAGGTGGTAAAAAGTGTAGAGCAAAGTTATCTCACCCAGCTATGGAGCAACGAAGTATTCAGAAAAGATAGAAAAGGCAAATTCCAAAACTTAACAAACAGCATAAGCAAGCACTTTACAATTGCGGTATTAAGCATTGCATTTATCACAACGGCCTTTTGGATTTATTACGACCCTTCTAAAGCATTCAATGTCTTTACCGCGGTATTAATTGTTGCTTGCCCCTGTGCCATTGCACTAGCTGCTCCTTTTACACTTGGCAATTTGTTACGAATATTTGGTCGCCATAAATTCTATTTAAAAGAAGCTTCCACCATTGAGCAATTGGCTGCTATCGACACGGTTATTTTCGACAAGACGGGTACATTAACCACCCATCGAAAGAACACGATCACCTATCAAGGGATTGCGTTGACCAAGGAAGAGGAAACCCTTTTAAATTCTACCCTCCGGGCATCCAATCACCCGTTGAGTCGGGCGCTTTATCAGTTGTTGAAATCGGAAAAAATTCTCACCCTCGATGAATTTGAAGAATCGGTTGGAAAGGGAATTTATGCTTCCCGAAATGGACAGGATATGAAAGTAGGATCTTATACCTATGTTTCGAATACAGGGGATGCCGCAATTAATGAAAGAGCAACCAATCAAACGGAAGTTCACATTCGGTCCAATGACGAATACAAAGGATATTATTTATTTCAGAATTCATACCGAAGAGAAATCGATAACATTTTCGAAGAACTCGCTCCACAACATGATTTAGTTATTCTATCGGGAGATAATGAAGGGGAAAAGGAATACTTGCACGACCGACTTCCAACTAAAGTGCAGCTCTGCTTCAACAGGAAACCGCAGGATAAATTGGAGTATGTAAAAGAACTTCAAAAACAAGGTCGAAAAGTGCTGATGGTGGGTGACGGACTTAACGATGCCGGGGCATTGGCCCAAAGCGATGTGGGAGTAGTTATTTCAGAAGATATCAATGTTTTTTCACCGGCTTGCGACGGAATTATTGACGCAAGTCGATTTAAGGACCTTACAAAATTCATGTCCTTATCGAAGAGAGGAATTACAATCATAAAGTGGAGCTTTTTACTTTCTCTATTGTACAATCTAGTTGGCTTGGGCTTCGCAGTCACCGGGCATTTAGAACCTGTAGTTGCGGCTATTTTGATGCCTTTAAGTTCTATAAGTATAGTGGTTTTTACAACGGTAATGACACAATGGATTGGTAAAAAACTTCATGCAAAAAATTAATTATAAAAGCTGACCAATGTCATTTTATTCCGAAGAAGTCAAGGATATTTTTAACCCAGAATTCAGGTAGGTATGAGTATTATTTATATGCTTTTAGCAATTAGCGTTTTAGTGGCGGTAGTCTTTTTTATCGCCTTTATTATTTCAGTAAAAAAAGGTCAGTACGACGATACTTACACCCCTTCTGTACGTATGCTATTTGAAGATGAACTCTTGGACTTAGAAGAGGCTTCAGAAAGTGCTTCAAAAAATGAACCAATCAATTTAAATAAGAAATAGATTCAACTATGGAATTACAACAGTTTTACTACGACAATAAAATCGTTAAAAATTTCATCTGGGCAACCATAATTTGGGGAATCGTTGGAATGACCGTGGGTCTTCTCCTCGCATTCATGTTCCTCTTTCCTAACTTAACCGACGGTATTTCCTGGTTGAGTTTTGGTCGCCTAAGACCCCTCCACACCAACGCAGTAATCTTCGCATTCGTGGGTAACGCCATCTTTGCCGGAGTGTATTATTCCACTCAACGACTTTTAAAAGCCAGAATGTGGAGTAATTTCCTAAGTAAATTAAATTTTTGGGGCTGGCAGGCAATCATAGTGGGAGCGGCGATTACGCTTCCTTTGGGTTATACCACGTCCAAAGAGTACGCAGAGTTGGAATGGCCTTTTGATATTGCCATCGCCATTATCTGGGTAGCGTTTGGAGCCAACCTTATTGGAACCATTCTAAAAAGAAGACAACGCCATCTTTATGTGGCCATCTGGTTTTACCTGGCCACATTTGTTACAGTTGCGGTGCTTCATATTGTAAATAGTATCGAGTTGCCGGTAAGTGCGTTGAAAAGTTATTCTTTTTACGCAGGAGTGCAAGATGCTTTGGTCCAATGGTGGTACGGGCATAATGCCGTGGCGTTTTTCTTAACGACGCCCTTCCTCGGATTGATGTACTATTTCGTGCCCAAAGCCGCAAATCGGCCGGTATATTCGTATCGACTGTCCATAGTTCACTTCTGGTCCCTCATATTTATTTATATCTGGGCCGGGCCTCACCATTTACTTTATTCTTCTTTACCGGACTGGGCTCAAAATTTAGGAGTTGCTTTTTCAGTAATGCTTATTGCACCCAGCTGGGGAGGTATGATCAACGGACTTCTTACCTTACGCGGTGCCTGGGACAAAGTAAGAACCAGCCCTGTTCTTAAATTTATGGTGGTTGCGATCACCGGTTATGGTATGGCCACTTTTGAAGGTCCCATGCTGTCGCTTAAAAACGTAAACGCAATCGCACACTTTAGCGATTGGGTAATTGCACACGTACATGTGGGGGCATTGGCCTGGAATGGCTTCCTCACCTTTGGTATGATTTATTGGTTAGTTCCGAGATTATTTAAAACCAGTTTATGGTCTAATAAATTGGCAAACGCCCATTTCTGGATAGGTACATTAGGAATTATCATGTATGCCTTACCCATGTATGTTGCCGGATTTGTCCAAGCCTCTATGTGGAAGCAGTTTAATCCCGATGGGACTCTTACCTACGGAAACTTCCTCGAAACGGTGAGTGAAATTATTCCGATGTATTGGATGAGAGCCATAGGAGGATCCCTATTTATCATTGGTGCTTTTATGGCATTATATAATGTAGTTCAAACCGTAAGACAAGGAACTAAAGTCACCGACGAGCTGGCCGAAGCCGCTCCGCTTCAAAGAGTGACCAAAAAACGTACAGCTAAGGAAGGATACCACACCTGGTTGGAAAGAAGACCGGTAAAATTAACCTTGTATGCCACAGTAGCAATTCTCATTGGTGGAATGGTTCAGATTATTCCTTCCCTAATGGTCGATGATTATGTACCGAAAATTTCAAGTGTGAAACCTTACACACCTCTCGAATTAGAGGGAAGAGATATTTATATTCGAGAAAGTTGTAATGCCTGTCACTCTCAAATGATAAGACCCTTCCGAAGTGAAGTGGAACGCTATGGCGAATACTCTAAATCGGGTGAATATGTTTACGATCATCCATTCTTATGGGGAAGTAAACGTACCGGTCCCGACCTGTTCAGGATAGGGGGAAAATATTCCGATAACTGGCATTTGAATCACTTTTACGACCCACAAAGTACTTCGTCCGGTTCCATTATGCCCTCTTACAAATGGCTAATCGAAAATGAACTCGATAAATCTTTAACGCAGACAAAAATGGAGGCCATGGTTACTTTGGGAGTTCCATATACCGAGGAGGACATTAGCCGTGCACAAGAATGGATGGACGAACAAGGAACGACGATCGAAACCAATTTATATAACGATCCCGATTTCGCGAAAACCTATGAAGCCGATAAGAAATTCGCGGCCGAAAATGGAGAACCTTTTGTGGAAATGAGAAATCGCGAAGTAGTCGCCCTCATCGCCTACTTACAACGCTTAGGAACCGATATCAAAGTTAAAAACACGGCTGAAGCTTCAGCTATAAAATCTGAATAGTCATGTTAAAATTTGTCAAAGGAAATTTAGAAAATATAGATGGGGTGGAAATTTATCCCATCATTTCCCTGCTCATCTTTTTCATCTTTTTTGTCGCCCTCTTCTGGTGGGTATTTACAGCCAAAAAAGACCATATAAAGGAAGTAAGCAACATACCATTAGATAACTCAAACGAAGACACATTATGAATACAGCAGCAGCATATTTTCGCGTCACTCTATTTATGACCATCGCATATCTCCTCTTAGAATTTACGCTAGCTCCTGGAGAAGAGCATGTAGTAATCAAATATCCTATCGTTTGGGCTGTTTTGGGAATGCTTATCCTTCTATCTATTGCAGTTGAGATTATTTCATCCTCTCTTAAAAGCATTCTCTGGCGAGGTCTGGATGAAGCGGGAAAGGAAAGATATCAGCAAGCCGAAGCCAAAAGAAAGGATAAACGATTTGGTTGGATCAAAAGAACTTATAACAAATTGGTAGGGGGTAAACCTATCGAACAGGAAGGGGAAATTATTCTGGATCATAACTACGACGGAATCAAGGAACTCGACAATAACCTACCACCATGGTGGGTCTATGGCTTTTATGCTACCATCATTTTTGCGGCAGTATATCTGGCTCGATATCACGTTTTCGATGGAACCGACCAGACCGAGGAATACGAAATTGAAATGGCCGAAGCCAGACTTGCCATCGAGGAATACAAAAAAACCGCTAAGGATTTGGTCGATGTGAATACTGTAGCACTTTTAACCGATCCCTCCGATTTAAGCGCCGGTAAGGCAATTTTTACCACCAATTGTGTGGCTTGTCACAAAGCCGACGGTGGCGGGGGAATTGGCCCCAACCTTACGGACGAGTACTGGATCTTAGGAGGAGGAATTAAGAACGTGTTCAACACTATTATGGAAGGTGGTCGCGACGGAAAAGGAATGGTTTCTTGGAAATCGGAACTAAAACCCAGCGAGGTGGCTCAAGTCTCGAGTTATCTGTTAACCTTTCAAGGAACAACGCCTGCAGAACCCAAAGCCCCGGAAGGTGAGATTTGGGTAGATCCGGATACACCGGCAGAAGCCAACGAAGAAATTCAAGAAGTGGTAGTTGATTCAACCGCCGCTGAAATTAGTATGAATAATTAGGGCGAGGTTTTCCGCTGTATTCTTTGCTGTCTGTAAGACCCTTCGACTGCGCTCAGGGAGACATCAAAAAGATGCCGCTCCAACCCCTAACTCGTGTTGAAAAATGAAAAACGAAGAAAAAGAAAAATTTAGAGATAGTATTGCTACCGTCGATTCCGAAGGGAAGAGGGCGTGGCTTTATCCTAAAAAACCCTCTGGCAGGTTTTACGAATATCGTAAAGTGGTAAGCTATGTCCTATTGGCCTTTCTCTTTGCTGCTCCATTTATTCATGTGAATGGCAATCAATTTATCATGTTGAATGTGCTGGAACGCCGATTTAACATCTTCGGATTTCCTTTCTGGCCACAAGATTTTCACCTGTTCGTTATCATGATGATTATTGGCGTGGTATTCGTCATTTTTTTTACCGTAGCCTTTGGCCGACTATTCTGCGGGTGGGTTTGTCCCCAAACCATTTTTATGGAGATGGTTTTCCGAAGAATAGAATATTGGATAGATGGAGATCGCGGTAAGCAAATCCGACTGGACAAAATGCCCTGGAATGCCGAAAAGATAAAAAAGCGCATTTTAAAATGGACCATATTCTTTATCATTTCATTTCTTATCGCAAACGTATTCCTCGCTTATCTAATTGGCAGTGAACGTTTGATAAGGTACGTTATCGATGGCCCATTTCAGCATGTAAGCACGCTAATTTCCTTGCTCATTTTTACGGGCGTGTTCTACTTCGTATTTGCTTGGTTCAGAGAGCAGGTTTGTATCATAGCTTGTCCCTACGGAAGGCTTCAAGGAGTGCTTTTAGATAATAAATCCATTGTGGTTGCTTACGACCACAAACGTGGAGAAAATGAGGCCGGACGGGCTAAATTCAGAAAAAATGAAGACCGACCATCAACCGGTAAAGGAGATTGTATCGATTGCTTCCAGTGTGTTCATGTTTGTCCAACCGGGATCGATATTCGCAACGGTACTCAACTGGAATGCGTGAATTGCACGGCCTGTATC
>JABDKT010000237.1 GCA_013002065.1 Flavobacteriaceae bacterium
GCTCTATGTCAAAGCCATTTAAAAATTTAGGAATCCAACCTGTAGATGAGGGGTTCATTAGTTAAATTTGTGGGGGAAGTTTAAAAGTTTGTATTAACAAAATTTTAACAATTATACAAAAACCATAAACGTACTTTCGACGTAAATAGAGGAAAGTAAATTTAACCATTATAACATTCTAATGATGAAAAAAACAAAATTATTTGCTGTGATTGCAGGACTGGGAGTCGTCGTATTGTCGGTCTTTCTTCTGGCAGCCGATCACATCGACGCGCCTGCCGTGGCAGGGACTACGGTGGATATCGCCGATCTCTATGCCTTTGAAGGCGACAACCCCAACAATACTGTTTTAGTAGCAACGCTTCAAGGGCCACTTTCACCCGGTAATGTTACCGAAAATGCAGTTTTCGACGAGGACGTCCTTG
This sequence comes from Flavobacteriaceae bacterium, assembly GCA_013002065.1. Lineage (GTDB taxonomy): Bacteria > Bacteroidota > Bacteroidia > Flavobacteriales > Flavobacteriaceae > Aureisphaera. The sequence goes on from JABDKT010000237.1 coordinate 426, forward strand.
TGGAATTCAATATTGATAATGACGGTGATTTTGTCGAAGACCTTGTGATTCAAGCCATTCGCCGAGATAGTATTATGTATTTCTTTGGCCCCTCAGTTGTAGATGCCGCAGATTCTGGATTAAACAGTTCTATTTATGTAGACGATATGGCGGGTCAGGTTGAAATTTCCTCTACTTCCGAAACGATTACAGCCACAAATAGTGGCATGACTTTCTTTGCAGGGCCAAGACGAGATGCTTTTTATTTCGACTTCAATCGCTTTAATGAAATTGTTTCAGGCGCAGCTGCTCCTGAAGGATTCTTCCCTCCGGCCGATGCATCCGACTTTTTTGAAAGCCTAAACGTCTTAGCCATTGCTGTGGAAGTTCCCAATTCTATGTTAGGAGATGCACCGCCCCACGTGGCCGGAGCGGTAGGAATCAATGGATTACCCGATGCATATAATGTATGGGTTTCAGCAAAAAGAAAACAATAATATTAAAGAAGAAAAAGATGAAATTATATAGTTTAAAATTTATAATGTTAGCCATATGTACTTCTTTACTATTTGTACAATGTGCAGACGATGATGATAACGGAAACGTAATCGAGCAAGCAAATTGCGACGATGGAATTATGAACGGTGATGAAGAAGGAGTGGACTGTGGTGGAAGTTGCGAGCCCTGTGTTGGTAACCTCGATTTTAGCGGAACATTTATGCAGGAAGATATAATGGGAAGACCTGGAGTAAACACTGTGTTCAGTGGAAGTGATAATGTAAAGAACGACTTCAATAGTAGTATTGTAAGCGATAGAGCTTCCTTTCAACCTACATTTGAGGCTACTTTGGAAGCCTACCACGATGTGTACGGTGATGCCTTAGGAGTAGAACTTGATTACGAAACAAACATTCTAGGATTGGACGCTCCTACCTTTACAACGGTATTGGCTCAATTTGATGCATTACAGGTTGCTCCGGAAGGAACTACAACCTATTTTGACGGAACGAATGCCTTAACCGGAAGAACCTTAGGAGATGACGTAATTGATATTTCACTCACGCTCATGTTTGGAGGTACGACAGGTACACGATTTGACGGAAACAACGGAACTCCGCAATTAACCAGCGATGGAGTAGGGCCTGGCGATAGGGATTTCACCTTGCCTTTCCCCTATATGGAGTCTCCCGTAGAATAAATTAGGAAAAGAAGAATAGGGAAAAGAGCAACGTAGTTTGCTCTTTTCTTTTTAAAACCATTAGTGAAATCATGAAATCAATCTTTTATATAGTTCTGTTAGCTTTGTTAACCATTGGCTGTCAAAATCCGATGGAAAAGCAACAGATTGCAAATCCGGCAGATTACAATAATTATTTGGACACTTCCATTAAAGTTACTTTGGAAGAAGCACAAACTACGGCAGAATTCTGGTCAAAGCGACTGCGGCCCGATAGTTCCGGAGTGGGGGATTTAGGTCCGCTGGCAGGAACTTATGAGCAGCTTTTTCAGCAAACAGGTGATGTTTCGTTTCTGAAATCTGCGGAAAAGCTATACCTCAAGGGAACTCAAATTTCAGCAAACAACAAAGACGTTTATATACGCGGACTGGCACATAACTATGTGAGTCAGCATCGCTTTAAAGAAGCCTATGAAATACTTCAGCAAAGCTTGAAAGGTGTATCGAATAAACATCAAACAAAACTCATGCTTTTTGATGTCGCCATGGAGGTTGGCGATTATGAAGCAGCATATGAGTATCTAAAGGAGGTCACCGATTTGAGTGACTATAATTATCTTATTCGTCTATCAAAGTGGAGTGATTACAAGGGAAATCTCGAAGATGCCATTAAATATATGGAGAAGGCTAAAAAAATCGCCGATTCTCGGGATAGCAAACCATTAAAAATATGGACGTATAGCAATTTGGGAGATTACTACGGACACGCAGGTAGAATTGCCGACGCATACCGGCACTATTTGATGACCCTAGAATTACAGCCGGATAATGCTTATGTTAAAAAGGGACTTGCTTGGATTGTTTATGCCCAAGACGGCGACACTAACGAAGCACATAGAATTTTAGATTCGGTGATGGTAAACCATCCCTTACCCGATTATCATTTATTTAAGTCGGAATTATACGAGTATGACGGCATGAGTGCCAAGGCTGAAATTGAAATGAAAACGTTTATCGAGACGATTGAGAACGGTGATTACGGTGCGATGTACAATAATTATCTAATCGAATATTATGCTGAAACAGCGCCGCAAAAGGCACTTGATCTTGCAAAAAAGGAACTGGAAAACAGAAGAACTCCCGAAGTATATCACTTACTTGCATTGGCCCAATTGAAAAATGACAATCCGGAACTTGCGTTGCAGATCATTCAGGATTACGTTAAATCCAAGACCTCCGAACCTATGGCGCTTTACCATAGTGCCTTGGTTTACAAAGCCAATAATTTGTATGACGATGTACAACCTATCAAAGAGGAATTGGAAGAAGCAGCTTTTGAACTCGGTCCTGTTCTAATGAAAGAAATACGGCAACTTTAGGACGTAATAAATGATAAGATAACAACCTTCGGACACCCGAGGGTTTTTTTATGGACTAATCGTACCTAAGGTGTACAATTGCTCTAAAGTTGGAAATTCGCTACCTCCTTCGGGCTCCAGAGTAATTCCAAAGGCTTCCTGTCCGGCAACACTTTCAACCTTGAAGAACTTCAATTCGTTGTCGTCAAAAGTGTCAAGTAGTCCAATACTGGTAGGAGTCAACGGGTTCATGGTAAGCGACCATACTTGGTAAACTTTACCTTGAGGAGGTTCGGGAAGACCGTAGGCATCTACATATGCAATTTTCTCTTCGTCGCTATAATACACAGTTGCGAAGGCTGAAGGAGCCACATCCTGGTTTCCGGGCAAATAAACTGGTTTGAAATCATCTGAACGATACACTTCCAGCAATTCTTTAGATTGAGTTAAGCGCGAATCACTGTTTTCCAATTTTTCCTCGAGAACCACATTTTTAGTATTTGTTGTGCGAAGTCGATCTTTTAGATCACTGTTTTGCTTCATCATCCAAAATAATCCTCCGAAACAAAGTATTGCGGCTGCCCAACCGGTTATGGCATTCCAATTTCGTCTGGGTCGTTGTGCGTTCAGTGGTCTAACTCCTGAAATTCGATTAACGATTCTTTGCCACACCGAATTAGACACACCCGTAGATGTGCTTTCCGATAATTGCATCAAAGCTGCCTCAATCTGCTCGATTTCTTCCTTCAGATTTGGAAATTCCTGAATAGCCGCATCCACTTTCAGTTTATCTTCTTCTGAAAGGGAGCCGGTGACATACAATTCCAGCAATCCGGAAGCTATGATTTCTTCTTCATTCATAATTTAGGTGCGCACAACAATTTTACGCAATTCGTTTATACAATTACGGGCTCGAGTTTTAATGGTACCCAAAGGACTGTCTAATTCTTTGGCTGTTTCTGCTTGAGTAAAACCTTTAAAGTATAAAAGGTCTATTAATTGAATACATATGGGTTTTAAGTTGTCAATAAACCGCTGTAATCCGATTGCATCTAATTTACCACTAAGATTATCTGGTCCTTCTAATATATGTACGAAATTATCGGTAGTTAAGTTTTTTTGTGAATTCTTAAAAGCCTTGGACCTTGTTTTGTCTATAGCTGCGTTTCTAGCAATGTTTAATAACCAAGTATAAAACCTTCCTTTGTTGATGTTATAAGAATTGGCATTGTTCCATACTTTAACGAACACATCTTGAAGAATCTCCTCCGCGATTTCTTGGTCTCGAACAACAGGTATGATCACCCCGTGTATTGCCTTGGAATACAATTGGTAAATGCTTGCAAAGGCACTTTCGCTGCCTTGTTGCATTTTTATAATTAACTCATCGGGTTGGTTCATTCTTTTCGCGAGAAAAATTTCAATTTTCTAAGGTAAGTAAAAGGACGAATATTTTCTGAAAAAATTTTCATTTGCGGGAGTAATTGTGAATCTGAAAGTAATCTCAGTGCAATTCACGATATTTTCGGCTAAGTGTTGTTAATCACCATGAATTGAAGAAAAATGTTAATTCAGGAGTAGTTTTTCTGAATTATTTGTTAAAAGCAATGTTATTTAATAGATTTGTTTGAATCAAAATTCCCCTTAATCATTATTAATCTAAACTTTCACCTATGAAAAAAGTTACGTTGCTAATGTTTTTAGCACTTTTTACTTGTGTCTCGTTCACCGGTATATCGCAAAACATTCAGCAAGCCATTGACCAGCAAATAAATCAGATGCTGGAAAATAACGAACTAACCGCTCAAGATGTTAATTGGGCCATCACGAACCAACACATTAGTAGAACTAGTAATGTACATCACGTATATTACCGTCAGTTGCTTAATGGTATAGAAATTTATGGAACTGAGTCCAGTGTACATTTAATGCCGAATGGAACTGTCCTTAAATCCAACAACAGATTTGTTGATAATGTGAATGGAAGAGCTACTTCAGGAGCTTCTCCTACTTTTACTGCCATTCAAGCGGTTCAAGCAGCAGCGAATCATTTCAACTATAACATTACCGGGGATATTTCTGTCATTTCTTCAAGAAACAACGCGACTGAGATCACGCTAACCAGAGGAGGTATTTCACTAAGTGATATCCCAGCCCAACTTGTATATCAAGAAACGGCTAATGGAGAAATTGCTTTGGCATGGGATATTTCAATCGAAGCGATCTCCCAAGAAGAATGGTGGAGTGTTCGAGTGAATGCTACCAACGGAGCTATCATTGATCAGGTGAGCTGGATGTCTACCTGTAATTTCGAGCACGATCACAACGATCACAACGTTTTGAATTTTCATGAAAACTTATTCGACATTCCCAATTATGATGAATTAGTGGAAGAGGCGAATAAGATCAAAAACAGTATCGCAAACTATAATTCCAGTGCTGCAAATACCTACGAGGTTTTTCCAATTCCTGTGGAAAGTCCATATTATACGGTACCTCAAGGTACACGAACTACAGTTACAAACCCGGCCAACCTAATTGCTTCTCCTTTTGGATGGCACGATACCGATGGCGTACCCGGAGCAGACTCCGATTTAACAACAGGTAACAATGCCGATGCCTATGATGATGGTGATAATCCAGGCTACAGAGCCAATGGTGGACCTACACAAGATTTCGTAGGATTCCCATTTTCGATGACCTATTCTGCCGGAACACCTTATGAGGATGCAGCTATAACTAACTTATTCTATTGGACTAATATTATCCATGATGTACTTTACTTATATGGTTTCGATGAAGTTGCGGGTAATTTCCAATCCAATAACTACGGAAATGGTGGTTTAGGTGGAGATTGGGTACGTTCTGAAGCACAAGATGGTTCGGGAACTTGTAATGCAAACTTCTTTACACCTCCCGATGGTAGTTTACCGAGAATGCAAATGTATACCTGTGGAGATAAAGATGGAGACTTCGATAATCTTGTAATTATTCACGAATATGCTCATGGAATCTCAAACCGCTTAACAGGAGGACCAAGTAATACAGGTTGTCTTGGTAACCAAGAACAAATGGGAGAAGGATGGAGTGATTTCTATGGTGTTATAATGACCATTGAACCGGGTGATTTGGGAACAGACCCTAGAGGGGTTGGAACCTACTTATTTGGTCAAGGGGCAGGTGGGCCAGGAATTAGACCTTTCCCATACAGTACAGACTTTGCAGTAAATCCGCAAACCTATGATGATATTAAAACTGCAGCGGTACCACACGGCGTTGGATCGGTTTGGTCAAGTATCCTTTGGGAAGTAACTTGGGAGTTGATTGGAGACCACGGATTTGACCCGGACATTTACAATTTCACAGGAAATGTGAACTTGGATGCCGGAAACGTCCAAGCATTTGCCCTAGTAACCGAAGCAATGAAACTTCAGCCTTGTAGCCCTGGATTCGTGGATGGTAGAGATGCTATTTTCGCGGCAGATGTCGCCTTATACGGTGGAGCTAACGAATGTGCCCTCTGGGATGCATTTGCCCGTCGTGGTTTAGGAATTAGTGCAGATCAAGGTTCTTCAGGTTCTCGTTCCGACGGAACCGAGGCCTTCGATACGCCTTCAGGAGTTGCGATGTTTACCGCACCAGACGATGTATGTGCTAATACAGCTGTAATTACAGGTCTTGGAGGAGGAACTCCTTCAGGAGGTGTTTATAGTGGTCCCGGTGTAACAGATGATGGAAATGGATCTACTTATTCGTTTGATCCTGTGGCTGCCGGAGTAGGTGTCCACACTATCACTTACGATGTGCCGTCTGGCCCTTGTTCTACCGCTTCTTCTGCGTCAGATGATATCGAAGTACTATCAATCCCTGCGGCGCCAGCTACAACGGGTGTAAGTGATTTCTGTGTAGGAGATCCGGTAACGGTTTCAGCGACGCCTAGCGATCCATTAAACACAATTGGATGGTATGATGCTCCTACAGGGGGAACTTTCCTTCACCAAGGAACAAGTTATACATTTACTCCTACTGGCTCTACGAGTGTATGGGCACAGGAACAACCTCCTGGACCATTATCTCAGTTGAAAATTTCTGAGATTACACTTCAAACGCCAGACCGACTGGAAATTCAAAATGTTGGATTGGCAGAAGACTATACAGGATATGCTGTCGCAGTAAGTGAAACACCATATAGCGATATTAATACCGTAAACCCCGATGTCCAAATTTTAGGGGCCATGGGCGCAGATTCCGTTCTCTTTTGGGACGATTCAAGTGGATCGGCTCAATACTGGGGAAGTAATATCTTCTGGAATGATAATAGTTCCGGATGGATAGTTATTATCGATGATGTTGGTAATGTGGTTGATTCTGTGTTCTGGAACGTAAGTGCCGGTGATATTGCCGGATTTAATGTTACCATCAACGGATTTAACATCACAGCAGCAGATCTTGATTGGTCTGGCGTAGGAGCTGCCTTCACTCAAGGTTGTGCAGACTCATATCGTCGTAACGATGATACAGACGATGCCTCGAACTGGGCAGACGTTTGTCTGGCTTCCGATTATGGAGTAGCTAATGCAGATATCAATTTAGGATTTAGCGGTTGTTTAGGAGATAGAGGTGAAGCAGTAGTTACTGCCGACGCCTCAGCGCCTACCATCACCTGTCCGGCCGATGTAACAGTTGGAACCGACTCAGGTGCTTGTGAAGCTTCTGGTGTAAGTTTAGGAACTCCTACCGTAACCGACAATTGTCCTGGAGAAACTTTCTCAAGTGATGCGCCAGCGACCTTCCCATTAGGAGACACCACGGTTACATGGACAGCAACAGATGCTGCCGGAAACACGGCAACTTGTACTCAAATTGTTACTGTAGTAGATGATGTGGATCCAACGATAGCTTGTCCAGCAGATGAAACAGTTACTGTGAATCAAGGTGAAATGTATACGCTTCCAGATTATACAGCATTGGCAACGGTAGCCGATAACTGTACGGCTTCACCAGCTGTAACACAGAGTCCGACTGCCGGAACAGATGTTGGAGCAGGAGATACGGTGATTACACTTACGGTAACGGATGATGCAGGTAACTCTGTTGACTGTACCTTTACGGTTACAGTTGATGAATTACTTGGAATCAACGATGCTATCTTGAGTAATCAATTAGTGTTGTATCCAAATCCGACGAGGGGAGCAATGACACTTGTAAACAATAGTTCTGAAACTCTAACACAGTTAACCATTACCGACGTTAATGGAAGAACTATTCAAACAATCAACTTGGAAAATGCCAATACCAATATTAATTTCTCTATCGAGCAGTTAGCAACAGGTATGTATTTTGTTCGTATTAATTCTGAAACATCAACTGCAATTAAGCAGATTGTAAAACAATAAATGTAGATTAAATGATTAAAAGCCCTGTAAACACAGGGCTTTTTTTATTTTCCGAAAGTTTGGCAAGCTTTTTGTTTTTGTTTAAGCGTAGTAATCAAGTACTGGTAAATGAAACATAAAGTAAACACTTGAGTGTCCCTAAAAAGAAACATTTGCATACAAATACTCAAAACCTTCCTGTGCCCCAGGAAGGTTTTTCTTCTTTACTGTAAAAGTAAACTAACCTCTAAGAATTATTAGGACAGTTATTTAGATATGTCGATTGATTTTTGAGCCCATTCCAATAATTTGGAATGATCCTCCATTACAGCGGTAGGTATCGAATAATAAGGCATTTTACTATGCTGTTCACCACCTTTGGATTCGAAATCTACTTTTATTGAATCGTCCACTTTGAGAAAAGTATTCCCTTGCGAATCGATTATTCCAAACATTTTTCCCTCATGAAAAATTCCATGACCGCCAAACATCTTTTTGGAAGTAATACCTTCTATGGGTGCCAACCTTTCGGTTAAGGCTTCTGCAGCAAGTGCTGCCCCTTCGGTGCTTTTACTTCCTTTTATCCCCATGGTTTTATTATTCAATGATTCCGCCGCAACTTACTCTAGCACCGGCTGCACCGCTGGGTTGAGAAGTAAAGTCATCGGCACCTTGATGTACGATGATTGCTTTTCCAATAATGTTTTTCTTATCATCATCACATCCCAAGCACCATTCGTTTGTACTAAATGTAATACCTCCACTTCCGCTGTCATCTGCTTCAAAGTTACCTATATCCCCCCTGTGATATCCGGCTTCGGCACCCCAAGCACCGTGATTGGCAAATGTGGGGTTCCAATGGCCACCAGATGAGCTCGCATCTTCAGCAGAACAATCGGCTTGTTCATGAATATGAATTGCGTGAGTCCCCGGAGATAAACCGGATATACGAGCCTCCATCGTTACTTCACCATCTTTTTCAGTAAACATTATTTTACCGGTTGCACTGGATCCACTTTTAGATTCCAAAGCCATAGAAATTACTTTCACTTCCTCGGTTACTTCTTCAACCACCTTTTCAACTTCTTCTTCAATTGTTTGTTTCTTGGCGTCATTTTTACAGGCGGCCAGCGTAATTATCATAGTTGCCAATAGGCATAATTTTAATGTCTTCATAATAGTATGATTTAAAAGATGGTTTATTTACTAAAGGTAATTGGTTTGCTGAAAACTCACAAATTCTATCGTCGGTCCTTTGTCAACTCTTTCTGATCTGTTATTCCCATCTTGATGTTTTCTGAAATAATTAAAGCCTTATCGATTCGAGTTTGGGAGCTTTTAAATCTTAGGACGTAATAAATTAAAGATCGTTTCTTTCCATCGGTTAGTTTTTCGAATCCTTCCATGGCCTCGGGATCGCTTTCTAATACTGCTTCAAATTCTTCCGGCATTTCCACGCCATACTTTGTCTTGTTTTCAAATAATTGGAGATGGAAAAAGTCGGAGGCATCGACACCTAATTCCTTTTGATATCTTTTTCCGAAGCTAATCATGATCCTACCTTGGTTCTTGTGCAATTTTCCGTGAAAATCGATAGATCGATCCTCAAAAAAGGCTTTGATAGCAACTCGAGAATGCCCTGCTTTCATAAATGGTTCTGCTTGTGCCATAGGAACCTCCAGTCCATGAGTTCCAATTAAACTTACTTCAAATTTTTCAGAAACGAGCATTAGGATATCAATTGAGTAACAATCTGGGTTTCACTGTGCAGTGTTTTGTGTACAGGGCATTTATCGGCTATTTGTAAAATTCGTTGAATCTGTTTTTCATCTAAATCTCCTTCAAGCTTTATTTCTCTTTCAAAGGTGTCAATTTTAGCAGCATCGGTTTCACATTGTTCACAATCCAATGCATGTTGCTTGGAATAACTCACATGTACCTCAATATTCTCTAAATTCCAACCTTTACGCTTTACATACATCTGCACCGTCATGGCCGTACATGCCGCCAATCCTGCCGAAACTAATTCGTAAGGAGTAGGACCAAAATTATTTCCACCAACTTCTTCCGGTTCATCGCCCAGCATATAATGATCACCTACTTTCATCCGAGTAGTAAACCCTTGTTCCTTGTCCAAACTGGCTACCACATTGTGTTTAGTGTTTATTCTCTTATTTTCAGGAATATTTACATACCGCGATGCCCAACCAGCAATTACGCTTCCCGAATACAAAGAATCTTGCTTGCGCATCAACAAATGATCGGCACCATCAAGTGATATGAAACTCTTTGGATGATGAGCGGCGATATAGATTTCTTCGGCATTCTTTATTTCAACGGTGGAATCTTGAGGCGAGTGCATAACCAACAAAGCCTTCCGTAAATTTTTGGCCACCTCGGGTAGTGAATGCTCTTCCAGATCGTCCAAAAATTGTTTTTTGATGGTAAACTCCCTTCCGCTTAAATTTACTTTTGCCAATCCCGATTTCTCTATTTCTGAAATATCGTTTTGCAATAAGTGTTGCACGTGTTGCGGATTGCTAGGCGCTCCAATGGTTGCCACCGCTTTAACCGAATCTAGTTGGGAAGCCGCGAAGATAACAGCAGCTCCACCCAAGGAATGCCCCACTAAAAGTGTAGGAGTAATGTAATTGTCTCTTAAATAATCGGAAGCAGCAATTAGATCTTCCACATTTCCGCTAAAATTTGTGTCCGAAAAATCACCTTCACTTTCACCCAAACCTGTAAAATCGAATCGCAATACTCCGAAACCGGCAGTAGTCAAACTTCGGCTAATGTTTTTGACAGCCGATAAATTCTTGGTACAGGTAAAGCAATGTGCGAAAATGGCAAAATTATGAGGATGCTGGTCGGCCGGTAATTCCAATCGGCCGGAAAGCTCTTGCCCTTCTTTATTACTAAAGGTTACTTTTTGAAGATTCATTCGTTAGTCATTTTCTTTGTCCTTCTTACGTAAGTCGGTTTTCCACCAAATTCCTATCTGAAAACGATCAAAATTAGCACCCGTAAAATGATTCTTTAAATAACCAACTTGGGTGCTCACATTCTTATTGAAGTTGTATCCCACAGCTCCGTACAATCTATTTTGACCAAATATGGGTTCTTGAAGGTTGATAAATAATTCGTCATAAGCCGTGAGGAACCATTGCTCGTTTACAGGATAGGTTACCCTTAAAAGATAACGTGCCCGATGCTGAGTATCCTTCCCTGTAAGGAAATTATCCAAAAACCGTTGCTCAATTCGATATCTGTGACTAAACTTAAAAGCACCTACTTTATTCTTTAAAACGAACTGCTGAAATATTCGATGTTCTGAATTATTTTCCTCTCCCTCCGGTTCTGGAAAGGTAGGATCGGTACTTATATATCCATAACCAATCGTGGCGGTAGCATTTTCAGAAAAATGATAATTCAATCCGGTTCGAAGTAGTAACTGATTGAAATTACTACCAAACTCATAGGAACGATGCTGAACTTCGGTATGAATACTAAAATCATCACTAATTTGATTGGTACCAAAATACATGGCCCAAAGTCCAAATTCATCTTCCCCGGTATCTTGAGCCGAGATTTGTGAAAAAGCTAATAACAAAACTGCAATAGATAGAATTTTTTTAATCATATAAAAAGGGTTAATCAATATTGAATACTTCGGTTTCTTTGAATGGCGACAGATCGACCTTCTCAATCTTAGCGCGATACTCCGGCCATTCCTTATTAAAAAATGCATTAGTAGCTTGCAAGGCTTTTTGTGCCTCGTCCTTCGCTTGCTTCATAAGTCTCCTCTCTGTAGCAGTGAGACCGTTTGGCCTACTACCGCTATACCATCCGGCAGTTCTTAAACGAGTGCGAACGTTGGGTTCTGGATTTCGAGTGATACCCTGTCGTTTGTCTTCCTTACCCAAATATAAAGCAATGATCGAGTCAATTTGCTTTACAACAGTGCCTGTAGCTTTGATTTCATCCTTGTATTTTGAATCGTCCAACTTCTTCATCTTCTTTTTGAAATCGGTAGCTGTATTTTTGCTATTGACCAACTGCTTGACGGCCTTGGCTGCTGTGGCGGTCATTTTCTCTAACTCTTTAGCAGCTGCGTAAGATTCATTGATAGCTCGACTCGAAATGTCCAACCTAGGATCACTTTCAACTTTGATATTCGTGCTGGAACTATTGTCGAGATGAATTATTTCGGCCCGATAAGTTCCCGGCTTTACAGAAACTCCCCCGGGTTCATTTTTGCGTTCTCTAATGGTTCTCGATGGTCTGTCAACACCTGCTTCATCCATAAACCATCGCCATCTGTAAATTCCTGTACTGTCCGGGATTTTGCGCTTCAGTGTTCGGATGAGCCGATTTCCGTCGTAAATTTTTAAATAGAGGGAATCTTTATGGGGTTTGTTTTTATCCGCTTCGGAAATAGCTACCTCTTCCTTTTCTGCTTCTTCATCTTCTTCTTCGCTATCGGATTCCTTTTCTTCTAACTCGTCCGTTTTGAAATAATAACTAAAGATACCTCCATAACGCCGATTCTCACCGTTGTATAGTGCATCGCCTCCAAAACGGCTGCCGGTAGGTTGTTGGTAAGATGCTTGGTAAGCCACCGGAGGATCGAATAAGGTGAGATCGCTTTGTAATATCGAATTGTTTTTAGCAATGGCTCGCAGCGGACGAATATCATCCAAGACCCATGCTGCACGTCCAAAAGTACCAATCACCAAATCGTGCTCTCTGGACTGAATCACTAAATCTTTTACTGAAGTCGTTGGAAAGTCGCGTGTCCATTTTTGCCAATTTCTTCCGGCATCCACAGACACATATAAACCATCATCGGTCCCCAAAAAAAGTAGATTGCGTTCCACCGGATCTTCAACGATACTCAGCGTGTAGCTTATTACATCCTTCTCGTCCACAATACGTTCCCAGGTTTTCCCATAGTCTCGAGTGCGGTAGGCATAAGGCGTATAATTAAATCTTCTATAATCGTTCGCAACAAGCAATGCCTCTCCTTTAGCTTTATTGGACGCTTTAATTTGTACGATCCAACTTCCTTCAGGTAAGTCCTTTATGTTTTTTGTTACTTCGGTCCATGTGGCGCCTCCGTTCTGGGTGTAATGCACTCTGCCGTCGTCGGTACCTACCCAAAGCATATTCTGTTCTAATTCAGAAGGCTCTATTACCAAAATGGTAGTAAAGTTTTCGGCACCCGTAGCATCCATGGTTAGTCCACCACTTTCGCTTTGCTTCTGTTTTTCCGGATCGTTGGTGGTGAGATCTCCGGAAATAATTTCCCAAGTAAGTCCCTTGTCGGTGCTCTTGTGTACAAATTGACTTCCGAAGTAAATGGTACTGCTATCGAAAGGATCGATGTTGATCGCAGAGTTCCAATTGAATCTCAATTGCACATTCGGATCGGGATGCGTTGGACGAACTGTATAATTATTTCCGGTTTTCCAGTCGTAGCGACTTACAAATCCCTGCTGACTCATACTCCAACCATATCTGCTATCATCCGGATCGGGGACCACATCAAATCCGTCACCAAAACTAATTTCTTGCCAATAACTATTTCGAATACCCTGCGATTTCCAAACATAGGCGGGTCCTCTCCAACTTCCGTTGTCTTGCATACCACCGTAAACATTATAGGGAAATTCGTTATCCACCGCAATGTGATAAAACTGTGCAACGGGTAAATTCCCGATAAATCTCCAAGTTTTACCTCCATCTTTGGTAATGTTCATTCCTCCGTCATTTCCATCGATCATAAAATCTCCATTGGTAGGATGTATCCACCAAGCATGGTGATCGGGATGAACGCCATTATCAACACCATAGGCAGGCATGAGTTGTTTGAAGTTTTTTCCGCCATCTTCAGATACGTTCACATAGGTGAAGACCGAATAAACTCTATTCTCGTTTTGTGGGTCCACGTATATTTCAGAATAATAAAAAGGTCTGTTACCGATGTCATCCTTGTCATTTACTTTTTTCCATTTGAATCCGCCATCCTCCGACTTGTACAATGCGTTCTTTTTGGCTTCAATTAAGGCGTAAACAATGTTCGGTTTATTTCTTGCAATGGCGATACCCATACGTCCTAAATCGCCTTTCGGCAATCCGTCGGCATCGGTTCTTTTTTCCCAGTTCGCACCTCCATCATGAGTTATATAAAGTCCACTGCCTTCTCCTCCCGACTTAAAAAACCATGGATCTCTTTTGTGTTCCCATAGAGCGACCATTAACTTGTTCGGATTGGTAGGATCCATGACCATATCGGCAACCCCGGTCTTATTGTTTGCGAATAAGATTTTATTCCAGGTTTTCCCGCCATCGGTGGTTTTAAATACTCCACGCTCTGGATGTATCCCCCAAGGAGATCCAATCGCTCCTACATAAACCACATCTGGGTTGGTGGGATGTACTATAATTCTGTGAATATGTCGTGTTTTTTCCAATCCCATGGACTGCCAGGATTTTCCTCCGTCCAAAGATTTATACACTCCAAATCCGCCATTCAAACTGTTTCTAGGATTCCCTTCTCCGGTTCCCACCCATATCACTGAAGGATTACTTTGCTGAATAGCCACCGCTCCAATTGATGCCGTAGGTTGGTCATCGAAAATAGGGTGCCATTTTATTCCACCGCTGGTAGATTTCCAAAGACCTCCAGAGGCAGTACCCACGTACATTATATCTGGGTTGTTGAGAACAACATCAATAGCTGTAACACGGCCGGACATTCCGCCCGGTCCAATATTTCTGGGCTTCATGTCCTTCAAAATGTCCATGGATAATTGTTGTGATACAATAAGAGAAGGGATGCAGAATAGCATCAGGAAGAAAAATTTTTTCATCGGAACTTTGATTGAAATTTAGTTTTGAATTTAAAGGTAATAAAATCGCTTGGTTCCATTCTTAAAAGGCTGTTAATACCGAATATTATTATTGTGATTTGACATATCTTTAACCAATGAAAAAGAATATGAAGCGTACTGGTTTTGTGTTTACTAAGCACAATGCAGAAGAGCAATCTCCCTTCGAAAAATTATTCGAAATTTTTCAGGAACTCATTACGCACACTTCCG
>JABDKT010000240.1 GCA_013002065.1 Flavobacteriaceae bacterium
ATTCTAAAAGCGGTGGGAAGCGAAGTAGTAGTTTGTCCAACCGATGTAGAACCGGACGATCCACGATCGTATTATTCGACTGCGGCACGCATGGCCAAAGAAACTCCTAATAGCTGGTATGTAAATCAGTATGACAATCCTAGTAATGCCAAAGCACATTACGAAAGTACCGGTCCCGAAATTTGGAGGCAAACCGATGGGAAAGTGACTCATTTTGTGGTAGGTGTTGGTACCGGCGGAACCATAAGTGGCGTTGGAAAATATTTAAAAGAGCAAAATCCGAACGTTAAAGTTTGGGGCATCGATACCTACGGAAGTGTTTTCAAAAAATACCACGAAACCGGAATTTTTGATGAGAAGGAAATCTATCCGTATGTTACCGAAGGAATTGGAGAAGATATACTTCCGAAGAATGTGAACTTTGATATTATCGACGGATTTACAAAAGTAACCGATAAAGACGCTGCGGTTTACACACAAAGGCTCTCCAAAGAAGAAGGAATGTTTTTGGGTAATTCGGCCGGCGCTGCTATGAAAGGAGTGCTTCAGTTAAAAGAACATTTTACGAAAGATGATGTGGTTGTAGTGCTTTTTCACGATCATGGTAGCCGATATGTGGGCAAAATGTTCAACGACGATTGGATGCGAAAAATGGGCTACATCGATTAAATAACATAAAATATTGACTTTAAATCCTTTCCCATTCGGAAGGGATTTTTTATATTTAAGTATTCCATTTCCTCTCCTGCAATCATTTCGGTTTTATGAAAGAAGATTTTCTTCACTATGTGTGGAAATTTCAGAAATTTTCAGCAGTAAATTTAAAAACTAACCAAGGGGAACACCTTAAAATACTTAAAACAGGGCAACCCAACCAGAACGCCGGTCCCGATTTCCTTTTGGGTGAATTACTCATTGACCACAGGAAGTGGGTAGGGCAGATAGAGATTCATTTAAAATCTTCAGATTGGATTGCACATGGTCATGAGGAAGATTTGGCTTACGATAATGTAATTCTACATGTGGTGTGGGAGCATGATTTGGAAATTAAACGTAAGGATGGCTCCGAAATACCGGTATTGGAGTTAAATCAACGGGTGGATCCTGGAAGTCTTCAAAATTATCAAAAACTCTTTTCTACTTTACAGAAATGGATCAATTGCGAAGACGACTTGCCGAATATGGAACCCTTTTTAATTCAAAACTGGTTGGAACGATTATACATCGAAAGACTTGAAGCTAAAGCGGAAAGTTTGATGAAACGATTGGAAAAATCCAAGTTTAACTGGGAGGCGGTACTCTTCGAACAACTCTGTAAAAATTTTGGAATGAAACTAAACGGAGAAGCATTTTTAAGTCTTGCCGAATCTATTCCCTATAACCTAATTCAAAAGTTGAGAAACAACGCTACCGATCTGGAGTCACTACTGATGGGACAGACGGGATTGCTGGAAAAAGATATTGACGATCCTTATTATGTAAAGCTACAGGTTACATATGCCTATATAAAAGTCAAGTATCCGTATTTAAATAAGGCGGGGATACGTCCAAAATTTTTCAGGTTACGCCCGGTGAATTTTCCAACCATCCGAATTTCGCAGCTGTGTCAACTTTGGAGTTCGAGACCGCATTTTTTTGCTGAGATAATTGACAAGTGGAAACTTTCAGAGTTTTATATCCTATTTGAAGCAAAAGCGAATTCCTACTGGGATACGCATTACAATTTCGGAAAGAAGTCCAAAGAATTCGAGAAAAAGCTTACTACTAACTTTATTGACAATCTTATTGTAAACACGGTCTTGCCCTTAAAGTTTTGCTATGCAAGGTTTCAAGGGAAGGATATTTCCGAAGAAATTATAGCACTCGCTCAAACCATAAAAGCCGAGAGAAATACCATTATAAGTAAGTATTCAAAGCTTTTTCCGTTTGAAAATTCCACTCTTGTGAGTCAAGGATTATTGCAGTTACATTCAAATTATTGTAAACTAAATAATTGCATTAACTGTGCTATTGGGAATAAGATAATTGGCAGAGCGAATTAAATCTTAACCAATTTCAAAGACATTTGAAATCCGTCGACAGTATTCATTTGAAGAAAATATATCCCGCTGGTTACATTCATAATTTTATTTTTAAAAATGGAAAACTCATGGTTTCTGAAATGCCTGCAGTTGAGAATAGCAGGGCTGAGATGATAAGGCAAATAGTTTTTACAGTTTTTTTATTCTCATTTTACAAAATCTGATATAAATCAATTCTTAGATTTCTAAATTTGGTAAATTGCGAGGATGCTACAGCTTGTTTACGACATTAGACATTATTTCGAAAAGAGAGGATTTTATGTGTGTTCTCGCTTGGCAGATCGCTTGGGGATGAGGGCAAAGAGTGTCCGTTTATTTTTTATTTATGTCTCTTTCGCGACTATGGGTGTTGGATTTGCTATTTATTTAACCTTAGCATTTTGGTTGAAACTGAAAGACCTGGTATATGCTAAACGAACCTCCGTATTCGATTTATGATGAAGTTAATCCAATCGAAAATATTTGGTGCTCTGGTATTGCTATTTCTGGTGTTTTGTGCCGGGGTCATCGGATTTAGATTCTTCTCGCAATATTCGTGGATAGACTCCATGTATATGACGATTATCACGATTACAACGGTTGGGTTTAAAGAAGTTCAACCTTTAAGTCCTGGTGAGAAGATATTTACCTCCTTACTTATCATAAGTAGTATATTTATAGTAGGTTATGCTATAAAGGTAATTTCAGAATACGTTTTAAGTCAGAATAATATTGGTAACCTAAGACAGAAGAAAGTGCAAAAACAAATCGAATCTTTGGAAGACCACATTATTGTTTGTGGTTATGGAAGAAATGGAAATCAGGCAGTACAGAAATTAAAGGCCTACAATAAACCTTTCGTGGTTGTAGAAATGGATGAAGAAGTCATTGATCATCACAAGGAAGAAAAAATTCTCTTTGTTCACGGCAATGCTAATGAAGATCAAATACTCGAAAAGGCGGGTATTAAAAATGCCTCCACTCTTATATGTGCACTGCCTAGCGATGCCGACAACCTTTTTGTGGTACTTTCGGCCCGACAAATCAATAAAAATTTAAAAATAATTAGTCGGGCTACCGAAGAAACCAGCAACCACAAGCTGAAATTAGCGGGAGCAGATAATGTAATCA
>JABDKT010000255.1 GCA_013002065.1 Flavobacteriaceae bacterium
CCCGACGTACTTCGTGAGCACATTCAAAAATGTAAAAATGCAACCTCGTTTCCATTCGGTGTCAATGTACCTATGCTCTATCCCAATTTGGAGGAAATCATTGAAATTATCATTGAAGAGGGGGTTAAGATTGTATTCACTTCTGCAGGAAACCCGAAGACATATACCCAACATCTCAAAGCGCAGGGAATTACTGTTGTCCATGTGGTAAGCAGCGTGAAATTTGCGCTAAAAGCTCAGGAAGCAGGTGTAGATGCTGTGGTCGCTGAAGGATTTGAAGCCGGAGGTCACAACGGGAGAGAAGAAACTACTACTTTTACCTTGATTCCAATCGTAAAGGAACAAATTGAAGTTCCGTTAATCGCTGCGGGAGGTATCGCTACCGGAAGAGGAATGCTGGCGGCTATGATCTTAGGTGCAGATGGAGTTCAGGTGGGAAGCCGATTTGTTGCTTCGGAAGAGTCTAGTGCACATCAGGCTTTTAAGGAAGTTGTGGTAGATGCTAAAGAAGGGGATACCGAACTCACCTTGAAAGAATTAGCTCCCGTCCGCCTAATCAAGAACAAGTTTTATCAAGATGTTAAGGAACTTTATAAAAAAGGACCTTCCGTAGAAGAACTTAAAAACTTATTGGGACGAGCACGCGCCAAAAAAGGTATGTTTGAAGGTGACTTGGTGGAAGGCGAATTGGAGATTGGTCAGATTTCCGGATTAATTCATGACATTAAACCGGCTGCTCAAATTGTGGAAGATTTGATGCGTGAGTTTGAAGCGGCCAAAAAAGAGATTTCTCAATTATAGTATCTAGGACGATATGTCTTTTCTATAAAATTTCAGAAGAAAAATAGCATTCAGCAACAAAAAAGGTGCGGTAATCACTCCCGGCCGATAACTATCCTGAATAATGACCCAAATGGGATGCATAAATCCATTGGCTATTTCTATAAAAATCCAGAAGGAAATAAACGGTTTGGCCAAGAAATGACTGGTTCTCACCACCAAAAGCCAACCTAAGATTCCGAAGATAAAAAGTCCGATATTAATGATCAGAAATCCTTTTTCCAGATCATCAGAAATCAAGCTACACAGAAACCGGGCAGGAGGAAGATTCTCCCATAGTTCGCCAAGGTATTCTTCGATAGAATGAAAGGCTTGAATGAAAACAATCGACAAAGCGAGCCATTTTGTAACCGGAGATAATGATTTCATCTTTTATTTTTTTCGTTGTCGTTCATATAAATAGATCTCTCTACCCAATTGTGCTAAAAAGGGAATCCCAATTTCTTCGTATTCGTACTCGTTGTCATTAAATATTCCGTTTTCATTCACCAAAATCGTAGCAGATAGAAAAAACTTGATATCATAAGCTTCATCCACGACGTATGCATTGTCGGTTAAGGTGCCATAAGCATAACCCACTTTGTTGTGAATCTTAACATGGTGCGGGATAGAATCCTTTGAATCGCCAAATATTAAAAACTTTCCGTAAGCGTCGTAATAAGTAGTATCTCGAAACCCTAAACTATAGGGGACATCCGATATGTATCTTGAAAGTAGCCCATGACGTGATTCGTTCAGTTTGAATTGTTGGTTCTGTGCATACTTTTCGGGGTAGAAAAGCCGTTTCAGCAATTCCTGCTGACTCCTCAACGGAAAATAGTTTTTTTCTGAAAAATCCATAGGAGATTCAATAAGGCTATCATTCTGAAGAAATCCTGTGCCTTTATGCAAACCTTTTAATTCCAAAGGTTCGATGGCAGAATCTTTGCCACCATTAAATGCTATCGTATCTCCACTATACCAAAAGAAAAATGGTTCTCGGTGCGCTCTGTTAGCGTTGGGGGTTGATAGTCGGTGGGAAATACGAACCGGAGTAATGTTCTTGCTGCGCAATTTAGAGTTGATCGAATCCCTACCAAGTAATTCGTACAAACGGTTGTAGGCTGCATTATCACTGATTCCAAAAATAAGTCGAAGATCTGTTTTTAAATCATAAAGAGAGGTATCTCCTTTAAATCCGTAGGGAACTTGGGTAGTTATAGAATCTAAAGTTTGTATCCATTCCAAAGCAAGTACCGCCGCCGGAAGTTTCACGGTACTGGCAGGGTAAAAATATTGTTCGTCATCCAGTTGAAAGGAATATTCGGTAAACACAGTATTACCCATCGAATCTTTATCAATTTGAGTATAAAGTATCTGAACTTCGTGCGCGACTAAATTATGCATCACTTTTTGGATGGCCGGATGATTGCTCATAAGTGCTTTTTCTAAAGGATTTACATCCAACTTACTACAAGAAATAGTTAAAATAAGGACACTTAGAGCGAAGAAAGATGCAATGTATTTAGACATGTTTGCTATATCATTTTTGATTTTCTACAAATTCTTTAAAATTATCCAGCCATTTCTGAACCTGCTTTTTAAAAAGTCTCGGAAATAAATAAGCCATCGCTTTTGGCATGAACCCACGTAATTCAGTGTATTCGATGGACGAGATGTATTTAGTTTTATTCGTTTCTAACTCGACAAACTCACAGTGCATGGTATTATCCATATGCTTGTGGTGATAATGTCCTTCAAAGGAATAAGGCAGGTTATTTTTTACAATGGTTTCGGTGAGTTCCATCTTTCCTTTGCCTTGCTTATACAACATTTTTGAAACTGCTCCATCCTTACCTTCAATTCCGGAAATGAGTTCCTTAGATATAAAAGTATCTTGATATTCCTTCAAATATTTTGGATCTGCGAAGTAGTTTGCTACTTCTTGTCTCGGTTTTTCAACGATAATAGAACATTCAAATTTCATTTTACCTTCCTTTTAGATTAAAGAGCGGGCCACAACACCTGAAAGAAAACCCACAGTAGTAAAACACAGAGTGCTGTTCCCAGAAGTGCAACTTTAGCATCAAAATAAGGGGTTTGAACTTTGAAGAAAGCCAGTGGGATTAACAATAATATCAATCCGATAACTCCGCCGCAACCTATAAACACTATAAGTACGATTAGGAGCCTGTCTTTTCCTGAGAACAAGTATTTTATCGGACTCATATCCAAATCGCCCATTCTACTTTTTATCCTGGTGGCGATGATTCCATAAATCCCGAAGATCAATGGAACGTACCAATAAAGCACAGAATTGACTAATTCGGTTTCCGACATATTGTCGAAATTGAAGAAGTAAAAATACACGGCGATTGCTAGTCCGAAGAGAATGGCAGCAATATACATTACAGATAGTTTCATGGTATTGTGGGTTAGTTAGACATTCTATTTATTTCTTACTATGAGAAAACAACCATGGTAAAAGATCGGGTTCCTCGAAAGCTTGGTTCCAACTGTCGTGATCCACTCCTTCATAAACGCATATTCGAACCGGTGCATTAAGTTTTTTCAAGGCCTTATACACTTCCGTGGATCCGGTAAAGGGTACTATCGAATCTTCATCCCCATGAAAAAGCCAAAGTGGTGTATGCTGTAACTTCCCGGCTATTTTAGGGTTAGCTCCACCACAAATGGGAAAGGCAGCTGCGAATTTGTTCGGATTTCGTCTCACTATTTCAAAGGTGCCCATCCCACCGTTCGAAAGGCCTCCTACATATATCTTTTTATCATCGATGCTGAAATCGGACTGCAACTCCTTGAGAAGTCCTTCGACCAAGTCCAAATGTAAATTCGGTTTGAGTTCTTTCGGAAAATGATACGATCTTTTTTGATCCACTATTGTATATGAAGCGTTGTTCCAGGCATAATCTTTTTTACACTGCGGAAAAACAACAAATGCGGGATATTTTGATTGTATGCTATCTCTGAGGAATAATTCGGCTCCGTGAGTTAATTGTGCAATATTGTCGGTACCACGTTCTCCCGATCCGTGCATAAATAGTATTAGAGGATAGGTAGTAGTTGCGTCGTAGTTCTTCGGAAATAAAACGCGATAGGGAAGTGTGTCTTTTTCAGAAATAAAATGCTCCTTTTTATATGCCGAAAAATCCTGAGCATACATGAAAGCTGAAACCATGCAAAATAGAACAGCAATGGTCCATCGGTAAGTACAGAAACCAATTTTCATACGGTACAATTGATTCCTTAAATGTACTTTATTTTAAATAAAATGTTGCTTTGTAGTGGTTTACAGCTGTCTAATGAATATTAATCAATTTTTGGGTTGCTATTAATTCATCGAATGTTTCCCTTTCTCGTATCAAATGGAATTTGCCGCTGTAGCTTAAAATTTCGGCTGGGCGATAACGACTGTTATAATTACTTGCCATGCTGAAACAATAGGCGCCTGCATTGCTAAATGAGATTATATCTCCTTCGCTTATTTCTGAAATGCGGCGGTTGTTGGCAAAAGTATCGGTTTCACAGATGTAACCTACAACACTGTAGAATCGCGGTTTGCCATCGGGATTACTGATATTTTCTATCTCGTGGTTACTTCCGTAGAACATAGGTCGAATAAAATGATTGAAACCACTATCGATTTGCGCAAAAACCGTGGAGGTGGTTTGTTTTACTACGTTAACTTTAGCTAGGAATTTTCCGGCTTCGCTCACTAAAAATTTTCCCGGCTCAAAAGCGAGAGTGAGTTCGCGACCGTATTCATGGCAAAATTCATTGAATCGGGCCGAAAGTTTTTCGCCCATTTCTTCAATATTTGTCTCTATGTCGCCTTCCTTGTAAGGAACTTTAAAACCACTTCCGAAGTCAATAAATTCTAAATCGCTAAACTGAGCGGCTGTTTCAAATAAAATTTCCGAAGCATACAAAAACACTTCTATGTCCAAAATATCACTACCGGTATGCATATGGATTCCATTTACGCTCATTCCTGTATTCTCCACGATACGCTTAATATGAGGCAATTGATGGATGGAAATTCCAAACTTACTGTCGATATGACCCACCGATATGTTGGTGTTCCCTCCAGCCATGACATGGGGATTGATACGAATACAGACAGGAATTTTGGGATGTTTAGTGCCAAATTGTTCTAAGATGGATAAGTTATCGATGTTGATCTGCACTCCCAAGGCAGCAGCGCCTTCGAGCTCTTCCATGGAAACTCCGTTGGGGGTATAAATAATATCTTCGGCCGGAATCCCGGCTTCTCTACACAGGCGAACTTCTTGTAGTGAAACGGTGTCCATACCCGCGCCCAAGTCGTGTAAAAATTTTAAAACTGAAATATTCGACAGCGCCTTTACCGCATAATTTATTTTTAAGCGATTCACTTTTTTAAAAGCTGCTTTTAAACGATTGTATTGAAATTCAATTTTATTTCCGTCGTAAACATACAACGGACTCCCATATTCTTCGGCTAATTTTAATAAGTCTTCTCTAGTCATAGATAAAAATTTTACAGGCGAGAACTATAAGCGGATAAAATTAATCCTAAGTATTTAAACCAGCATAATCTAGGAAGTATTTTTTTTAATTCATTTGAAATTTTCGTTCATAGGAAGTATCCCTCGAGAGCCATCACTTTTTTCCAAACATCGGGTTCTCTCTCGACAACATTTATTACTTTTGTGCTTCTGTAAACCGACTTGAAATGAACTTACACGAATATCAAGGAAAACAAATATTAAACAGTTTTGGCGTTGAAATCCAAAGAGGATTGGTAGCACAAACTGCAGAGGAGGCCGTTGAAGCCGCCAAAAAGTTAACCGAAGAAACCGGAACCGGATGGCATGTGATAAAAGCACAGGTTCACGCCGGAGGAAGAGGTAAAGGAGGCGGTGTTAAATTGGCCAAAAGCTTGGACGAGGTAAAAGAAATTGCAGGTGATATCATAGGCATGAATTTGATCACTCCTCAAACCAGCGCCGAAGGGAAGAAAGTTCATCAGGTTCTTATTGCAGAAGATGTTTATTATCCAGGAGACAGTGAACCGGAAGAATATTATATGAGTGTGCTTCTTAACCGCGCTAACGGGAAAAATATGATCATGTATTCTACCGAAGGTGGAATGGATATCGAAACTGTTGCAGAAGAAACTCCTCATTTGATATTTACGGAAGAAATTGATCCTGCTGCTGATTTGTTGCCTTTTCAGGCTAGACGAATCGCTTTCAATTTGGGATTGAGCGGAACTGCATTCAAAGGAATGGTAAAGTTTGTGAATGCACTTTATACCGCTTATATTAAATCGGATGCTTCATTATTCGAAATCAATCCTGTGTTAAAAACCAGTGATGCTAGAGTAATTGCAGTAGATGCGAAGGTAACCTTAGACGATAATGCCTTATACCGACATAAAGACTACGCCGAAATGCGGGATATCCGTGAGGAGAACCCTGTTGAGGTAGAAGCAAAGGCTGTAGGACTAAACTATGTTGATCTGGACGGTAATGTTGGTTGTATGGTAAATGGCGCCGGTTTAGCTATGGCAACTATGGACCTCATTAAACAAGCAGGAGGCGAACCCGCTAACTTTTTGGATGTGGGTGGAACCGCAGATGCAGAACGTGTTGAAACTGCCTTCAACCTTATCTTAAAAGATCCCAATGTTAAAGCTATCCTCGTTAATATCTTCGGTGGTATTGTAAGATGCGATAGAGTGGCTCAAGGAATTGTGGATGCTTACAAGAATATGGGTAATATAGAAGTTCCAATTATTGTAAGACTACAAGGAACGAACGCAGATATTGCCAAGGAGCTTATTGATAATAGCGGATTGGACGTGCAATCGGCAATTGAATTTCAAGAAGCTGCCGACAAAGTACAAGCGGTTCTTGCCTAAATAAAAGAAACAGAATTCAAACCCTCTGGAGCTATATGCGAAGGAGGGTTTTTTTATGCGGTTGCGTTAACGAGAGTTAATGTAGGTTAATAAAAGGTTAAAAACTAGAAAGTTGCGTAACGAAAAATTTTTACGGACGTCTTTTTAGTATCAATCACTTATTTATTAATCAAAAACGAACGGTATGAAAACAATCAAATCAATTGCACTTGCCATAGTGCTATTAGTAGGTACAACATTATCTGCTACTACTAACCCAAAAGGGGACAAAGGAACTGCCAAAACTGCCGAGCAGGAAATTGAAAAGCAACTAGAGTATCCGGATTTCGTCATTGAGGAAAGCGGACAAGCCTATGTATCTTTTTATGTAAACGATAACAACGAAGTAGTCGTCTTGGATGTAGATACTACCGATGACAACATGGAATCTTTCGTAAAAGAAAGGCTGAGTAATTACAAACTTGAAAATAAATTGGCCACAGGACAACGTTATTTATTACCTGTTAAGATTATTTCCAAAAGCTAAGGTTTATTAAAGCTACTAGAACCCGAAAAATAATTTTCGGGTTTTTTTTATGCCGTATTTTTTAGTTTTATACAATTGCTTTAGTATTGCACTATGGATTTAGAATACAAACTTTCATTGATTAGCGATTTGATCGTTTTAGCGAAGGCAGATGACAAAGTAACGTCTCATGAATACGACTTTATGTATCGTTTGGCGGAGCGTATGGAAATTTCAAAAGAACAAGTCGATCATTTATTTGAAAACCCAAAACCTTCACAACCTATCTTTTCTGAATTGGAGAGAATCACACATTTTCATAAACTTCTTTTAATGATGAATGTGGATAGGGAGACTCATGAAAAAGAAATTCATGTATTGAGAGAATTTGGATTGAAAATGGGAATACGCCCGGGTGCGATTGACCAAATTTTAGTTAGAATGAACGACTACGAGGATAAACTCATTCCGGCTCAGGAGCTCATATCCATTTTTCAAACGTATTATAATTAATTTCTTAACTCTTTTCCGACAAAAAGTCGGGTAATTTTCTGAAGATCAGGACAAAATGACTGTATTTATGCTTTGGAATTCTATTTGCAATAGGATGTTAAAGTTGAATACTAAAACAATATATAGTCATGAAAGTAGTTAAAAGAAATAACCTCTGGTTTCCTTCTATATTCGATGATTTTTTTCCTGAAAATCGTTTGGATGTGTCTAATTATGAAAACTTTAGCATACCCAAAGTAAATATTTCGGAAAATTTAGCGACCTTTGTCATCGAATTGGCGGTGCCGGGTTTGAATAAGGAAAGTTTTACCATAGAAATTGAAAAAAAAGTATTAAAAGTGTCCTCGACTATTGCCCCCAAGCGAGAATCTGCAGACACTTCAAAAGATACACAGTTTACTAGAAAAGAATTTGATTACAGCTCGTTCAGTCGCTCGTTTACGCTTCCTGAAACAATAGATAATGAAGGGATCGAAGCTAAATACGAGGATGGAATTTTGAGAATTGTCCTTCCGAAGAAAGAGAAGGCTAAAAATATTAAAAGAATGGTTGAGATTTCATAATTGAAATTTAATTTGGTTAGTTAGTTGAAAAAGACCACGTGCTACTCAATCGGCACGTGGTTATTTTTTTTATCGCCTTCTTCGTTTTCCTGAAGTTCCTTTTTGCTGCCGATCCACAAAAGAACTGTTATCCGAACTTTCTAGGCTATTTTTCAAGTTTGATAATTCTTCCGAAGTTAAATCACGCCATTCACCAACTTTCAAGTTGCCCAACTCAATATTCATGATGCGAGTTCTTTTTAAGCTTACAACTTCGTAACCTAAATACTCACACATTCTTCTTATTTGTCTGTTGAGACCTTGAACTAAAATTATCTTAAATACATTTCTGCTTATCCGTTCCACCTCACATTTCTTGGTAATAGTATCAAGAATCGGGACTCCGCTTCGCATTCGCTGAAGGAAATTTTCGGTTATTGGCCTATTTACTTTAACGATATACTCCTTTTCATGACGATTTCCCGCACGTAGAATCTTATTTACGATATCTCCATCATTCGTCATGAGTAATAGTCCCTCACTGGGTTTGTCAAGCCTACCAATATGAAAAATACGTTCTTTATGATTGATAAAATCTACCACGTTCCCATCTATGCGACGATCGGTAGTACAAGTGATTCCTATGGGCTTATTGAGTTTGATGTAAACGAGATTTTCATTTTCAGAAATAAGCTTGCCCTCCACCTTGATTTCGTCATTTGGCATCACTCGATCTCCCAATCCGGCGACTTCTCCGTTTATAGTCACCAATCCTTTTTCGATATAGGTGTCGGCTTGCCGTCTTGAGCAAAAGCCACTATCGCTAATGGCTTTGTTGAGTCGTGTGGAATCTGGATGGTACACTTTTTAATGTTAAGTTTGTTCTATCTGCTCCATTTGGCGTTGCAAATTTTTAATCTTATCACGCAATTTAGCCGCCATCAAGAAATCTAATTCTTTGGCCGATTTCTCCATCGCCTTTCGGGTATCGCGTATTTTCTTTTCAATTTGAGGTTTAGTCAAATATTCGCCGTCATTATCGGCCGCTAATGTTTCCGCAGTCTCTAAAGAATAAGCCTCTGTTTTCGATTTGGTTAAGGCATTTTCCAAAGACTTTATAATCGCAGTGGGTGTAATACCATTCTCCTCATTATAAGCAATTTGTTTAGATCGACGATATTCGGTTCCGTCAATGGTCGCTTGCATACTCTTGGTAATCTTATCGGCGTACATAATTGCCTTACCATTAATGTGTCGGGCTGCACGACCCACGGTCTGCGTAAGGGAACGGGCACTACGTAAAAAACCTTCTTTATCGGCATCCAAGATGGCCACCAAAGAAACTTCAGGCAAATCCAGCCCTTCTCTCAATAAATTTACACCAACCAAAACGTCAAACAATCCTAATCTCAGGTCTTGCATAATTTCCACTCTTTCCAAGGTATCTACATCACTGTGAATGTATCTACATCGTATTTGGATTCTGGTCATATACTTGGTGAGTTCCTCTGCCATTCTTTTAGTCAAAGTTGTTACCAAAACTCTTTCATCACTTTCTACTCTTTTCTGAATCTCCTCCAATAAATCGTCAATCTGATTCAAACTTGGACGCACTTCAATCGGCGGATCCAAAAGCCCGGTGGGTCTAATTATCTGTTCGACATACACTCCTCCGGTTTTTTCAAGTTCATAGTCGGCAGGTGTGGCACTTACATAGATCACTTGGTTCTGAAGCGCCTCAAATTCTTCAAATTTTAAGGGTCGATTGTCCATAGCCGCCGGTAATCGGAACCCATATTCCACCAAATTTTCTTTCCGACTACGGTCCCCACCATACATAGCTCCCACCTGAGGGATAGACACATGACTTTCATCCACTATCATCAAATAGTCATCAGGGAAGTAGTCTAATAAACAGAAAGGTCTTGTACCGGGTAACCGTTGATCCAAATATCTCGAATAGTTCTCGATACCGCTACAATACCCTAATTCGCGTATCATTTCCAAATCAAAATTGGTACGTTCATCCAGGCGTTTTGCTTCCAGATGTTTTCCAATTTCTTTAAAATAATCTACCTGTTTTACCAGATCATCTTGTATGTCTTTTATGGCATTCTGAAGCACATCGGGTGAGGTCACGAACATATTCGCGGGATAAATAGTAAGTCGATCGTATTTCTCGATAATCTCGTTCGTCAGCGGATCAAAAGCCTCGATTTCTTCGATTTCATCACCAAAAAAATGTATTCTGAAGGCGTAATCGGCGTAACCCGGATACACATCAACGGTATCACCTTTTATTCTGAAACGTCCGTTGTGAAAATCCAGTTCTGTACGAGAATACAATCCTTGCACCAATTGATGTAATAATTTCGTTCTCGAAATTAGCTGCCCTTGTTCGAGTTTTATTACGTTTTTCTGAAATTCCACCGGATTTCCAATACCATACAAACACGAAACTGAAGCTACCACTATCACATCCCGCCTTCCTGAAAGTAACGATGAAGTGGTACTCAGACGCATCTTCTCAATTTCCTCATTGATGGAAAGGTCTTTTTCGATATAAGTTCCACTGGTTGGGAGGTAAGCTTCCGGCTGATAATAATCGTAGTAAGAAACAAAGTATTCCACGGCATTGTTAGGAAAGAACTGTTTAAACTCGGAATACAATTGAGCCGCCAAAGTTTTGTTGTGTGCCAATACCAAGGTCGGTTTTTGCACCTCTTGAACTACATTAGCTACCGTGAACGTCTTTCCACTACCAGTCACTCCTAAGAGGGTCTGATATTTTTCACCATCATTCATACTTTCAACCAAAGTCTTGATGGCTTCAGGCTGGTCTCCGGTAGGAGTAAAATCGCTTACAATTTCGAATTTCATAGAATTGCAAAATTACTGAAAATTCAGTTCAAAAAGTTGAAATTCGAATTTGGATTAACGCTTTTCAGCAATAACTTCAATCATGATAGGACAACACAGAGTCGTGTGCGGTAACTTTTCAATAGAGTCCATATCGTGGAGTGCTATACGCACATCCTCTTCGGAAAGTAAGCCCGCTGTTGCCAATCTGGGGAAGTAAGAGTGATAAAAAGTTTTGGGCCATTGCCAGATCACATTATTCGGAGTGGCTAACTTGGACATGAGTCTCATATGAGTGACTTTCATACCAAGTTCCTCAAAAATTCTGGGAAGTTCTCTACCAATATCAATCTGCCCATCCGATTCCTTAAAACTACGCAAGGCTGCAGCAATTGCCTTATTTAATCCGGGAAGCTGAGGTTCAGTTTGGTGAGTGGACCAATCATAGTATTCGTGAATAACCATTCTACCGCCAGGTTTTAGGGCATGTTTCACCTTCTGAAGGATTTCTTTTGGATTGGGAAGCCAAGCTAAGGCCCACCTGCAATACATTCCGTCCAAGCTATTCGGTTCGAGTTGCATTTCATCGAAGTCGGCTAAAATTGCATCAATATTGAGATGGTGTAAATTGGCAACTTGCTTCAGATGTTCGATAAACGCCTCGGACCGGTCGACACCAATCACTTTACCATTGCTGCCGGCAATGTAAGCCAATTCTTTAGTGCAAAATCCAGGGCCACATCCTAAGTCCAATAAAGTCTCACCCGCTTTAAATTGCGCTAAATTCCAACCGTGCTGAGCCTCTTCTGCCCAAACCTGGTGTTGAATACCCAAACGATGTAATTCCTCGGTGTCGGTTCCTAATATATAGGCATTGTTTTCCTTCATATAATATGGATTGAAAGCTCTATAAATGTAAGTAAAAAAGTAATTTCAGAAGGTGAATTAAAGACGATAAAACAATTTTATACCGAGAGAAATATTCAAGCCATAGGCTCGCCCCTCTACTTCTTTATAGTTGTCTGCCCCAAAATCAAAGGCCTCATCATCATCCACATTATTAAAAAAGCCATTATC
>JABDKT010000258.1 GCA_013002065.1 Flavobacteriaceae bacterium
TGGTGAATGACGATGCCGACTTCAATCGTCTTAAAGAACTTTTGGATGTAACCGATGGAAATTTAGCGAGTCATTTAAAAGCGTTGGAAAGAGAAAAATACATTTTGGTAGAGAAACTATTCATAGGCCGTAAACCTAATACACGATACTCTGCAACCAAATTAGGAAAGAGTGAATTCAAGAAGCACATTAGCGCGCTTGAAAAGATAATTCAGAAAAAATAAAAAAATTTAAACATTTACTTTGTTTTTCAAAGTACTTTCAAATAAAGTTATGATAGCATTTGCATTTGTTAAACGAATCGCCCTCCTGTTTTTTATCGTTGGTACCCTATTATTTTTTCTAGGAATCATTGTACCGGAACCGTTCGGAATTTTTGTTTTAGGACTTTTATTCACCGTCATCGCGGTTCTTATTTCGACCGTGCTCTTCGCGATACTCCTGGTTGACCTTATTAAACACGACCGTCTCGAATCTTTCTTCGGAATTTGTATACTGCTAGCCAATCTTCCCATCGCTGCAACATATTTCTACGTTCTTACCAATTACTGACCACTGCATACTGACCACTGCATACTGAACACTGAACACTGAACACTGAACACTAAAATCAAAACATCATGGAATCAAAAAAAGGAAAATTCACCTCTTGGTTGAGAAATTCAATCACCGCTCGCATGCTCGTTGTGGGCTTCTTACTCGTTGTACTGCTTATACCCTTGGAATTTGTAAAAAGTCTTATTAGCGAAAGGGCCTACCGACAAGAAGAGGTTGTTAGGGAAATCAACGACAAATGGGGAAACGAAGTCATTCTTTCCGGACCCATATTGAAAGTACCCTATAAAACTTACAAGCAGGAAAAAGTCTATATTCAAAAGACAAAAAGCTACGAGATTAAAACAGAGGAGATTCTCAATTATGCCTATGTATTTCCGGAAAACCTGGACATTGTGTCTCTAGTAAAAAGCAAAGAGGAACCACTGAAACGATCCATTTATGAATCGGTGGTATTTACTGCCGATCTCGCCGTCGAAGGAAATTTTCCGAAAATTGATTTTGCTGAAAAGGATATAGACTCCACCGACATTCTTTGGGATAAAATTTCGGTTCTAATTAAAACCACAAATCTCAAAGGCATCCGAAATACGTTGGAAGTCAATATGGCTAATCAGGCACTTTCCATGACTCCAAAATACTCACAAGAATATTTAAACACGGTTCAAAGTGAAGCTATAAAAGATCTTTCCGAAGAAAAGAACGGCCCACTCCCCTTCTCTTTTAGCATGAAAATAAATGGTAGCCAGAGTTTACAATTTATCCCTATCGGAAAAGAAACCAAAGTACAAATGGAATCCAACTGGCAATCCCCCAGTCATACCGGTAAATACCTCCCCGAAGACGGCTCGCGCGAAATCACTGCCAACGGATTCAAAGCCTCCTGGAAAGTATTACAGATTAATCGTCAGTTCGAACAGGAATTCTTCAATCATTTACCCGATTTGAGTGAATTTGCCTTCGGAACCAAGCTCATTGTCACTGTCGATGAATACCAAAAAAGTGAGCGGGCCGCTAAATACGGTTTTATGGTTATCGGACTCACCTTACTGGTGTTCCTTTTAATTCAGCTGGCGAGTAAAATTTATATTCATCCTTTTCAATATGTGATGATAGGCCTGGCATTGGTGATGTTTTACACCTTGCTTATTTCCATTTCGGAACATAGTTCCTTCCTAAAAGCTTATTTAATTGCCGCTTTTTCGGTACTCGGGCTCATCACTTTGTATTCGAGAGTTATACTGAAAGGTTTTAAATTTCCCATGTTGGTAAGCTTGTCTCTTGCCTCACTTTACGGGTTTATTTATGTGATTATTCAATTGGAAAAGTATGCACTATTGGTGGGAAGTATCGGCTTATTTGTTATTCTTGCCATTGTAATGTTTGCCTCCCGCAAAATTGACTGGGGCAACGATTGATTCGATTTGTGATGCATATTCAAAAGCGATATTTATTTTTATTTCTGCTTATTCTGGGAACAGAAATAGGTATCGCTTTATGGAGTAATCATTCCTTTGTTAGAGGATTTCTGGGAGATGTATTAAGTGTAATTTTACTTTACACCTTCCTGAAATCCTTCTTTAAAATCTCAGTTCCAAAAGCAATTTTACTCTGTTTTTCAATAGCATTTCTAATCGAAATGGCACAGTTTTTTGGTATTTCTGAAATATTAAACATTCAAAACACCGTCATCAAAACAATCTTAGGAAGTACTTTCGACTATTTTGACTTCGTAGCTTATTCTTTCGGGGCACTCTTAGTATTTATATTTGAAAGAAACTGGAATTTTAAGATTTCCTAATATTGATCCAACAAATATTTAATAAGGTCGGTGGTAGTCACTATACCTTTTAGTTCTCCGTTTTCGACCACAGGAATTGCATGGAATTCGCGTTCGGCCAGTATCTCGGCAGTTTCTTTAATGGTGGTACTTGGAGTTACACTCATTAGGTTTTTAGCCATTACTTGTTCGATGGTAAAGAGGTTGTACACCGAGGTATCCACATAATCATCTTCGGTAGTTACGGCATCGGCAAAGCTAATGCGCAACAAATCGGTGTAACTCAACATTCCAATAATTGCTTTACCGCTTACCACAGGAATGTGGCGAATTTTTTCCGACTTAAAAAGACTTTCAGCTTTATCTAAACTATCGGTATGATTTAATGTAATAACATCTTTGGTCATAATGCTTGACACGGGTGTTCTCTGCTTCATTTTTAATTGATTTAAAGTTTGAATAAATGTCAAGCTTCTGGGAATTATAAGAAATGACCTTTGTCATACTCCGAACTTTGAGAAAAACTTACTAAAAACCGCCTATCGAACGGGATTATAAACGCATATTTCTTATGTTACACCAATCACAAATCAACTCTAATCCCTTGAATTATTGGTGTTTTAGTTTAAAATCGATATATTGCAAGTCCCAAATTTGTTTTTTTGAAACTACTTATTAGTATATCGCTTTTTGGCGTATTACTTTCCGCCCCCGTTGCTGCTCAAACTTTTCATGAGGAGTCAACAGATACTTTACAATTAACTACTGAAGAAAGACTAGATACTCTGGTGAAATTTGTGCGTAAACAATTTTACGCCAATCATTATGATAGGACCATCGAAATTGGTGAAGAAACATTAAAGTTAGCCAAGGAAGTTGAATACAATAAAGCCATTTTCAGAGTTTCTAGCTTAATGGGTAATGCCTTTATAAAAATTGAGGACTCAATTCAAGCCAAAAGAATCTTTAACGAAGCTTTGGATAGGGCAGAATCCGTCAACGATTCCTTAAGTATTATTACGGCTCAAATTGATTTGGGTAATTATTATGCCTTGAGAGATATTGTCGATCCGGCATTAATCTTGTACAAAGAGTCCATTCCGTTAGCGGAGAAATTGAATGATACGACTCACCTTTTTATACTGAATTTCAATATTACCGAATTACTACTCGATAAAGGTAAGATTGAAACCGCCGGGTTTTATTTGGAAAAAACCAAAAAATATAGTGAAAGCCTTAAAGCCAAACCCTACCATGCAGGGGTACATTTGCTCGAAGGTAGAAGATACTACCTATCCGATAAGTTTGAGGCGGCCAGTAAAAGCTTTAAGGAGTGTATTGCGCTTTCCGAAGACTCCGGATTTACAGATGGACTAATCGAGGGATACGACTTATACGCCAAATCCCAATCTAAATTGGGCAATCATCAAAAAGCCTTTGACCTTATTCAAGAAGCCTATGCCTATAAAGATGATAAATACAAGAAAGATAAAATAGAGGCCGTTGAAACCGTCACAGCTAGATTTAAGTTAGATCAATACAAACAAGAGATCAAGGCACAAGAGGCAAAGAATGAATATGATCGCATCGCTGCCAAAAGAGAAACTCGAGTATTATGGATTAAAATTGCTTCGGGTATACTTCTTTTATTTTCAATTTTTCTATTCCTTTCCGATCAAAAGCGCAAAAGACTGTTAAGGGATCTTATTGACAAAAACGCAAAATACCTTAAAGCCAAGGAGCGAAGTGAATTATTGTCGAAAGAAAAGAGTATTCTTTTCGCCAATATTACACATGAGCTAAGAACTCCAATGTATGGCATCATTGGGACCGCTTCCCTATTGATGCAAGATAAAAACATAAAAGGTCAAAAGGAAAATCTAGCATCGTTGAAGTTTTCGGCCAACTATTTATTGGCTTTAATCAACAATGTACTTCAACTTACTAAAATTGAAAGCACGCGAAAAGAGGAACTCGAAAAAGTCGAATTAAATATAGAGGAACTTATACAAAATGCGGTTTCAGCGACTAAGTATATTGATTCTAAACACCCGAATAAATATGAGATAAAAATTGACTCAAACGTTCCTGAACGATTAATCGGTGATGAAGTTAAATTATCTCAGGTGTTTATGAATTTGATTGGAAATTCGGCAAAATTTACCCAAAACGGATATATTTCTATTCGAATTAAAAGGCTCCCAATCGAAAATGGCAAAATTCAACTACATTTTGAAATTGAAGATACGGGTCAAGGAATTCCAGAAGAAAAGCTCGGTCTTATATTTAATGAGTTTGCAGATACCGGCTCAGGTACTGCTTATCGAGGAACAGGACTCGGATTGCCCATTGTCAAGAAAATATTAGACTTACACAACTCTAAGATTGAAATAGAAAGTGAGTTAGATGAGGGTACAAGAATCTCTTTTGTTATTGATTTCGATCCTGCAGTGAATCTGCCAAGTAAGAAAGAAGAAATCTCAATATTGGATTATTCTGTATTAAAACATAAAACCATTTTGGTGGTAGACGATAATAAGATTAATCAAATCGTAACCTCGAAAATATTAAAAGGATATCAAACCAATGTTTTGGTGGCTAGCAGCGGTCCGGAGGCTATTGATCTCGTCCTACACCAGAAAGTCGATCTCATTCTAATGGATATTAATATGCCTATCATGAATGGATTTGAAACCACCGAACGCATTAGGGAATTCAATAAGGACATTCCTATAATTGCACTTACCGCTGTAGAAATCGAGAAAGTCACCGAAGCGACTTCATTCGAATTAATGAACGATTATATTATCAAACCTTACCAAAAGGAACGATTTGTTGAAACCCTATCGAAGTATCTTTCTACCATACCAGTATAGGAGTAATATCACAAGTTGAAAAGATAAGGTTCTTGAAAGCCTGTTCGTAATATCATCTCAGAAGTCTTTTAAACACCTCTAACGACATTTTATCTTACCTTCTAGGAAGGAGGTCTCGTAGAATTTTTTCAGTTTAAAACTACCTAGAAAAGATACCGTAAAAACTTTAGAGGCTTCTTAATGTGTTTGACTTTTAATAAGATAATTCACTCTAGGTAAATACAGTTTTGAGAAAGGAAAGGCTTGTTCATTTAAGTGTATTGACCATCGAATCATAGCAAGCTTAATCC
>JABDKT010000003.1 GCA_013002065.1 Flavobacteriaceae bacterium
TTTCTACGGAATGCACCTCTATTCCAAAAAAGAGTTTTTACAGCCTACGGTCGAATTCCTGGTTGAAAACGATGTACCGTCCATATTTACCTCGGTAGAGATGAGCCCTGGAAATCGCATTAAATTAATTTGCCTTCATCCTGCTCCGCCCAGTCCCACAGAAAATGATACTTCCGAAGAGCGAGATGCCGAATTGATGCTGGTAGGTAAAAGAATAAGGAAAAGCGAGTTACCTACGGTCGTTTGTGGCGATATGAACGACGTTGTTTGGTCACGGATTTCCAGGTTATTCAAGAAAATAACCGGTATGATCGATCCTCGGGTTGGCAGGGGATTCTTTCCAACCTACCATGCTAAGTTTTGGCTTTTGCGATTTCCCCTGGATCATTTATTTCATACCAAGGACCTTTTTGTGGGCAGGATGGAACGAACCAACTATTTTGGGAGCGATCATTTTGGGATGTACTACGAAATTCATTCAAAGGACCTGAGCACTCCAAAAAATCCAGAAATGAATGGCTCAATTTCTTCCGAAGTCGATGAAATAATCGAAAATGGCATGGATAAAAACGAATAATTCTTGTAGGAATTGTAAGTATTTAGCTACAAAAAGTAAGAATTTTATTTCGTACATTGTTGATTATTAACAACCAAAACCAATTAATTATGTTTTCAAAAGCTAATTTAGTGAGTACCTTGTTGGCTGGGATTTGGGGCTTTGGAGGAGGTTATCTTCTCTGGGGCATACTCGGTGATCCCATGCTTTCGGACCACGTGGTTACCAGCGGTTTGATGAAAGATCCACCGGATATGATGTATCTGGTGATTGGATGTCTTATTCAGGCCTTCGGTTTCAGTACCATTTATGGTAAATACGGAGCCGCAAACTACGGTGCTGGTAGCGGAATTTCCCTAGGGGTTTGGGTTGCGATTATGATCGGTCTCGGTGAAAAATTGATCGATTTTGCAACTGCCAATATTTTGGACCGTACGGGAACTTTGATTAACTTCGTAATCTACCTGGTGTTCTTTGCCGTAACCGGATTGATCGCAGGTTTGATTTACAAGAAAATGGCTTAAGAATTCGAATGAACCAGTGAAAAAGCTTCAGGGAGTCATTCTGAAGCTTTTTCAACCAATTCGGGAGCAAATTTTTCCTGGATTCAAAAACTAAAATAACTGCCCCACATCTCCCCCATCGACTGCCTACATCTGTTCGAAAGAACAGATGTTGTTTTTTTATCTAAGGTACAGAATAGAAAATGTGACCACTGAAAATTTCGCAACATGAAAAAGATAGTACTTGTCTTAATCCTGAGCATTTTCACTTTGCAGTCCTATGCTCAAATTAGTTATGTAGGAGGGCAGTATGAAAATGGAAACCTGAATTATTCCGGGATCCTATCAGGCTCAAAAGAAACCGGATTATGGAAATTCTACCACGAAAATGGCCGACTTATGGACATTGGTGAATTTTCAAATGGATACAAAACCGGAGAATGGAAATCGTACCATGATAATGGTAAACTTAGGGCAGTCGGTAAATTTTCCTTCGGAAAGAAAACGGGACCCTGGAAATACTATGACACTTCCGGAGAATTCATCGAATCTGTACAACATTCCAATGGGAAATTCACAGCCGGTCCGTCCGCAGGTGAACGATCCAGTTTTGTGATCCAACAAATGGAAAACGATTCAAAAATTAGTATGGTACAGGCCGGTATAAATACCCCGGACCGAAAAGCAAGAAATGAAGTGGTACTCAACAAACAACAATTTCTTGAAGCAAACGGGGAGACTTTCAGTAGTAACCCTGCTTCCTCGGACTTAGTGGGTAGCCAGGATATTGTAAAACAACTTCAGGAAAAAGAAAAAGCGTTGCTGAATCAAGAGGCGTTCGCAAATTATTTAAAGAAGGAGTTGGAAGCTCGATTGGCAAAAGTTAAAAAACTCGAGGCTATTATCGCCATGAACAACGAGGCAGCAAACAAGGTTGCCGCTGTAAAAGACAGTGTTCAACGAGAATCGGTTTCCAAAGAGGTC
>JABDKT010000253.1 GCA_013002065.1 Flavobacteriaceae bacterium
GACAAGATGTGGTCGATAAGGTGGCCCAAGGCGACTCTATACTAAAAGTTGATATCATACGAAATGGTGCGGAGGCCGAAAATTGGAATGCCGTAGAAAGTTTTCGTCAGTTTAATGGAGCGAAAGCAGAACGAGAAGCAGCTGCTAAAAAAGCACAAGAGGAATTATTAACTAATATTTCCGAAGGATTCGAAGAAACAGAATCTGGATTGAGATACCAAATTATTCAAAACGGCGATGGTGTTCAAGCCGAACAGGGAAAAACGGTTGCGGTTCATTACAAAGGAATGTTTGCCGATGGAGGTGAGTTTGATAACTCCTATAAGCGAGGTAACCCTATTGAATTCCCTGTTGGGATGGGTAATGTTATTCCCGGATGGGATGAAGGAATTCAATTATTAAAAGTAGGCGATAAGGCTCGTTTTGTAATTCCGTCACATTTGGGCTATGGTGCTCAAGGTGCCGGTGGAGTAATTCCGCCGAATGCAACCTTGGTTTTCGATGTAGAATTGATGGATGTGAAATAGTTTGAAATTCGAATATATTTTGATAGAAAAATGCCTTCAGAAATGAGGGCATTTTTTATTTTAGCGACATGAATTTAGAAGCCTTAAAATACCCAATCGGAAAGTTTAGAATCCCTTCAACCATCACCGAAGATCATATAGCGGAAGCCATAAAGGTTTTGCAATTATTTCCGGAGCAGATTAAACTATTAACGTACAATCTAAAAGATGAGGTGTTAGATAAACCTTATCGCGAAGGAGGTTGGACGGTTCGGCAACTTATTCATCATATCTCCGATAGTCATCATCATAGCTACAACAGATTTCGTTGGGCGTTGACCGAGGACAATCCGACGATAAAAGCTTACAATCAGGATGATTTTGCTAAAATGAAAGACTATTCTAGTGCACCCATAGCTTGGTCGATTGCGCATATGGAAGCGGTTCATCAAAAGTTGGTGTATATATTGGATTCACTTTCGGAAGATGAATGGAATCGCACTTTTATTCATCCCGAAACCGATGCTCAAATGAATTTAAAGGAACTGGCGCTTATGTATTCCTGGCATAGCATGCATCATTTTGCACACCTTAAAAACGCACTTTCCTCCTAAGATTCTAGGATTTCCATTTAATGTTACAACCAATGCTAGGCTTCTGGTCGTTGCGTTGTGGGTTGTTATTCAAAATATTATCTAAGGCCTCTCTCAAATCACGTCCATTTACCGGAATCCCATTACCGGGACGGGAATTATCTAATTGTCCTCGATAAACGAGCTTTAATTCGGCATCGAATACGTAAAAATCGGGAGTACAAGCAGCGTCATAATCTTTGGCTACCTGTTGAGTTTCATCGTACAAATAAGGAAAAGGATAGTGATTTTCATTGGCTGTTTTCCACATTTCTTCCGGACCGTCCTGCGGATAATTCTCCACATCGTTGCTGCTAATGGCGACAAAGCCGAATCCGGTAACCGAATAATCATTCGCGACACGAACAATTTCTTCATTCACATGTTTCACAAAGGGACAGTGATTGCAGATAAACATGATGATCGTGCCTTTCGATCCTTTTAAATCGGTTAGCGACATAAGGTCTCCACTAACGGTATCTGTTAATTTAAAAAAAGGAGCTTTAGTTCCTAAGGGCAACATTTTGGACTCAGTTCGGGCCATATTGAGATATTTTTATTGTAAAAGTAGTGACAAATAATAGGTCGCCCAAAAACCATATTGGTTACAACATCTTAAATTTTGATATTATACGACAGGCTAATGTTGTTAAATAGTTGGTAAAGGCAAATAGATTTAGTTATCTTCACTAACTATCTAATAAATAATTAACTACGATGAGAAAAATTATTTTTTTACTGTTTTTAATTCCAATTCTCGGAATTTCACAAATTGAATTAAAAGGGGTGCTTACGACAGGTAATTCCGGAACCGATGTTTGGGAATATATCGATCCTAATAATGGTAAAATATACGCCGTAGTAGGCGGAAACGGAATGTCAATGGTGGATGTCACCGATCCAGCTAATCCGGTGGAGGTTTCGCATCTCACATCGGTTCCCGGCTTTGATGTGAAGGTTTGGCAAAATTATGTCTATTGTGTAACGGGAGGAGGTGGAACCGCGCAAATTGTTGATATTAGCGACCCTGCCAATCCTGTGATCGCAGGAAGTTGGCCTTCCTCTCATAATATTCATATTGATTCTAACGGCTATCTGTATGCTTCGTCTCCAGGGACAACCATCTACGACTTGAATCCCAATCCAACAAGTCCCACTTACCTAACCGATATTGGAACCGAAGGTCACGATGTCACCATTCGCGGTAATAGAATGATTGATGCTCATGGCTTTGCAGGCACTTATATCTATGACATAACCGATCCTTCCTCACCGCAATTTCTTACGATCATAACAGATCCGGACATTACTTATCACCATCAAGGAGATTTCTCCACCGATGGAAATTACTTATATATCTGTGACGAACTAGGGAATCATCCTCAAGCCGATATTACTGTTTGGGACATTACCGATTATGGGAATCCGACAAAAGTGGACGAAACTGCCGATCCTTCGGCGACTCCTCATAATCTATACGTAATAGGCGATTATGCTTTTACCTCCTATTATACGGCAGGATTTAGAGTGTTCGATATTAGCGATCCCTCCACTTTGGTTTTGGCCGATGAATACGACACTAGTTCGGCAACCGGAGAAGGTTTTGCAGGAGCGTTTGGAGTATATCCCTCTCCAACTACAGGTAATATTTACATCAATGATGGGAGTGGTTTGTATATCTTCGGATTTGACGGACTTTTAGG
>JABDKT010000012.1 GCA_013002065.1 Flavobacteriaceae bacterium
GAATGCAGGATTGTCTTTTGTAGAATATAACGCTTTAAACGTTCAATTCTTGGAGTTCGAAATGCCGCCAAAGGTTGAGAACGCCATTTTTACAAGTCAGTATGCCATTGATGCTGTTTTTTCTAAATATCATGAGAAAAAACCTTTGTTCAGAACTGTTTTTGTGTAGGTGAAAAATCGAAGATGAAAATAGAGCAAAACGGGCAAAAAGTGGCAAAAAGTGCTGAAAACGGACAAGAATTAGGTGAATACTTATCAAAAACGTATAAAAATGAACCATTTTTCTATTTCTGCGGAATCGATCATAGACCGGAACTACCCAAATTACTAAAATCGTCCGAAAATGAACTTTTTAGGGTAAAAACGTATAAAACCACGCCTAATTTGAAAGAATTTGATCAAAAATG
Source organism: Flavobacteriaceae bacterium (assembly GCA_013002065.1). Lineage (GTDB taxonomy): Bacteria > Bacteroidota > Bacteroidia > Flavobacteriales > Flavobacteriaceae > Aureisphaera. The sequence goes on from JABDKT010000012.1 coordinate 408, forward strand.
GGATGGAATACTGTTTTTTAGTCCAAAAGGAGTTCAAAGTTATTTAAAACTAAATTCTCTAGGCGAAAGTCTTGCTATATGTATCGGTGAAACGACCGTTTCAGAAATAAAAAAACATACAAATCATTTTGTAATGGCGAATTCCACCACCGTAGAAAGTGTGATTGCCAAAGCAGTAAAATCTCTATTGCATGTCCAAAATTAAAAATGACCTTTTCTTAAAAGCGCTACGTGGCGAAACAGTTGATCGACCTCCAGTTTGGATGATGCGACAGGCAGGGAGATATTTACCCGAGTTTATGGAGATCAAGGAAAAGTATGATTTTTTTACTCGGTGCCAAACACCCGAACTTGCTAGTGAAATTACGGTTCAACCTATTCGAAGGTTTGGAATGGATGCGGCCATACTCTTTAGCGATATCTTGGTTATCCCTCAAGCGATGAATATAGAAGTTGAGATGAAACCTAATGTGGGGCCTTGGCTTCCCAATCCAATTCGGACCAAAAAAGACCTGGAAAGGGTAATAATTCCGAATATCCAAGACTCATTGGGTTACGTGATGGACGCGATCGACATGACCAAAGAAAAACTCAATGACGAGATTCCACTTATTGGCTTTGCAGGAAGTCCATGGACCATACTATGCTATTGCGTGCAAGGGCAAGGAAGCAAGAATTTTGACAAGGCGAAGGAGTTTTGCTTTACACAACCCTTGGTGGCGCATCAACTTTTACAAAGAATTACCACAACCACTATTGCGTACCTTAAGGAAAAGGTAAAACACGGTGTGAATGCAGTACAAATATTTGATAGTTGGGGCGGAATGTTATCTCCAACCGATTATCAGGAGTTTAGTTGGCAATACATTCAACAAATAATAAACGCCCTAAAAAAAGAAACTCATGTAATCGCATTCGGCAAAGGTTGTTGGTTTGCTTTAAACACCATGGCGCAAAGTGGTGCATCTGCTCTGGGTGTAGATTGGACTTGTTCGGCAAGAAACGCTCGATATCTCACCGGTGGGAATATAACATTACAAGGAAATTTTGATCCGAGCAGATTGTTCAGCCCACCTTCAGAGATTAAAACAATGGTGAATCAGATGATTAAGGAATTTGGTAAGGACCGATATATCGTAAATCTAGGTCACGGAATTTTACCCAATATACCTGTAGAAAATGCGAAAGCATTTGTTGACGCAGTTAAAGAATATCAAGAGTAATGAATCTGTGGGGCAGAATAAAGAAGTTAAGCCCTCACCAGCTATTTAAACTTGGCATTCTATTTCTAAGTAGGCCCTTATTAATTAGTCCGACTTTGAAAGCCACAAAGGAAACGATGAAAATATGTAACGAACTCTATGGAAGTTCACACCATCGCAACAACAGAGCAAATGCCTTCCGACATGCGCTTTGGAATTATAAAATTTCAGAAAAGGCTAATGAAATTTTAAAAAATGACCAAAAAAGCACAAAATGGGCCAAAAAAGTAACTTTTTTGTATGAAAACGTGACAAAAAATGATTTTTTAGACCAAAAAATGGATATAATTAATAATGAATTCGGACGGAATTTATTTTTAACAAAAAAGTTTAAAAATCGAACAGAATTGATCAATTTTATCCAAAATAGCGCAAAAAAGGCTCAAAAAATAGACAAAAACACCTCTTTTGATGAAATTTCCGAAAATTTAACTTATATCTCAGAATAATGTTTAAAAATGTATTTAGAGGCATAAAAGCGTATGGAGGGACCTTCAAATTAATTGGCGAATTAGGATTGTGGAAGTACTTCGGAATTCCAATTCTAATAAGTTTGATTACAGCTGGCGGGATCGGATTTTTAGCCTATGGTTTGAGCGATAATATAGGGGGCTTAATTGCTAAAGCCTGGGTCTGGGAATGGGGGTCTCAAACTTTTAGAACTATTAGCGATGTGATAGGCGGGATAATCGTGATTGCTGTCGGACTTATATTATACAAACACATCATTATGGCGCTTAGCGCGCCTTTTATGAGTCCTGTTTCAGAAAAAATTGAAGCTCATCTACTTGGACAAACACACCAACACAGAAATACTACATTTGGAGCACAATTATGGCGTGGAATTCGAATTAATTTACGAAACCTGTTTATGGAACTGTTCCTCACAGTGCCAATAATAATTCTTGGATTCATTCCCGTCATTGGATTTCTCTCTTCTATCTTACTTTTCTTAGTTCAATCGTATTATGCCGGCTTTGGAAACATGGACTACACCTTGGAACGCCATTTTGAGGTGGGAAGAAGCATCAAATTTGTAAAAAGTTACAGCGGAGTTGCTCTAGGAAACGGAATGGTCTTTATGGCGATGTTATTTTTTCCTGTAATTGGAATCATTTTGGTCCTTCCGCTCTCTGTGACTGCAGCTTCCACCGAAACCGTCAAACTTTTAAAGGAGTCCAATTCATTAATCCTTTCAGAAAAACATAATCAAATACAAACGTGAAAGAAAACTTTGTAAAATATATTAGAACTCTTCAAGATCAAATTACTCAAACACTTGAGAAATTAGATGGTAAGGCGAAATTTCATGAAGACCTTTGGGAAAGAGCTGAAGGCGGTGGCGGACGTACACGAGTGATTGAAAATGGTGATGTGTTTGAAAAAGGAGGAGTTAACATTAGTGAAGTGCACGGCCATCTCCCCGAATCCATGCAACAATATTTTGGTGTTGAAGATTCCAACTTTTTTGCTTGTGGTTTAAGCTTGGTGATACACCCAAAGAGTCCAATGGTACCCACGGTTCATGCCAATTGGAGGTATTTTGAATTATACGATTCTAATGGAAATGTTTCGACTCAATGGTTTGGGGGCGGACAAGATTTAACTCCTTACTACCTTTTCGAGGAAGACGCAACGCACTTTCACAATGTTTGTAAATTGGCTTGCGACCGACTAAGTCCTGAGTTTTACCCGCTGTTTAAACAGAAATGCGATGATTATTTTTACAATTCACATCGTCATGAAGCTAGGGGAATTGGCGGATTGTTCTTCGATTATTTAAAACCTACTTCGGAAATGAGCTTGGAACAGTGGTACGACTTCGTTACCGGGGTGGGAGATAGTTTTCTTGATGCTTATGTTCCGATTGTTGAGAAAAGAAAAGACCTGAAATATTCAAAAGAACAACGTAACTGGCAAGAAATAAGACGTGGCCGTTATGTTGAATTCAATTTGGTGCACGATAAGGGGACTCTTTTCGGATTGAAAACTAACGGTCGAATCGAGAGTATTTTAATGAGCCTACCGCCGCATGTGCAATGGCACTATAATTATTCTCCCGATCCCGGAAGTGAAGAAGAAAAGCTAATAGATGTTTTACGGAACCCCAAAAACTGGGTAAATTAAGAATATATGTATCCATTAAGACGAAATCGACGCCTAAGAAGTTCTGAAACATTAAGAAGTTTAGTGAGAGAAACTATCATCTCGCCTAACGACTTCTTGGTTCCACTTTTTGTGGTAGAAGGAAAAAATATTAAGGACGAGATACCCTCCATGCCCGGTTATTTTAGATATAGTTTGGATTTGATTTCTTCGGAAGTGAAAGAATTATGGTCGCTGGGGTTAAAGTCGGTATTGCTCTTCGTAAAAGTCCCGGATAATTTAAAAGACAACAAAGGAACGGAAGCTTTAAATCCGAATGGCCTCATGCAGCGAGCCATCAAAACAATTAAAGACACTGTACCGGATATGCTTGTAATGACCGATGTGGCCTTAGATCCCTATTCAAGTTACGGCCACGACGGAATTGTGGAGGACGGTCTAATTCTCAATGATGAAACCGTTGAAGTTTTGGCCGAAATGTCGGTTTCACACGCTCAAGCGGGAGCTAATTTCGTGGCTCCAAGCGACATGATGGACGGGCGTATTTTATCGATTCGAGAGGCCTTGGAGGATGAAGGATACATGGATACGGGGATTATGAGTTACAGTGCAAAATATGCCTCATCGTTTTATGGTCCTTTTAGAGATGCCCTAGATTCTGCACCCGGATTTGGCGATAAAAAGACCTATCAAATGGATCCTGCCAATAGAGATGAAGCGATTCGTGAGACCGAAATGGATATTGACGAAGGTGCCGATATTGTCATGGTAAAGCCCGGACTATGTTATTTGGATATTGTTCGAGAGATTCGAAATTCGGTGGAAGTCCCAGTGGCTGTTTATCAGGTAAGTGGTGAATATTCGATGCTCAAAGCCGCTGCCGAAAAAGGTTGGCTGGATCACGATGGTGTGATGATGGAACAAATAACCGCCATTAAAAGGGCAGGTGCTCATATCATTGCCAGTTATTTTGCAAAAGATGTTGTGAAATTAATTTCATAATATTTCGGCGATGTATTGGGTAATATTTAACTTGTAACAAATTTTGTCGATATGACCTTATTGATCGTTTACGCGATATTATCCATATTCTTTTCTTTTCTATGTTCTATACTCGAAGCGGCACTTCTTAGCTTTACCCCGACCTTCTTAAAAGTTAAAGAAAAGGAAGGGAGAAGATATGCCAAGACGCTTATCAACATGAAAAAAGATATCGATCAGCCTTTGATTGCTATCCTAACGGTGAACACCATAGCACACACCGTGGGAGCTATTTTGGTTGGGGTTCAGGCGGAAAAACTTCCGTATAAGGTTGAATTTTGGGGAATAAATATTGTGGGTATCGTATCGGCAATTATGACCTTATTAATATTGGTTGTTTCTGAAATCATCCCAAAAACCATTGGAGCAACTTATTGGAAAAGCATGGGAAGATTTACGGCCCTAGCACTTAAGGCGATAATTTTTCCACTAAAATACACGGGGATCTTATGGTTACTAAAGCTAACTACAAGGTTAATTGGGAAATCGGCCCACGTATCTGCACTAAGTAGAGAGGAATTTATTGCGATGACAACAGCAGCTCATGAGGAAGGAGTTTTTGAACATAACGAAAGTGCGGTGATAAAGAATTTACTCATCTTCAAATCGGTGATGGCCCAAGATGTAATGACTCCATTCCCGGTGGTTACTTTAGAAGATGAATCGACTAAATTGCAAGATTTTTATGAACGAAATAAGAATTTGCGCTTTTCACGTATTCCTATTTTTGCCGAAAAAACGCATAATATTACTGGCTTTGTATTAAAAGATGATATTCTAGAGGAAATATTGGAAGAACACGGAAGTAAAATGTTAAGCGATATAAAGCGAGATATTTTTGTGGTTCAAGCTCAGAAACCAATCCCGGACCTATTTGATATTTTTATAAAACAGCGAGCGCACATTGCCTTGGTAGTTGATGACTTCGGAAATACGATCGGTATCGTCACTATGGAAGACATTATTGAAACCTTGTTGGGTCTGGAGATTATGGACGAGAGCGATACCATAGCCGATATGCAGTTACAAGCCCGACGAAATTGGGAGAAAAGAGCAAAGCGTATGGGAATCGAATTAAGTGATCAAAATGAAGAGCAATGATGGAATTAGCGTACATGAATACTCCCATTGGCAATATAGAAATAAAAGGAAATAATTTCGGTATAAGTTCCATTCAGTTTGTGGAGGAAGCAGTTTCTTCTTCTGAATCTGTCCCTGATTCTTTACAAAATGTCATGACCCAACTTCGAGAATATTTCAGCAATAATAGAGCTTCCTTTGACATTAAACTAAACCCCGAAGGAACCGATTTTCAGAATAAGGTTTGGCAGGAGTTACAGCAGATTCCATTTGGAAAAACCACTTCGTATCAAAAGATGGCTAATCGGCTGGGCGATCCAAAAGTAATAAGAGCGGCAGCCTCGGCCAATGGTAAAAATCCTATTGCCGTTGTTATTCCCTGTCATCGCGTAATTGGTACCGACGGTTCTTTAACCGGTTATGCTGGAGGACTACATCGAAAAAAATGGTTGCTGGAACACGAAAGTGGAATTAAACAGGGACAATTATTTTAATTTAAGACTATGAGAAGATTGAAGAAATTTATTACTTGGGTTTTAGGTATCGCTATCCTAGGATGGGGAATTTTGTATGTTTTGGATTACGATTATCTGTTAAAAGGCGTACGCGTTGTTTATTTAACAGGGCACGACACGGCATTTATTGATGATCATGAATATTTTGAGAACGAAGTGATTCCGGAAAGTAACCAACCTCAACCTTGGGCAATACACGAAGGCTACAACTCGGTGGAAGCGACCGAAGATCTGAAAAAACTCAATGAAGAAATGGGAACTGTCGCTTTTTTAATTATAAAAAACGATAGTATCTGGTATGAGAATTACGCAGATGGTTATGGTACATCTTCTCAAACCAATTCCTTTTCAATGGCTAAAAGTATTACCAGTGCATTATTGGGGAAGGCAATAAAAGACGGTTATATAAATAGCCTGGATCAACCGGTTGGAGATTTCATAGAAGCTTATAAAGATACTCCCCTCACCGTAGGAGACTTATCTTCCATGGCGTCCGGTCTCGATTGGGATGAAGATTACAAAAATCCATTTGGTGTCACAGCGCGTGCCAATTATGATGACAATCTAGCCGAATGTATTTTAGATCAGAAGGTCACCGAAACTCCCGGTCAAGCCTATAAATATTTGAGTGGGAATACTCAACTCTTGGGTATGGTGGTTGAAAATGCCACTCAAAAGAAGTTGGCCAATTATCTTGCTGAAAGTTTTTGGCATCCCATGGGATTTGAACAACCGGCGCTTTGGCAAGTCGATGACGAAGAAAACAGATTGGTAAAAGCGTTCTGTTGTATTGGCAGTAATGCACGCGATTTTGCCCGTTTCGGAAAACTATATAAGGACTACGGAATGTGGAATGGCAATAGATTGTTGGATTCCACTTTTGTTGCCAAATCGATAGTGCCAAGATTCGAGGAAAGTCCGGAGTACGGCTACGGATTTTGGTTGAGTAATCATCTTAACAAAGATACTTTCGTGATGAGAGGAATGTTAGGACAGTATGTAATAACCATCCCGGAAGATGACCTAATCATTGTGCGATTAGGGCACCAAAAGGGTAAAAAAACAGAAGACCCCTTCTCACATGACTTTTATATTTATATTGAAGAGGCCTACAAAATGCTAGAAGCGAAGTCCTAAAAAATTAGTATTTTTAAACTCCTCCCTTCCTAATTTCATAATATGTTAAGAAGAATCCAATTGGAACATATCCTTTTTTTGGATATAGAAACCGTCCCCCAATTTGAAAAGTTTGAGGAGCTTCCAGAGACTGCCCAATTACTGTGGGAGCAGAAAACAAAGTACCAACGTAAAGATGAGTTCAGTCCTTCCGAGTTCTATGATCGAGCCGGCATTTGGGCCGAATTTGGCAAAATAATCTGTATATCGGTGGGTTATTTTAAACTGAAGGGCGAACAAAGAAAGTTTCGCGTAACTTCATTTCACGGTGATGAAATTCAAATTCTGAATGATTTCAAAAACCTTTTAGAAACACATTTCAATAGACCACATCATCTATTATGTGCCCATAATGGCAAGGAATTCGATTTTCCGTATATCGCCCGAAGAATGATTGTCAAAGGGATTGACATCCCATTTAAGCTGAATCTTTTTGGGAAGAAACCATGGGAAGTTCCTCATTTGGACACCATGGAATTGTGGAAGTTTGGAGATTATAAAACCTTTACATCCCTTAAATTGATGGCCCATGTATTGGATATTCCATCTCCAAAAGATGATATCGACGGCAGCGAAGTCCGAGATGTATTTTACGAAGAACAAAATTTGGATCGCATCATTAATTATTGCGAAAAAGACACTACTACCGTGGCTCAAATTTTTCTGAAACTTCGAAATGAGCCCTTGTTGAAAGAAGATGAAATCCTTTCAGTTTAACAGTTAAGAATAAAAAAATCCGTCCCAAATGAATTGAGACGGATCTTTTCAGAAATAAATAATATACTATTCTTTAATAAATCGATCGATAAGCTTTCCATTTTCAGTATTAATCTGAAGCAGGTACATACCGCTTTCCAATACCGATACATCAATGGCATTAGAATAACTTCCCGTACGAACAACCTGACCCACCAAATTGTAAATGATGTAGTCGATGGCTGTGGTTCCGAGAATATTTGCATTTAAGATGTTTCCTTGCACCGGATTTGGATACAATTTAAGCTCTACTCCACTAGCAAAGTCTTCATTGCCTACAATTCCATTGAAGGGTGCCGAAGTCGTAACCGAGATATTATCGATGGCAATATCGGCTTGCCACGTAGAACCCGTTACTCTATTAAATCGCAACTGAACTCCACCCCCGACATAAGCGGAAATATCAACATTCGCAGTAAACCAAGAGTTACCCTTGTTGCCAGATTCATTCCAAATACTGGTCCAGGTGGCTCCGTCGTCGTCACTAACTTCCAAGTCAATGGTTCCCATATTATTGGAGCCATACATATGATAATTGAAGCTAAAAGTTGCATTTCCAGCACTGCTAAGATCCAAACAGGGTGAATTGATGATTGCACGTTTGTTGGGATAGCCGGTTCCATTTCCGGAAGCCTCCACATAAATGTACCATGATCCCGGAGAACCACTCGATGGTCCTGTCCCACTAGATGGCGTACCATTTGCGTCACGGGTCCAGTTGATATCATCGGCTGTAGACTGAGTCCAGGCTCCGATAGAACTTTCGAAACTTTCGGAATAGGGCAATGCAACACCCCCGGAGCAGCCACTGTTGCCTCCACCACCAGAAGAAACTTGTACATTGTCAATCGCGATATCGGCTTGCCAGGTTGAACCGGTTACACGATTAAAACGCAATTGAACGCTTCCGCCCAAATATGCAGCAAGGTCAATATTGGCACTCAGCCATGAATTGCCTTGATTTCCGGATTGACTCCACAAACTGGTCCATGTAGCACCGTCATCATCACTCGCCTCTACAGCAAAACTTCCCATGTTACTAGATCCATACATATGATAATTAAAACTGAAACTGGCTGCCGATTCACCGCTAAGGTCGAAACAAGGAGAATTTAATATCGCTTGTTTGTTCGGATAACCGGTTCCATTTCCGGAAGCCTCCACATACATATACCACGATCCTGGAGAACCACTGGATGGGCCGGTGTTGCTAGAAGGAGTTCCATTGGAATCACGAGTCCAGTTAATGTCATCGGCGGTGGAATTTGTCCACGCTCCTAGTCCGCTTTCAAAACTTTCAGAATAAGGATAAGAAGCAATACCTCCGGTACAACCTCCACCTCCGCCGCCACCAGTAGTGGTTACATTGGCAGTGTTACTCAATCCTGAATTATTTCCGGCGGCATCAAAAGCTCTTACCTGAAAAGAATAACTGGTTCCAGCGGTAAGACCTGTAATATTGGCGCTAGTTCCTGTGACGGTTCCTAAACTACCTCCACCTTCAAACACCTCATAACCGGTCACTCCAACATTATCTGTTGAAGCGTTCCAACTAAGATTTGTTGTTGTATCTGTAGTTCCCGAAGCAGTCAAACTCGTTGGCGTTGATGGTGCTTGGGTGTCGGGAGGAGTGCCTCCAAGATCGACTGTGTAATCTTCAACTTCACCGTATGTAAATGATTCACATTCGGTTGGAATTCCGTTGTATTTCATCGAAACTCTCATGCGGGTCGAAGTTGCACTGGCCGATGTTGGCACGGTAAACGTTCCACTAACCGGTGTATTTTGCGTAGCAGCTTGAGTCCAAACCTGTTCTCCTGCATCGGCAAAATCGTTATCTCCGTTATAATCTATCCAAACTGAATAGCCTTCACTATAAACCGTTCCTGTCCAAGTAGGCGTAACAGTAATTGTGTATGCCGAACCTTTGGCTAAAGTGGTTGAGATATTCGTAAAGTCTGAATAGAACTGGGCACCAGAACTATTGTCGATCGTATTTAACTGTACTCTACTTATGTACTCATCGTTAACGTTAGTACTCGCAGAAGCACAATAGTTGCTTCCACCTCCACCACCGTAGGCAGCTCCGACACCCACTGCATGCCAGGCATTAGTAACAGCCTGCTCTTCAGCACCACCGGCTCCATATAGATCTATGGCCGACTGGATAGAACTTGCTCTTGCGTCTGCAAAAGTCGAATTGGCAGAAAGGTAAACGCTTAAGGTTCGATAAGAAATTGCGGCCGACTTGGTCATTCCAATTCCCGAGACATTAAAAGCGTTTCCAATGTCATTAGTACCACTTCCTCCCTCGACAGCGAGGTAAAACCAGTAGTTCAATACTCCGGAATTCGTGTGAACTCCACAGTAGTCGTTAAATTGAGTGGGCGTACCACAATTAGGATTAATCCAGTTGCTTCCACCATATGTGTCCGGTTGTCCTAGGGACGTCGGATTACTCATGGATCGTAAAGCAGCAGATCCGCTTCGGCGATCGATTTCGTCACCGATTAGCCAAATGGCATTCGACGGATTTGAATCACTCCCATTACCTTTGGCAAAGTGCTCCACAGCAGCTCCCCATATATCGGAGAATCCTTCATTTAAAGCTCCGGACTCCCTTTGATAAGCGAGATTCGCCGTAAACGTAGTTACCGCATGCCCAATTTCGTGGGCTGCTACATCGATGGAGGTAAGTGCGTCGAAACCGTTACAACCTTCACTCACACAAGAACCGTCTCCGTAAGACATTACAGAACCGTTCCAAAAAGCATTGTTGTAATTATTGTCCACATGAACATAACTTCTAATCTGCGCTCCAGCGTTATTGTAACTATCGCGATTGTGTACGTTTAGGAAATAATCGTA
>JABDKT010000257.1 GCA_013002065.1 Flavobacteriaceae bacterium
GTAGAGAAGGAACAGTAGTTGATGCCGACGATCTTATCGATCAGATGTCTGAAACGGCCAGATCCATTTCTGAAGAATTAGGCAAAATCGAGGATTTTTCCGAAGAGGAAAAATCAGCTTTATACAAAACCATTGGATTGGGTGCATTGAAGTATTACATTCTAAAAGTGGATCCTAAAAAACGCATTCTCTTCGATCCGAAGGAAAGCGTCGATTTCCAAGGAAATACAGGCCCTTTCATTCAATATACTTACGCCAGAATTCAATCTATATTAAGGAAATCGGGTGCAACTTCCGAAATTCCAATTGGAGATATCAACTTACATGAAAAGGAAAAAGAATTGCTGAAGCAACTTCAGCTTTTTCCGGAAATAATTCAAAACGCTGCCGTGAATTACAGTCCGGCTTTAATTGCTAATTACACCTACGAATTGGTGAAGGAGTTCAATTCCTTTTACCAAAATGTGACCATCTTAGGAGCCGAGAAATTGGAGGAGAAAAATTTTAGGATTCAATTAGCCAAAGCCGTGGGTGATGTAATAAAAACTGCTTTCTCTTTGTTGGGAATTGAAGTTCCAAAACGCATGTAAGTACTTATTGGTTAAGCTCATATTCCAAGGCGATTCTAACGAGACCGGCTGTGTTTCTTGCGCCTGTTTTAATGAGCATGTTTCTTCTGTGTGTTTCTACTGTACCAAAACTAATATGCAGTTTGTCGGCAATTTCCTGAGTGGTAAATTCATCCAAAATACATTGCAATACTTCTTTTTCTCTACGAGATAAAGTTGGAAATGGAGAATTGGATTTATTACCGTTTTTGTGAACCACACTATTAACGACAATTTCGTTTACCGTATCGTCCAAATACAATTTGTTGTTGTTAACTGCCTCTATGGCCTCAATAATTTCGGCCTGTCCAGCGTTTTTTAGAATATACCCTTTCGCTCCGTGACTCAACATTAACTTTATTAGGCTACTCTCCTTATGCATAGTAATAGCGATCACTTTGAGATCGGGTTTAATTTTCAGTAACTCCTTACACGTTTCTATTCCGTTTTTACCCGGCATATTGATGTCTAGTAATAACACGTCCACATCAAAAGAAGGAATAGAGGAAATCGCTTCATCGCCACTCAAGGCGGTACCTACCACTTTGATATGGTCTTTGCCTTTTAAGAGTAGCTGAATGCCTTCAATCACCATTTTATGGTCGTCAACTATAAATACTTTTATCATGAGCTTGGAAGATTAATGGTTATGGTCGTTCCTTGATTAAACTGACTGTCCCAATGTATTTTACCGTCTAAAAATTCAACTCGACTATTGATGCTTTTTAGCCCCAATCCGCCATTATCAATGGCTCTATCATAGTCAAACCCTTTTCCGTCGTCCTCCACGATTAGGTTAATTTCATCTTTATAACCTAATAGTTGAATTAGGATAGTTTTGGCATCGGCGTGCTTTCTAATATTGGAAATAATCTCTTGAATGAGACGATAGATCATAACTTCTTTAGTGGATTCGAGGTCTTCGGGCAAATTCGAAATCTCTAGGGACACCTCATATCCTTGTTCTTTTAAATTTTCGGCTACATCCTCTAAGGCACCTTTTAATCCTGAAATGCTCAATGCATGTGGCATCATATTGTGAGAAATACGTCTAACCTCAATACATGCTTCATCGATAAGATTATTAGTCTTCTCTGTAATATTTAGTTTCTCGAGTTGCTCAATTTCTCTTTGAATGGTACTGAAATGAGCTTTTACTGTACTTAGTAAGCCGCCCAAACTGTCGTGAAGATCCTTTGCGATGCGCAGGCGTTCGGCCTCTTGGCCTTCGATCATACTGTTTAGTGCTAACAATTTATTTTTCTGCTGAAGTTCGGTAATCTCCTGCTGCTGAATGGCATCTCGTTGTTCGGCAATTGTCCGTTGATCGAGAAGACGTTTTCGGAAGAAAATAAAAGTGAGAAATAAAATAAGACCCAAACCAATGGTTCCCATTAAGATTTGATTCTTTTGCCGTGTTTCTTGTTCGATGGTAAGATTTTGTTCGAGGATCTTGCGTTCCTTCTTTTCAGTATCGAATTTCACTTCCAGTTCGGCAATGTTTCGTTGCATTCTTTCCGAAGTAACACTATCCCGTAATATGGATTCAGCATTTTTAGAATTGTATGCAGTTTTAAAATCATTTATAGCAAGGCTGGATCGAATATTCGATTTGTAAAGATCGAAGAGAACTTGGGGTTTGCTTGTCTTCTTTAATGAATCAATTGCACGTTGGAGGTAAGGTAGCGCCAAATCGGATCGATTCATCTTATCGTAAGTCTTGGCCAAGGCAATGGTATTATACGCCATGGAATTCACGCTATTTAGACTGTCGCTAATGGCAATGGCCTCCTTGAGTCTAGGAATATTGACAGGATCTGCTCTATTTTCGAATATATTTTTAATGGGCATATGACCCGCGGGAGTGTTGGGGTGCGCATCTTCATAAAGCTCGGCAAGAATCTCGGTAAATTTCGCAACTTCTAAAGGAGCATCTAACTGTGAAAAATGATCGACTAAGATGTAAAGGACAAATCGCTTGGTTGGACTATTCTCGTAGTCCTTGGTTGCTTCCCACATTTTCAGG
>JABDKT010000049.1 GCA_013002065.1 Flavobacteriaceae bacterium
CTGGCAGGTTTCGATGTGATTATTCTGCGTAGTAATCCGCCATTAGACATGATCATGCTTAACTTCTTGGATAGCGTAAAGGATGATGTCTTTATAATGAACGACTTGGATGGCATTCGAAGAGCAAACAACAAACTTTACACCGCTGTCTTTGAGGATGAAAAGAATGAGATCATTCCGAGAACACATGTTACCAAAAATAAAGAGTATCTCAAAAATACCATCAAAGAAGGACCGGACAAAATGATACTCAAGCCTTTGAATGGCTATGGTGGTTCTGGCGTAATTTTGATCGAAAAACGAGCCATGAAGAGTATTAATTCTCTGTTGGACTTTTATATTGACAATAAGGATGGAACTTCAAATTACGTAATTCTTCAAGATTATATTGAAGGAGCAGATAAAGGAGATGTTCGTATTCTATTGCTCAATGGGCAACCTATAGGCGCCATGAAAAGAGTACCTGGTGAAGAAGATCATCGTTCTAATGTTACCGCAGGTGGCTCAGTTCAAAAACATTCCCTCACGAAGACCGAAAAGGAATTGTGTCGAAGAATTGGTCCGAAATTAGTAAAGGACGGACTCTATTTCGTGGGTATTGATGTGATTAATGGAATGCTCGTTGAAGTTAATGTAATGTCTCCAGGTGGAATTACCTATATGAATAAAGTCTATAAGACCAGAGTGCAGGAAAAAGTAATCGACTTTGTTGAAGATAAGGTAGAAGAGCGTGTAAATGCTTTCGAAAGACGCCAGAAGTTGAGAAAACACGTTAAAGACGCATAGTTAATTGGCTTTACCTATATGAAGAGACTCGCCGTTTCAGAAATAATTTCCCTAATTCAAAACGAAAAAACCTTCGAAGCTGTTGCCGAAGACTATTCTTTTACCATAAAAATCGAAGATTATGTTCCTTATGCCTGTGGAGCGGTACATGACGGACATCAGTTTAGAAAGGAGCTCTGGGACAAATGTTTACATACCCAATACGATCGTTGGTTTGAGGAAGACCCCTGCACCAAGGAAATGGTAAGGACTCACCCTATAGTAATTGCAGGATGTGACAGCAGATTCGAATACGACCTCAATCGAGACCCAGATAATGCCATCTATGAAGACGCATGGGGAAAGAAGTTATGGAAGGAAAAGCTAACCAATGAGGAACATTCTACAAGTCTTCAGAAACATCAAAAGTTTTATGAGGTTACTCATGCTTTAATCTCCAAGTTAGAAGAGAAGTTCGGTAGTTGTGTGGTTTATGACATGCACAGCTATAATTGGCGCCGATGGGATAGGGAAGTGCCTGTAATAAATTTGGGAACGGCAAATATCGATAACGACCGATTTGGTGAAATGGTTGAAAACTGGCGTGCCTCTTTGGAAGCATTGAAGTTGCCGAATGGGATTGTATCTACTTCCAAAATCAATGATACTTTCTTCGGAAATGGATATTTCCTGAAATATATTACCAAAAACTTCCAAAATACCTTAGTTTTGGCTACTGAATTCAAAAAAATATACTGTGACGAGTTTAGGCAGGTAATTTATCCTGAAGTGGTTTCAGCAATTGAACGACAACTTCAGTATAAAATAAAAGAGCATGCAGATGCTTTTTACCGTGTCCACAAGATGTAGCATGAGGTATCCCGAAACAATTATAAATTCCCATCCAAATTTATTCAAGATTGACACTAATTTGAACAAATTGGTGAAGCGCATTGAGTTGCTTAATTATATCAATCCAATAAATATCGAACAGGAAAAGCGAAATTTCTTCGCTTCTAAATACAATATCAATCCTAATTTTAAATACCGGAAGATTGATTTCAATGCACACAAACTGCATCAGGAGTTGTTCTCACAGGATATCGATAGTATAAAAGATGAGGAAACCCGAGCGTTTTATCGCGATGTGATCTACGATTATTCCGGATTGATTGAATGTATTGAGACCATTGGAAAGGGTTCTAAATTTTATTTCAATTCTTTAAAGTCCTTCGGAACTCCTACTCAGAAAGATGTGGACAATGCTAAATTTATCCTACATTTTGAAGATGAAGAGTACGATCAGGAAATGTTTCCGGTCTTCAATGCACAGGAAGCCGCCGAATACTTCGCAGAATTTACAAAGAAGTACGATTTCAGTTTTAATCTGAAATATTCTACTAAAATATCGGCCGCGGCTATGGTTCAGAATAACACCCAGACCTTGGTGCTGAAGAAGAATCATAGGTTTAGTGCCAATCAGTTAAAAGTACTTGCCAACCACGAGATTGGAGTACATATGGTGACTACTTTCAACGGGCTTAACCAAACTTTGAAAATTTTCCACAATGGATTCCCAAAAAACGTCGAAACCCAGGAAGGCTTAGCCGTTTTCAGTGAATACATGAGCGGTTGCTTGACGCTCTATAGATTAAAAGAACTTTCCTATAGAGTTTTGGCGGCAGACAGTCTTCGAATGGGCTTTGATTTTGCAGCTACTTTCGACTTGCTGCACAATCAGTATAAGTTGAATAGGGAAGAAGCTTATTCAATTTCTTTACGAGCACACAGAGGAGGAGGACTTACCAAGGATCATTTGTACTTGACCGGTTTAAAGAAAATTTACAATCATTATCAAGAAGATAAAAACCTAGATAGATTATTAACCGGAAAAGTGACCTTAGAACATCTTCCAATTATTTCGAAGTGGCAAGAAGAAGGGCTCGCCAATGAAATAGTGTACCCCAATTACGCTTTCGAATCCAATTCCAATAAGAGTGATAAGTTGGAGTTTATTCTTCAGAATTTAAAGTAATCACAAAAATTTTGCCTTTAGTTCGGGAGTAGGTATCATACATTGATCCTTCTTACCAAACCACTTATATCGATACTTAGCAACGATTTCATAGGTCCAATCTCTTGTAAAAGCCGGTAGAATTAAGAAAACTGAGAAGAGCGGGTAAAGTCCGCTTAAAATCTTGGAAATTCGAAGTGCGGCCGTCGTTTTGATATAATACTTATCATTCTCAATTAAGACAATCGAATCAACCTTTGAAGTATCTATTCCATACTTGGCCACCAATTCTTGCCCTATAGGATCTTGTAAGGCGGCAAACCTAAGCAAGTCTTTCTTGTCTCTTTTGATCATAAAAATAACAGCGCCGTTGCATAAATTACACACGCCGTCGAAGAGGACTATCTTGTATTTTTTATCAAGTTCTATCAAACTTTTTCTAGCTCACTTAATTGTACATCGGCCGTAAACATTCCATAATTAACGATGGCTTTTTTCTTTTCAATGCTGTCGATAGTTCCTACCGAACGCCCATCGATCATTCTTACTCTATCTCCCACTTTTAAGATCGCCTTCGGTTTAGGTGGTGGTGCTTTTTTTGCAGCTGCTTTCTCTTTCTTTTTCTTTCTGCGTATCACAGCTACCTTCTTTTCAACTTCCTGTTTTATTTCATGTTGCTTCGCTTTCTCTTCCTTTTTCTTCTTGGTCGAACGTGCCTCCGGTTTTTTACGCTTACTATTTTCGATCATCACCAATTTCATCAATTCATCCAATAATTGTTTTTTTCGTTTGTTGTTATGGTATTTTTCTGAAAGTGTGTCTACTTTCTTTCCTAAAGCCAATAATCGTTGGTTGGCATCAAATATTTCTTGGTATCGCTCTAGTTTTTCCTGAGCCTTTACATTCATCTTCTCCAACTGCTTATTTTCCTCACGTGCTTTTTCTTCTTCAGTCTTTAAAGAAGCCGATGTCTTCCGCAGTGCACTTCGTTCCTTTTGTAGGTTGGCTATGGTTTTATCAAATCTAACTTTTCCGCGTTCAATCTTTTTCTTCGATTTATTAATAAGACTGTACGGAATGCCATTCTTTTGTGCCACCTCGAAAGTAAATGAACTTCCGGCTTCACCTAATTGCAATTTGTACACCGGCTCTAAACTTCTACTGTCAAACTGCATATTCGCATTCGTAGCGTGAGGTAATTCGTTGGCAAGAAGTTTTAAGTTGGTGTAATGCGTAGTGATAATTCCATAGGCATCCCTTTCATAGAAAACTTCAAGAAAAGTCTCTGCCAAAGCTCCTCCCAGTTCAGGATCACTTCCTGTACCAAATTCATCAATAAGAAAAAGGGTGTTATCATTACACTTCTTTAAAAACTGATTCATTTTTTTAAGTCGGTAACTATAGGTACTGAGGTGATTTTCGATCGACTGATTATCGCCAATGTCTGTAAGTACTTTGTCGAACAAACGAAACTCACTAAAGGGATCTACCGGCACTAGGATTCCCGATTGCAACATCACTTGTAACAACCCAACTGTCTTTAGCGTGATACTTTTCCCACCGGCATTGGGGCCGGAGATTACGATGATCCGGTTTTCAGGATGGAGTTCAATGGTTTGCGGAAAAGTTTTCTCTTTTCTTTGATTGTTTGCAACTAACAATAATGGGTGATAGGCATCTTTCAGAAATAATCTTTTTTCTTCTGAAATGAGCGGTAAAACACCATTGATGTCTAAAGCATATTTGGCCTTGGCATAAATAACATCCAGAGTGGTTAAATAATCCTGATAGCTTTTCAGTAATGCCTGATGGGGTCTAAGTTCTTCGGTGAGCGACTTTAGAATTCGTTTCACCTCTTCTTGTTCCTTATAAAGAAGATTACTGAGTTCATTGGCATATTCAAGGGTTTCCTGAGGCTCCATATAGACTATACTCCCGGTCTTGGATTGGCCAAGAACGGCACCCTTTACTTTTCTACGGTGCATGGCTTTTACGGCCAAAACACGACGATTATCAACCACAGATTCCCGAATTTCGTCCAAATAGTCGGCCTGTGCGTATTTGGTTAACGCCCTTCCGAAGGAACTATTAATTTGCCCTTTTACAACGTTAAGTCGTTTTCGTATAGCTTCTAATTCTGAGGAAGCATTGTTTTTTACCTGTCCGAATCTATCAATTACAGCCTTTATTGCTTCGGAAATATTAGAATTGAAATCAACTGTTTCAGATAGTTTGAAAAGTTCTACATAAAACTCTGCGTATTTCTTAAAGAATTTTAATTGCGCTTTGGTGGTTTCTGAAATAGCAAGAATTCTACGAAAACCTAATATTTCCAGAGTGGTATTTTCAATTTGGAATAACTGAAGCTCTTTATTTATATCTTCAAATCCGTGATTTGGTATCCTATTATCATTTTCGAAGGAGGCCGAAAATTCTTTAGTTCTTAAGAGTTCGGGAAGTATTTCTGAAACTTCTTTGAACGGCGAAAGCGCCATCACCCTTTCTTTCCCGGGTTCGGTGATACAATGCTCGGATATTTGCTGAAGAACAGAAGGAAATTCTAAATCGGTTAAAGACTTCTTATCAATTCGAACCATGTTGTTTTCCTTTTACAAGGAATTCTCTTTCTTAATTAGTAATTTTATTTTTCACAAAAATACGAATAATGCCCGTAAAAATTGAGGAGAGTTGGAAGGAGGCCATCGGTTCTGAATTTCAAAAACCATATTTCGAGAAGTTAATTTCATTTGTAAAAGAAGAATACAAAAATGGAGTGTGTTACCCTCCCGGGCATAAAATTTTCGCGGCTTTCGATCATACGCCGTTTCATAAAACGAAAATTGTGATACTTGGTCAGGATCCATACCATGGACCGGGACAGGCCAACGGACTCTGCTTTTCGGTAGCCGATGGGATTCCGAAGCCACCGTCATTAGGGAATATCTTTTCAGAAATTAAATCGGATCTCAATATTGAAATACCAGAAAGTGGAAATTTGGAACGCTGGGCAGATCAGGGAGTGTTGCTTTTAAATGCCACCTTATCGGTGAGGGCTCATACAGCCGGGAGTCACCAGAATAAGGGTTGGGAGAAGTTCACAGATGCTGTGATACAGAATCTTTCAGAAGAAAGAGAAGGAATAGTTTTTTTACTATGGGGTGGGTATGCTAAGAAGAAAGGAAATAAAATTAATACGCAAAAGCATTTGGTATTAACGAGCGGTCATCCATCACCATTGAGTGCCAATAGGGGATATTGGTTTGGTAATAAACATTTCAGTAAAGCAAACGAATACTTGGTAGGGAAAGGCAAAACGCCTATTGATTGGTAATAAAAGAAAGTAGGGGAGATTTATTCTTCTTCAGGTACTTCAGGCTCTGTAGCGTCATTACAGCTAAATTGTAAAAGCAGAAAATTTGTGACCAACAAAGCCCCCAAAACTATTAAAAAAGTGGTCATATTGAGTTGTTTTGCCTATAAGACACAAAAAATTCGAAAGGGTTGCGTAAAATTTAAAATTTCTTAAAAAAAGTGTAAAATTTTATCATTTTCACATCGATTATCTATCAAGTCCAAATCGATGAGCGTATTTTGAACAGAATCTAAAGTGCTGTTATCCAAATTATTCTGACTCCAAGAAGTGAGAGAAAGCCATTCGCGAACATCTTCTAATTTTTGTTCGTACCTATTTGAAATCATCCGATCTATTGAAGGAATATCTTTAAATTCACGGGTAGTATTGTTAATAATATTTAAAATATCCTGAATTGCTTGCGGATCTTCCTCTAAAATTTCATTCCGAACTGCAATCACAAAACAAGGCCAAGGAGTAGGGCATTCACCCACCAGTCGAAACGGTCCATTATCGACATAAGGTTTAGAGGTGAATTTTTCCCACATAAAATAATCGCCAATGCCCTGAGGTAATTTTTCCAAAGCGCCGTTCAGATTCTTTACAACTTCAAATTTTAGATCCTTTTCGGTGTCCCATCCTTGGTTCTGAGCATTGACATACGCCATGAGGTGCGATCCGGAACCAAACCTGCTAATCGCAGCTGCTTTTCCTTTTAAGTCGGAAATAGAATGATAGCTTGAGTTTTTGGCAACATGGATTCCCCAAATAAGAGGAGAATTCACAAATATTTGTACGATTTTACAAGGATTTCCATTGATAATGTCTCTAACAATTCCCTCGGTGAGAATTACAGCCATATCAATTTCCTTCTCTCGTAGGGCCTTGCACATTTGCCCGGTGCCACCATAAAAATCCTGCCAGCGAAGATTGATACCTTTTTCGTGATATTCTTTATTCCGTAAGGTAAGATACCAAGGTAAGTTGAAGTGTTCGGGAACACCTCCAATGAGATACTTTTTCATTGAACTAATAGCGATAAAGTTTTAACAATTAGTTTTTCTACGGCTTGCAAAGGATCCTGACTAAAAGTCCCGTTCGGCCTATTGGCTAAAATAGCATTCAACGAGATAGCCCTGTGTCCCAAAAGCTTTGCCATGCCATAAATAGCGGCGGTTTCCATTTCTAAATTGGTAATTTTTTTACCTCGATATGAAAAGCTGGCAATTTTGTCGTTTAGATTTGAATCTTGTAGTGCTAATCTCAAAATTCTTCCTTGAGGCCCATAAAATCCGACATTGGTGGTTGTGACTCCTTTAATGATTTCTTCGGAAGTGAATTTTTCTATCAATTTAGAATCGGCTGAAATCACATAAGGCCGGGAGTTTTCAGAATTCCATTGTGTATGCGTAACAAAAGCTTCGGTGAAGTCGGTGTTGAAAACAGTGTGTGTATTTCCATAGAAATGAAGCAAATTGTCGAATCCAATGCCAAATTCACTGGCGAGCAAACTATCCACTTTTATCTCCGATTGCAGTGCTCCGGAAGTTCCTACTCGAATTATTTCAAGAGAGGTCTTTTTGTCTTTAATTAACCGGGTTTCAAAATCGATGTTGACCAAAGCATCCAACTCATTCATCACGATATCGATGTTGTCTGGCCCAATTCCGGTGGAGATTACCGTTATTCTTTTCCCTTTATAATGACCCGTATGTGTTTTAAACTCTCGGTGTTGCTTTTTAACTTCGATGGAATCGAAATATTTTGAGATTTGTTCGACGCGATCTTGATCCCCTACGGTAAGGACGGTGTTGGCAACTTCCTCAGGTTTTAAATTAAGGTGATAAATACTTCCGTCGGGGTTGAGTATAAGTTCAGATTCAGGTATTCTCATTAACTAAGTTTCGAGTAATTTATGGTTTGTGATGGAGGTTACTCGAATTATCCGCCAACTCTTTTCACTTTAAATCCTTTGTCCTTTAAAAACGTCATGATTTTATCGCGATAGTCACCTTGAATTATGATTTGTTCATTTTTAAAGCTACCGCCTACGCTTAACATCTTTTTTAATTCTTTCGCTAATTGTTTGAAATCGGAATCGGCACCATTGTAACCCTCTATGATAGTAATGGGTTTCCCTTTTCGCTTTTCATATTTACAGACAAGTGGCTCATCCTGAAGCCAGAAAGTTGGTTTCTCAACTTTTGCCGGTTCATTCTGTGGCTGGTGATCGGGAAATAGATTTTGTAATTGGTCTCTTAAATCCATTACTTTTTTATAAGTCCTATTTCAACCAATCGCTGATGTAGAAAATCACCGGCTGTGATATCCTCATACGCCTTTGGGTGTGCGTCATCTATACATTCGGGCATGCAACTCAAATCCATATCACTTCTTGGATGCATAAAGAAAGGTATAGAATACCTTGGAGTATGCCATTGCTCGCGTGGCGGATTAATAACTCTATGAATTGTCGATCTCAACTTATTATTAGTGTGTCTCTCGAGCATATCCCCAACGTTAATCACCAATTCGTCTTCTTCGGGAATGGCGTCGATCCATTCGCCGTCTTTCCGTAGTACTTGAAGTCCGCCGGCAGAAGCTCCCATTAATAATGTAATCAAGTTAATATCTCCGTGGGCTCCAGCTCTCACCGCGCCTTTGGGCTCTTCGGTGATAGGAGGGTAGTGAATGGGCCTCAAAATACTATTCCCATTGGCTGCCCAATGATCGAAATAATGTTCATCTACACCGATATAAAGAGCTAAGGCTCTCAATACATAAATACCTGTTTTCTCGAGCATGCGGTAGGCCTCCATCCCGGTTTTATTAAAGTCGGGAAGTTCGGTAACCATAACATTTTCAGGATAATCGTCGATTAGATTTGCATCTTCGGAAGGCTCTTGACCGAAATGCCAAAACTCCTTCAAATCTCCTTCCTTCTTTCCTTTGGCGTGTTCCTTTCCGAAGGACACATAACCGCGCTGTCCACCTAAACCTTCAATTTCGTATTTAGACTTGGTTTCAACCGGTAGCGCAAAAAATGCTTTTACCTCTTTGTAAAGCTCATCAACTAGATCGTCACTTAAAAAATGATTTTTTAAAGAAACGAAACCGATGTCCTCATAGGCCCTACCAATTTCATCTACAAACTTCTCTTTCCTCGCCGGGTCTCCGGAAATAAAATCGGCTAAATCAACACTTGGAATATTATTCATATCACTACTATTAATAGTACAAATATACCAAATCTTAGGGGGATATCCGAGCTTAAAAAAATGCTTAAAAGTGATTGCAACACTGGGAATTTTTCTACTTTTGACTTTTTACTACAACAATCTATGGCCTCAAAAGCAAGCGCTTCTATTCATTTCGATTACGACCGAAAGGACCTTGACGATAATACTTTGATATCCCTGTATAAACGCATGCTGAAGCCTCGCATGATCGAGGAGAAGATGTTAATTCTATTGAGACAAGGTAAAATTTCCAAATGGTTTAGTGGCATTGGTCAAGAGGCTATTGCTGTGGGTGTCACTTCTGCTTTGCTGAAAGACGAGTATATTCTTCCCATGCATCGAAATCTAGGAGTGTTTACAACGCGGGAAATACCTTTAAATAGGTTGTTTTCTCAATGGCAGGGAAAAGCCAACGGATTTACAAAGGGTAGAGACCGAAGTTTCCATTTTGGAACCCAAGAATTTAAAATTGTTGGTATGATTTCTCATTTAGGCCCTCAGTTTGGTGTGGCCGATGGAATAGCATTGGGAAATCTATTAAAAAAGAATAGTCAGGTTTGCGCCGTATTTACGGGAGAAGGCGGAACCAGCGAGGGTGATATACACGAAGCTTTAAATGTGGCCTCCGTATGGCAACTTCCTGTGCTGTTTTGTATTGAAAATAATGGATACGGACTTTCTACTCCAACTTCCGAGCAATATAAGTGTGAGGATTTAGCCGATAGGGCTAAGGGCTATGGCATGGAATCTCATATAATTGAAGGGAACAATGTGCTAGAAGTTTATACCAAAATTTCTTCCTTGGCGGAGAGTATGCGTGAAAATCCGAGGCCGGTTTTTATTGAGTTTAAGACCTTTAGAATGCGTGGTCATGAAGAGGCGAGTGGCACCAAGTATGTGCCTCAAGAATTATTGGACGAATGGGGCGCTAAAGACCCTTTGGAAAATTATGCTGAATTTCTTCGGAATCACAACATTCTAACCGAAGAGGACGAAGTAGAATTCAAAAAGGAGATTGTCCACGAAATCAACGATAATTTGGAGTTGGCCTTCAATGAGTCTCCAATTGAAAGTGATGTTACAACTGAAATAGCCGACGTCTTTAAGCATCATTCTCATCAAGAGGTTAGCCCGATCAATGAAACCAAAGAATTGCGCTTTGTCGATGCTATTTCCGAAGGGTTAAGACAATCGATGGAACGCAACGACAACTTAGTTATATTGGGTCAGGACATCGCCGAATATGGCGGCGTTTTTAAAATTACCGATGGTTTCCTGGATCAATTTGGAAGAGAAAGGGTAAGAAACACGCCCATCTGTGAATCGGCCATTGTGTCGGCCTGTATGGGATTGTCGATCAACGGATTTAAATCGGTCATGGAAATGCAGTTTGGCGATTTTGTCACTTCAGGTTTCAATCCGATAGTAAATTATTTAGCGAAGTCTCATTACCGCTGGGATCAGAACGCCGATGTGGTGATTCGAATGCCTTGTGGTGCTGGAGTGGGAGCAGGTCCGTTCCATAGTCAGACGAACGAAGCTTGGTTTACTCACACGCCCGGACTTAAAGTTATCTATCCGGCATTTCCGTTTGACGCCAAAGGGCTTTTAGCTTCAGCAATTGAAGATCCAAATCCGGTGATGTTTTTTGAACATAAGGCCTTGTATAGAAGCATTCGACAGGAGGTTCCTACCGAATATTACAACCTACCCATTGGCAAGGCTGCAGTTATTTCCGCAGGAAACGAAATTACACTCATCACCTATGGAGCGGGAGTTCATTGGGCTATGAAAGAGTTGGAAGAACGCGACACTAATGCGGTAGAATTGATTGACTTAAGAACATTATCACCTTTGGACACCGAAACAATTTTCACATCCGTGAGAAAAACAGGGAAAGTATTGGTGCTAACAGAAGATTCCATGTTTGGTAGTATTGCGTCCGATATTTCGGCTATGATTACTGAAAATTGCTTCGAATCTCTTGATGCCCCTATAAAACGTGTAGCTAGTTTAGAAACTCCTGTTCCATTTGCGCAGAATTTAGAAAAGAACTATCTCGCCAACAATACTTTGACTGAGACTTTAGATGAATTACTGAATTTCTAATGTTCTTAGATTTCGTTTTCTTGTCATTTTACTTCGGAAAATTCTTAATTGAATTGTATTCAATTTTATAGTATCTTTAGGAGAACTATCAAACTAATACCAATTTAAACTTTCCGCGTATGAGAATCCTAACCCTATTTTCCATATTTATATTCATATTGGCTTCTTGTGGTACTCCTAAAACCGTAATAGAATCCAAAAAAGTGATCAAGGGATATTGGTCCTTGGATAATATAAGTTATAGTGAAGCTGGAACGTACACTGTAAAGTTGTTAAATGATACTTCTCGCGAATGCTTTGAAGGGAGTAGTTGGCGCTTTATCCCTAATAACAATACGGGTAATTACGCCATAAACAATGGGAACTGTCCCATGGGTGAACGTTATTTCATATTTGCGATTCAGGAAATGGATTCAGACACAGGGCTTTACGACTTCTTGCTGAAACCAACGAATGAAAAGAAGAAATCTGAAGATAATGTCGGATTTAGATTGCGGTTAGCACAATTAAGCGATAGTTCTATGCGCTGGGAACAAACGGTGACCATGGAAGGTAAACCCTTTACAATTAGTATGAACTTTTCTAAAATTGAAGAATAATGAAAACTTTTATAAGAAAAATAGGCCTTTTAGTTCTATCACTATGTTTGGTTATAGCGTTCAGTAGTTGTGAGGCCACCAAAAATGCCAATAATAAGCAGAAAGGAGCTGTAATTGGAGCTGCCGGTGGTGCCATTTTAGGTGCGATCATTGGAAACAATGTAGGAAAAGGTGGTAATGGAGAAATGGGCGCCGTGATAGGTGGAGTAGTTGGAGGTGCAGCCGGAGTGATCATTGGTAATAAAATGGATAAAAACGCACAGAAAATTGAAGAGGAAATACCTGGGGCAGAAGTAGAGAGAGTGGACGATGGAATTGTCGTCACTTTCGATGAAAATAGTGGTGTGAACTTCGCTACCAATAAATACAATATCAATGAAACTTCAAGGGCTACTTTGGATAAGCTAGCAGATGTGCTCATTGAATTTCCAGACACCGATGTACTCGTGGTGGGTCATACAGACAGTGTGGGATCTGACGAATACAATATGACATTATCGAAAAATAGAGCTCAAGCCGTGACCAACTATTTCACTGGAGTCAAAGGCTTAAGTCCGGGACGTTTTAATACCAACTGGTTTGGTGAAACGAGTCCGATAGCTACAAATGATACGGCCGAGGGAAGGGCCCAAAACCGCCGGGTGAATATTGTTCTTGTTCCTAATGAAAAAATGAAAGAAGAAGCGCAAAAAGAAGCGGAGGGTAATTAATACCTATTAAATTATTCCCAAAATCCCAGACTAATCTGTCTGGGATTTTTTTTTCTGAAAAAATCAACCGTACTTTAAATAATGGATGAAAATTCGCATTATGATGTGGTTATTGTAGGTGGCGGACTCGCAGGTTTAACCGCTGCACTACACTTATCAACGGTCGAGGTACGTGTGCTATTAATAGAGCAGCATGAGTATCCCAACCATAAGGTTTGTGGAGAATACTTATCGAACGAAATCCTTGATTATTTAAAGTATTTGGGGGTAGATCCATTGGAAGCAGGAGCCGTCGAAATTGACGAACTCGAGATTAGCACCATCAATGGAAAGAAAGTTCGATCTAAGCTCCCTCTTGGCGGATTTGGAATTTCGAGATTTGCACTGGATGCCCTCATGTTTAATGCTGTTAAAGAGGAAATGGATGTTGTGATAGATACGGTGGTAGACATAAGTTTTGACGATGATATCTTTCGTGTGAATACACAAAATGGAGAAACTTTTTCCGGAACATATGTTTTGGGCGCGTTTGGGAAGCGAAGTAAATTAGATAAAAGTTTACAGAGGGAGTTTATCCTCAAAAAATCCAGGTGGCTAGCAGTGAAATGCCATTACGACTATAGGTTTCCATCCAATTTGGTAGCGTTGCATAATTTCACAGGAGGATATTGTGGGTTATCCAAAGTAGAGAACGATAAGGTAAATGCTTGTTATTTGGTGACTTACGATTCATTTAAGAAAGTAAATGATATTGAAGAGTTCCAACAAAAGGTGATGAGTGAAAACAAACACTTGAAGCATTTTTTCGAAAATGCCATGCCGGTGTTCGAAAAACCTTTGGCAATAGGGCAAATTTCGTTCGATAGCAAAAAATTAGTCGAGGATCATATATTGATGATAGGGGACAGTGCCGGATTAATTCATCCTTTATGCGGAAACGGGATGTCTATGGCTATTCACAGTGCGAAGATGGTTTCTGAAATACTCCTGAGTGCGGTAAAATGCAATATAAATAGAAATGAGGTGGAGACTTATTATAGCAAAGCGTGGAAAAAAACTTTTAGCAGTCGATTGCGAACCGGTCGCATTGCACAGCGAATTCTGCTAAATCAGAGTGCTTCGGAAATAGGCTTCCGGATGGCGCGCGCATTTCCCGGGATATTACCGGGCATCATTAAAAGTACTCACGGTGAAATGGTCGAAATATGATTAGTTATGCTTCGAAATATCGTTCCTCGGAGGAGGAAATCATGGATAACTTCAATCTTCAAGGTGAGCAGCTAGAACTATTACTTAGCGACTTGAGTGTTGTTAATTCATGGCTTGGAGGCAATTCAATTACCTTGGGCGGAATTCAAAAGTTATTGAACAAGTTTCCTAAAAAAGAATCTTTGACCATTATAGACGTTGGCTGCGGAGATGGTGAAATGTTGCGCAGAGTTCATGAGGCCGTCAATAATGAATCCAAAGACCTAGAATTAAAGGGTTTGGACGCCAATGAACATATCTTACATTTGGCAAATTCCAAATCGGAAGCATTTAAAAATATTACCTTTCAGAAAGTTGATATAACAAAGGATTTAGGGGCCATACCACCTTTCGATATTGCGCTCTGTACTTTGTTTTTGCATCATCTTGACGACGACGATATTATTTTCCTCCTTAACAAATTGATCGAAAAAGCACGGATGGGGATTATCATTAATGATCTTCACCGGTCTAAATGGGCCTTTCATTTGTTTAAGATATTTAGCCGAATTGCTATCAAAACTGATATTGCCAAACATGACGGATTAGTTTCCATCGCAAGGGCTTTTAAAAAACACGAATTATTAAAAATTGCGAAAAAAATTGACGGTCATCATTCTATTCGATGGAAATGGGCATTTCGCTTTCAATGGATCATAACAAAATGAGTGTAAGAATTACAACCGTCGCCAAAGAATTGCCACCACATACAAGGGAAACCAGCGAGATTATCCCTTTTGTCGAAACATGGTTGGAAGGGCAGGACGACCGATTTAAACGCAAAGTCATCAAGATATTCGAAGGTGCGGGGGTCGATAGAAGATATTCTATAATGGATGCACATGAGGTGTTTTTTAATTCCTCCTTCGAAGAGAGAAATGATATTTACGTCCGCGGTATGAAAGAATTGGGTCGAAAGTGTTTGGAAAAAGCATTAGTAAAAGCCCAATGGCTTCCAACCGACATAGATTTTATAATTACCGTGAGTTGCACCGGAATTATGATTCCATCGGTGGATGCCTATCTCATCAACGATTTAAAGATGCGTGAAGATATTGTTCGTTTACCGGTTACTGAAATGGGCTGCGCTGCAGGAATTTCGGGAATGATATACGCTCATAATTTCTTGAAGGCGAATCCGAATAAAAAGGCCGCAGTAATTGCATTGGAATCTCCTACGGCTACTTTTCAGTTAGAGGATTATTCCATGGTGAACATTGTAAGCGCAGCCATCTTTGGTGATGGAGCAGCCTGTGTTTTACTTTCTTCGGAAGAAAATGCAGAAGGGCCCAAGATCATCGATGAAGCTATGTACCACTTTTACGACGCCACCGATATGATGGGTTTTAAACTGGTAAATTCGGGACTTCAAATGATACTCGACAAAGAAGTGCCCGAGAAAATTGCCAGCCATTTTCCAACAATCATTCATCCTTTCCTTGAAAAAAATGGTTATTCGATTGAAGACGTGGATCATTTAATATTTCACCCGGGAGGAAAGAAAATTGTACAGACGGTTGAAGATCTTTTTGGCAGTCTCGGCAAGAGCATAGCCGATACCAAAGAAGTGCTTAAATTGTATGGAAATATGAGCAGTGCGACTGTTTTATATGTGCTGGAACGCTTTCTAGATAAAAATATCGCGAAAGGAGAGCTAGGGCTCATGTTAAGTTTTGGTCCCGGATTTTCGGCACAACGAATCTTAATTGAATTTTAATGAAGGAATTTGACAATGAGTGGGCAATAATTTTAGGAGGAAGTAGTGGTCTTGGTTTGGCAACTGCTAAGAAATTAGCGCACCACGGACTTAATATCTGTATCGTACATCGAGATCGCAAAGCTTCTTTGGACGAATTAAACGCCGCTTTTGATGCGATACGGTCGTACGGCGTTGAAGTAATGTCTTTTAACAAAGATGCTCTTAAAGCTGAAACCATTGATGAAGTAATTGGACGTATTTCAGATAATTCGCTAAAGGTGCTTGTTCATAGCATTGCACGAGGGAGTGTCAAACCTTTTTTTGCTGAAGATAAATCGGCTACTATCTCTTCCGAAGATTTAAAGATTACGATAGACGCCATGGGACTGTCATGGCATACTTGGACAAAGGCATTGGTAGAGAATGAAAAGTTTTCATCCAACGCCCGAAATATTGCATTTACTAGTGAAGGAAATACAAGAGCCTGGAAAAGTTATGGTGCTGTTTCTGCAGCAAAGGCAACATTAGAAGCTTTGATGCGACAGATGGCCATTGAGCTGCCTCTCAAAGGAATTACTACCAACTGCATACAAGCGGGATTAACGCTCACCAAGAGCTTCGAACACATTCCAGGAAGTGAGAAAATGGCAAAATTCACCACGGCGAGAAATCCGTTTAAACGCCTTACTACCCCCGAAGACGTTGCCAACGTGGTTTACCTCTTATGCAAAGACGAAGCTAGTTGGATAAACGGTGTGGTATTAAAAGCCGATGGAGGTGAGAGCTTGAGCTAAACATGGAAAAGTACCAGTCCATATTAAATCAATTGCCCTACGAAGCTCCCTTTCTTTTTGTGGATGAAATTCATGAATTGAGTGAGGAGCATGTGATAGGTAGCTATAAATTTAAGCATGACGAATATTTTTATCAGGGCCATTTTAAGAACCATCCGGTGACACCGGGGGTGATTCTCACCGAGTGTATGGCTCAGATTGGATTGGCGTGTCTCGGATTGTTTTTGGTGTCCGATAATGAAATTTCTGCAGATCATTATCCCATAGCCCTGAGTGAATCGAATATTACCTTTTTAAAAGCCGTCATGCCGGGTGACACGGTAAGAGTTACTTCGGAAAAGGTCTATTTCCGATTTGGAAAACTAAAATGTAAGGTGCGCATGACGGATGCCGAAGACGAACTCGTTTGTCATGGCATCTTAAGTGGAATGATAATTCCTTCGGAAACATGAGAAGACGCGTGGTTATTACCGGTCTAGGAATCACCGCTCCCAACGGAGTAGGAGTGCCATCCTTTTTACATTCCTTAGAAAATGGAACATCCGGTGTTGAGCATTTTGAGAAGCTTAAAGAATTGAAGTTTTCTTGCCAATTAGGAGCTAAACCTACCATTTCCGAAGAAATAAGAAAACAATACTTCACCGATTTAGAACTTCGTAATTTCAATAGTAGCGGAATACTTTACGGCGTGATTGCAGGTCTGGAAGCAATGAAGGACGCAGGAATTAGCCCGGCAGGTAAAGAAGGTGATCCTCTTTGGGATTTAGGTGTCATCTTTGGAACCGGCACCAGCGGTGTGGATAAATTTCGAGAAGCTATTTACAAATTGGACGATAAAAATGTAAGACGGTTGGGCAGTACGACCGTGGCTCAAACTATGGCTAGCGGTATAAGCGCCTATTTGGGTGGGAAAATTGGTGCTGCCAATAAAGTAACCACAAATTCTTCTGCTTGTGCCACAGGAACTGAAGCAGTATTGATGGGATATGAACACATCGCATCGGGTAAGTCAGAGCAAATGCTATGCGGAAGCTCCAGTGATCACGGGCCTTATGTTTGGGGTGGGTTCGATGCCATGAAGGTGACTACTTTTAAGCATAACCATGAACCCGAACGAGCCTCCAGACCTATGAGTGCTACTGCCAGCGGATTCGTGCCAGGGAGCGGTGCAGGAGCATTGGTATTAGAAAGTTTGGAAAGTGCCGAAGCTAGAGGCGCTACTATTTATGCTGAAATTTTAGGGGGTCATGTGAATAGCGGCGGACAAAGATTGGGTGGTAGTATGACAGCCCCGAATTCTGAAGCCGTTAAGCGATGTATAAAAGCAGCAGTTGCAGATGCTAATATTTCCGAAGAAGAAATTGACTATATCAATGGACATCTTACCGCCACTGTCAAGGATCCAGTCGAAATAAAAAATTGGTGTTTGGCGCTCAAAAGACAAGGAAATGATTTTCCTTATATTAATTCACTTAAGTCAATGATTGGCCACGGATTAGCAGCCAGCGGTAGTATGGAGTTGGTCGCTGCTGTGCTACAATTGCATCACGGCTTTATTGCGCCCAATTTAAATTGTGAAGATTTGCATCCGGAAATCGAGCAAATGGTCTCAAAGAATAAGATTCCCACAACAAAAATTTCTACCTCCATAAAAACCGTAGCCAAAGCCAGTTTTGGTTTTGGTGATGTCAATGCGTGTGTTATCTTTAGAAAAAAATAATGGATGACCGCTGAAGAAATTTACAACCAACTAAAAGA
The DNA here is from genome assembly GCA_013002065.1 of Flavobacteriaceae bacterium. Taxonomy (GTDB): domain Bacteria; phylum Bacteroidota; class Bacteroidia; order Flavobacteriales; family Flavobacteriaceae; genus Aureisphaera. The sequence goes on from JABDKT010000049.1 coordinate 18,288, forward strand.
CATTATTAAAGTTTACTTACCCGAAGATATCGCCCAATCCGAAATCAATTCCAATAGCCATCTTATCAACGAATTAAATATCAATTCTTCCCATCTTATCGATGTGGTACTGGACGTCGAGGATGCTTTCGATATTACCATCAAAGACGAAGAATTGGAAGCCATGGACACGGTGTCGAGTGCAGTAACTATCATTCAAACCAAAATCAACCATAAATAATACCTCATGGAAGCTCTATTCTCTGCCGAAAATTTTATCACGCTTTTCTTACTCATACTTTTACAAGCCGTATTGGGTCTGGATAACCTCTTATATATTTCGATAGAATCCAAACGGGCTCCGATCGAAAGACAGAAAAAGGTGAGACAATTGGGAATTGGTCTGGCCATCGTACTACGTATTGTTTTACTATTTGTGTTACTTAGATTAATTGAGTTGTTTCAGGATCCATGGATTGAAATTAAGGACACCGGAATATTTGATGGTTCTTTCAATCTGCATAGCATCATCATTCTTTTTGGAGGCGTGTTTATCATGTACACTGCCATGAAGGAAATATGGCATATGATGGTGATTGAGGATCATAGCGGAGAAGACAAAAAACCAAAATCGATTACAAATATTATTATATCTATCGTACTTATGAACCTGGTGTTTTCCTTCGATTCCATCTTGGGCGCGATTGCGCTTACCGATGTTTTCTGGGTCATGGCAACGGCCATTGTTATTGGAGGGTTAATTATGATTTGGTTGGCAGGTAGAGTGACCGAATTCCTCAAAAAGAACAGAATGTACGAAGTATTGGGATTATTCATTCTCCTTATCGTAGGAATCATGCTGCTTTCTGAAGGCGGACATTTAGCACATCTAAAGATATTTGGCAATGAAGTAACTGCGATGAGTAAAACCACCTTCTACTTTGTAATAGCGGTACTTGTTCTAATCGATATTGTACAGAGCCGTTACCAGAAGAAATTGAACAAACAATTACACTAAATGGAATACAACCACCCTCTGCCCGAATTAGAACCCAAAGTACTGGCAGTTAAATTGTCGGCAGTAGGGGAGCGGAGTGTAAGAAGTGAACACCCTTGGATTTTTTCCGATAGTATTGAGAAACTGAACAAAGAAGGTCATCCCGGTGATGTTTGTGTCATCTTTAGTCATACGAAAAACAAACCCCTAGGTATTGGATTGTTCGATCCAAAATCCCCAATCCGAATTAAAATGCTGCACTTTGGTGGTGGAGCAAAGCTAGATTCCAGTTTCTTTGAGGCGAAAATACATAAGGCGTATGCATTGCGACTTGAATTATTAGAAACAGACACCAATAGTTATCGACTGATTTTTGGTGAGAACGACGGTTTTCCCGGGCTAATTGCAGACGTGTATGCCGAAGTTTTGGTGTTGAAATTGTATTCTGACATTTGGTTGCCCTATTTAAAGTTGATTCTTCCTATCCTTATTGAGACTTCCAAGGCCAAAACGGTCGTGCTTCGTTTAAGCAGGAATTTACAACGTCTCAAACTTGCTTTGACAGACGGAATGGTGATTTATGGTTTGTTAGAAAATGAGACCGTTCTTTTTAAGGAACACGGAATCCAATTCTCTGCCAATGTGATTAAGGGTCACAAAACCGGTTACTTTTTAGATCATCGTGAGAATAGAAGGCAAGTGGGTAGGATGGCCAAAAATAAAACTGTGCTGGATGTATTCGCCTATGCCGGTGGGTTTTCCATCCATGCTTTAATGGGTGGAGCCAGGGAGGTAACTAGCCTTGATATTAGTGCTCAAGCCCTAGAGGTGGCAAAAGAAAATGCGGCGTTAAATACCTACACCGGAAAACATTTGACGATTGTGGGTGATGCCTTTACGGAAATGGAGCGGCTCATTTCAGAAGGAAAGAAATACGAAATAGTGGTTATAGATCCACCTAGCTTCGCAAAAAAGGCTTCGGAAGTTGAAGTGGCGAAAAAGAAATACACTCAATTGGCATATTTGGGAATTGCCCTCACAAAAAAAGGAGGGATGTTGGTGTTAGCCAGCTGTTCATCCCGTGTGAGAGCCGATGAATTCTTCGAAATAAACGCCAAAGCCCTTAATGAGTGTGGTCGAAAATTTGACACAAAAAACCGTACCCAACACGATATTGATCATCCTGTGGGTTTTACAGAGGGAGCCTATTTAAAATGTGGGTATTATAAGTTAGACTAGAACATCTGATGTTGTCCGAATTACTTCGGATTGATATTAATTCCCGGCTGTCCAGGGTCTCCACCTTCGTCTTCGAGATTTAGCTCTGACGTTGGAAAATCACCTTGTTCCATTTCTTCTGATGGAAATTCATCTTCCGGATCCGGCATGTAATTTTGATGTAACATGAGGTTTAAATATTGGTTAATTTATTACTATATTAGTGAAAATTACAGATTCCTGCAAACATTTATAGCTGATATACAACTTATTAGCATTGTTAACTAACCAATAAAATGACGCTAAAAAGCTTCATCAAGGAATGTAATGAGAAAGAAGTTTTTAAAAAACTTTCGATTTACATCGTATCGGCATGGGTTTTAATTCAGGTTCTAGCTGTGACCTGGGAACCCTTGGGATTGCCTAAAATATCCAACACTTATCTCATTCTTGCTTTGCTAATAGGATTACCACTGTATATTTTCTATATATGGAAATATCAGATTGCTCCTTCCGAGAGGGAACGCATGGATTCTTTATCTGAAGCAGAAAAAACTCAGGTTGCTCGATTTCGGCAGATGTATTTCTACGCTTTGAGTGCGGTGAGTGTGTTTATGCTAATCGCAGTCGCTTTTATCTTACAGAACAATTTCTTTAATAGAGTGAAACTTCCGAAGAAAATAGAAAGCGATAAGATCGCCATTTTGAAGTTCGGAAATAATACCGGTGATTCGTCGAACGATGTGGTTGGTAAAATGGCTTCCGACTGGATCATGCATGGAATCACTCAAAATAAGCTGGGGCAGGTGGTTTCACCTGAAATTGTCAATGATTATATTGGTGTGCTGCAAGACACCAAGCAGGCTGCCAACAGTAAAGAAATCGTCTCCAATTATTTTAAGCCGGCCAAGGTGATTTCCGGGAATTACTTTCTCAATAACGACAAATTACTCTTTCAATGTTCCATTACCGATGGCAATTACGAAGAAACCTTTATTTCCTTTAATCCGGTGGAATGTGATAAAGGAAGTCCGTTGGAATGCATAGAGGCTCTAAAACAAGAGATACTCGGATTCCTCATAGCAGAGAATAATCCGTCGATGAATTTGGAAGAAACGCCTCCAAAATTTACGGCCTATCAATATTTTATAGACGCCAAAGCCAATTTTGCGAATCCGGAACAACATTTAGAATTACTGAATAAAGCAATAGTCGAGGACGAGGATTATTTTGAGCCTAAAGTATTGAGGGTGGCACATTATTATAATATGGGAGATTTCAAGACGGCCGATTCACTTATAAAAACGATCGATCGAAGTCCGAAAACTAGTAATCGGCAACTTAATCTTTTGAATACCTATGAGGCGCTTATAGCCGGAAATAATAAACAGATTTACAACTACACCATGAATGAGTATGAGCTGGCTCCTTTCGATTTGGTGACTAATTCGGGAGCAATGGTGATAAGTTTGCAATATGTGAACAGGCCCAGAGAAATAGATTCGCTCTATAAAACCATTCCTATGGACGGATTGGATATCACAAACAGTCCGCATTGCCAATTTAGAATGTACATACAGGCTTTGGCGCAAAATGAACTTGGACTTCACGTGGAAGCTATTCAAACTATCTCACCACTTACCGAGCTGGTTGATGCCTTCTTTTACAAGAGACCCCTTATTGCGGGTTATGTTCGTTCTAACAATATTCCTGACTTGGAGGTAATGCTTGAAAAATTGGCCTTGGGATCGGCTGCTCATCAATTGGATGAGGCTCACTATTTCGCGGCGCGAGAGTTTCTTCTGAACGGGAATAAGGAGATGGCTTCAAGATATTTCTATAAAGTAATTAATGCGTCTCAAACTAAAGATTCGACTTTGCTGGCTAAGAGCTATTTTCATTTAAAGCAGTATGCACAAGCCGAACCGCTGCTCACTTCTTTACAATTAAGGCAGTCGGCCGATGTGAATATCTTAAGTAAATTGGCGGTGTGTAAATATTACAACAAGAGTCGGGAAGAAGCAATCGATCTGCTTAAGGAAATAGAAAAATTAAGGTCCGATTATCAATACGGAAGTATCGACTATGCGTTGGCTCAATATTATGCGGCCACCGAACAAGAAGATGAGGCTCTACAGTATTTATTAAAGTCCATTGCGGCAGGGAATTCTTATACACCTATGGTTTTTCAAAACGATCCTCAGTTTAGGGTATATCAAGATCATCCAACTTTTAAGAATATCATGAGTTTTTGGCATTAATAGAAACCGTTCCGAACGGGAAATATTTTACTTAAAATGATCTTTTTTGGAGGAAGATTGGATGTTTGGAGAATCTGTATGCATGGTTTTTTCGATACCAGCAGAATCGACACCCATAAACTCTAGAACTTCTGTTTCCACTTTAATCTGTGCGGTTTTATCTCCCAGAATCAATATGGGTCGAACCAAGACACTATCATCATTTTGAAGTATTTTCAGCCAGTCGGTGTCGTCCAAATCTGAAGTTTTATTTTGATCCACCATTCGCTTGTCAATCATATCGCCTATTTGCATATTCATCTTCTTGGCGAGATCTGCCCATTCACTGTTTCCCAAACTGGTTTTTGAGATATCTATAGCCAGTATTTTCCTTTTCATAGGTTGTATATACCCTAAGACTTTCTTACCTAAAACCGAATTCCCAGAATAAATTAGGGTCACTTGATTTTTATCTCTTGCTATTAATCCCATCTTAATACGATTTCATCATATCTTTCTTCTTGCGGAGCTGTCGGTTCAATTCATCGGTTACTTCATGAATCGAGGCTTCGAAAGAACCGTTTGAAGACTCAGCGAAAAGAGTGGAGCCTTTTATGTTTAAACGGATTCCGCAAATCATTCCGGTATCAACTTCTGTGGTATTTTCCGTCTTGAAATAAACGTCTGCAGCCACGATAAAATCGTAATGTGATTCCAATTTATCCAATTTCTTTGTGGTGAGTTCTTCCAGTCGTTCACTGGCTTTAACATGGTCGTATTCAAAGTTGATATTCATAGTTGCTGGTTTTATATAAGTATAAAAAAAACCGAAGAAACTCACAAGTATTTAAGATTACTTTGTGAAGCATCGGAGATTGTATTTATCTATAAAAATAGAGAGAGTATCATCACGGTTACCATTCCGGTCACGGCCAATAAGGTCGTCATAACTGTCCAACTTCTAAAGGTTTGTTTTTCTGTCATTCCCAGGTATTTACTTACCAACCAGAATCCGCTGTCGTTTACGTGCGACATGATGGACGCTCCGGAGGCAATTGCAATTACGAGAAGGGCTTTCTCCATTTCTCCCGTGGATCCCAGTAGGAGAGGAGCAGTAACTCCAGCGGCAGTGATCATGGCAACGGTTGCGGAACCTTGCAAAATCCGGACCAGCGCAGCCACAATAAAGGCAAAGAATAGGGTGCTTAGGCCCATTTCAGAAAAATAGTTTGCCAACATATCGCCGGTTCCTGTGGCGATTAATGTTTCTTTAAACACTCCACCGGCTCCGGTTAAGAGAATGATGATGCCTGCAGGTGCCAATGATTTCGTTGTAATGTTTTGAAGCGCCTTCATGGTGGTTCCTCTGCGAACTCCCAAGACGTACCAGGCAATAAGATTGGCAAGAATTAATGCTGAAAAAGGATGGCCAATCATTTTCATCCATTCTTTTATATTTTCTGAAACCCAACCCTCACCTATGGGACTGTTGAGTAGCGTATTACAGACGATGAGCAGAATGGGAAGTGCGATGATGGATAGGATAATGCCTACCATGGGTTTTAGCTTATCGGAAGCAGCTTCGTCGATCAATTCCGGAGCATCGATATGTATTTTTTTGGCAATGTACTTTCCGAAAATAGGGCCACTAATAATGGCCGTTGGGATCCCGACTATAAATCCGAAGACAATTACCCAACCCAAGTCGGCTTGCAATATATCGGCCACGGCTACGGGTCCCGGGGTTGGCGGAATAAACGCATGGGTAATAGCTAAACCTGCTAAGAGGGGAATCCCGTAGAGCAATAGTGATTTCTTTGATTTCCGCTGAAGGGAATAAATTAATGGTACTAGTATGATAAAGGCCACGTCGAAAAAGACGGGGATGGCGATGAAGAATCCGGTGAGCATAAGTGCCCAGGAGGTTCGTTTGTCTTTGGTTTTTTTAAGTAAGAAGGCTGCGACGGCCTCGGCACCGCCCGAATGTTCCAAAATAGCACCAAACATAGCTCCTAATCCAACCACCACTGCTACAAAGCCTAAGGTGTTGCCCATTCCTTTTTGAATGGTGGTAATAATGGAATAAGGCTCCATACCGGCCACAATTCCCACCACGATACTAGCAATCAATAAGGAGATAAAAGCCTGTAGCTTAAATCTTAAGATTAGAATAAGCAGCACGGCGATCCCGGCGGCCACAGCTAGCAGTAAGGTACTATCCATTTTGAGTCCAGTTGGTTGTAAAATCTTGATCGAAGGGTCTGTCTGTGCGTTTATAGCTATGCGCTCCAAAGGCATCACGCTGCGCCTGAATTATGTTCGCAGGGGAATTGGCTGTTGTCATTCCCAACCAGTAATTGTAGGCGTTGGAGAAGGAGGGAAGCGCTACCCTGAGTTCCATCCCTGTTTGCAGTACGCCTTTTAAGGCTTCTTCCTTATTGGTTATGTTCGAGAGTATTTCATCTGAATCAAAGGTATTCTTGTGTTGTTCAAGCACTTCCACCAATTCTTCCATGAGTTGGGACTTTATAATGCAGCCATTAGTCCAAGTTCGGGCCACCTCACTCAGGTTGAGGTTCCACTTGTATTTGGCAGATGCTTCTGCCATGATCGCAAAGCC
>JABDKT010000108.1 GCA_013002065.1 Flavobacteriaceae bacterium
CATTATACCCGGACGAGGCGGCGTGAATTCTCAAGCTTGGGTATGTATTCCCAATACCAACCTTCAGAATGCCATTGAACAAATGGAAATGGGTTCCAGTCCCACCGAAATAATCGATTGGTTATTATTGAATGATTCTTGCTCGGCTCAAAATTTTGATCCGGAATACCGCCAGTATGGAATCGTCGATTTGGATGAATTTGGAGATCCTCGAACCGCAGGTTGGACCGGAAGCATGGCAGACGATTACAAAGAAGACCGTCAAGGTCCCAACTACAGTATTCAAGGAAATATATTATTGGATGTGAGTGTGATTAATAATATGGAAGATAACTTCAACAACACCAGCGGAACTTTAGCCGATAAACTAATGGCGGCTATGCAAGGTGCCAACTTTGCCGGAGCCGATTCGAGATGTTTGGCTGCGGGAACGTCTTCCACCACCGCTTATTTGTTAGTTTATAAGGCCGATGATGAACCCGGGAGTCCGTATTTACGATTAAACGTTGGACAACAAGCCTCGGGAACCGAACCTATCGATTTATTACAAGATTTATACGATTCCTTTTTATCTACAGAGGATAATAAAATTAAGGAGCGGTTGTCACTTTTTCCTAATCCGGCTTCAGATATTATTCAATTGCAAATGGAAACTTCCATTCAACTATTACGCTATGATATAATGGATATTACAGGCAAGGTAATTTCATCCAAATTTGTAGAAAATACCGAAAGCTCGAATCTGCAGATTTCGGTGGCTACTTATCCGACCGGCGTATATTTCTTAAAAGTTTATACTTCCGAAGGAGAAACAAGTTTGAAATTTGTAAAAAACTAGAAATCAAATTAAACGAAAATCGCCCGTCTTTTTAGGCGGGTTTTTTTGTGCTGAAACCTTATTTTCGAGATGAAATCGCTTAAAATACGTATCTTGAATTTTAAATATTACAAGCATGACCAGCGTAGATAATGTCGATGAATATATCACCAAACACGACAAATGGAGCGACCAATTGAAGGAGCTAAGGTCGATCTTTCATAGAACAGAATTACTGGAGGAAATTAAATGGGGCTCACCTACCTATACCCTAAATGGAAAGTTAGTCGCGGGAATTGCCGCTTTTAAAAACCATTATGCACTTTGGTTTCATCAAGGAGTGTTTTTAAAGGATCAGGCAAATAAGTTACATAACGCACAGGAAGGGAAAACTAAAGCACTTCGGCAATGGAAGTTTGTCGCCGGGGATACCATTGACTCCGATTTGGTATTGGATTATATTCAAGAGTCGATCGAAAATTGTATCGCAGGAAAGGAGATCAAACCTGAACGTAAAAAAGGTGTGAGCATTCCACCATTTCTTAATAATGCTTTCAAAAAGGATGTGAATTTTAAATCGGCTTTTGAAAATTTAACTCCCGGAAAGCAAAGAGAATACGCCGCTTATATTTCCGAAGCAAAAAGGGACGCTACTAAGGAAAGCAGGCTGCAAAAAATAGTACCTATGGTGAAATCGGGAGTAGGCCTCAACGATAAATACAAAAATTGCTAGTGTTTTGAGTTTTTTTCGAAATAAGAGGGTAGGATTTTATCTTCGCCGCGCCGTTTGGATTATGATTGCTTGGGTGATCATTTCAAATCTTCTTTTCTTTTACGATTTAATTACACTTTACAGTCGGAACGCGCTGGACAGCAACTTCGATTTTCTTTCTGCTTTTCAGGCGAATTTGATTGTAGCAGTTTCTGCTGGTTTTATTGGCGGATTAATTACCGTGAATCTCATGGAGTACTGGCTTCGGAAGTACGCTTTTTGGAAAGCCTTGCTACTCATAGTAGTGATTTACACCTTAACCGCGATTATTATAAGTTTTATTGGCGCCGCTTATTTGGCGAGTGTGAATTTCGAATTGGCGATGTGGAATTCGGAAGTCATTGAAGAGGCGTCTTTTATTTTCGGGTCTTGGTTGTTTATCAAAAATTTTGTGATTTGGCTCATTATCGTTTTGGTGACCCTTATCGTACTTATGATTAATGATAAATATGGGCCAGGTGTTTTTCCGGATTATCTTCGAGGCAAATACTTTTTACCGAAGAGGGAAGAAAGGATATTTATGTTCGCCGATATAAAGGATGCAACCACCACTGCTGAAATTTTAGGAGAAGAGAAGTATTTCAATTTTCTCAAAGATTTCTTTAAAGACATAACTCCTGCCATTGTTGAGTCGAGTGGTGAGATTTATCAATATGTGGGAGATGAAATTGTAGTTTCATGGAAAATGAAGAAGGGCTTGAAAAAGTGCAAAGCGCTGTTGTGTTTCTTTCATATGAAAAAACTCATCGATAAAAAGGCGCATATCTACACTAAGAAATATGGAATCGTTCCTGAATTTAAAGTGGGGTATCACTTCGGACAAGTTATGGTTGGGGAGTTAGGACAAATTAAACGGGAGATTGCATTTTCGGGAGATGTATTGAACACAACTTCGAGAATTCAAGCCAAATGCAATGAATTAAACGTGGACATCCTCGCTTCCGAAGCATTTAAAAATATTCATCAAAACACCTTACCCCAGGGCCTTCTCGCGCATTCCATGGGGGCTCAAACACTAAAAGGCAAAGCAAATGTAGTAGTGGTTACTACTTTTAGGTACGAAACTTGATACTTAGATTGCATTTCTAATTTTATAAAACTTCAGCATTATGAAAACAGATTTATACACCAAAACCATTCTAACCATCATCGCCGTATGTCTCACTTTTAATGTGGTAAAGGATCTTGAAATCATCCCTTCTTTGTATGCTTCGGAAACATCTCCTGAATCTAAAATTGATCTTGGGGCTCCACTTGAAACGATCGATGTTCGTATTGTCGATATCAATACCTATGATGAATTAAATGTAAACTTGAAAAGTGTGGATACTTACGATGAAGTTAAAGTGAACGTAAAAAGTATTGACACCAGTGACGAGCTCGACGTGAATATCGATGAGATTGGCGGTGGATGGGTGTCTAATGGAGGTCCCATCAAGGTTCAGATTAATTAGGCTTCTTAAAAGGTCGAATAATTAACCTAGCGGCACGATCGTAGTTAATATAGTTGTAGGTCCAATTAAAGAATGTTACCACTCTATTTCTGAATCCGACCAGATACCAGAGGTGGACAAACATCCACATAAACCAAGCTATAGCGCCTCCAAAACTCAGTTTTTTAACGTCAACCACGGCTTTATTTCTTCCAATAGTGGCCATGGTGCCTTTATCAAAATACTTGAATTTCTTTAAGGTTTTGTTCCGGAACATTCGTTTGAAGTTATCGCCTAAGGTTTTTCCTTGCTGAATGGCAGGTTGCGCCACTTGAGGATGGCCTTCGGGGTATGCTTCCGTTTCCATAAAAGCCACGTCGCCTAAGGCGTAAATATTTTCTAATCCTTCAATCTTGTTGTAACGATCTACTTTGAATCGGTTGCCACGTGTGAGCACCTCACTCATATTTAAACCTTCTACGGGTGCTCCGGTTACACCTGCGGCCCAGATAAAGGTCATGGCTTTGAATTCTTTCTCATTTTCTGTGCTCACTGTCATTCCGTCGTAATCGGTAACTTTGGTGTTGAGGTGAACATGCACTCCCAATTTTTCCAGTGATTTCTGAGCGTTCTTTGAGGCAGTTTTGCTCATGGGTGCCAGAACCCTGTCGCCACCTTCCAATAGATGGACCTGCATTTCTGCTTCGGCCAAACTGGGATAATCATGTTCTAATATTCCTTTCCTAAATTCGGCCAACGCCCCTGCCAATTCAACACCGGTGGGACCGGCTCCTGCTACGACAAAATTTAAACATGCCTTTCTTGTGACGGGATCTTCAGATCGGTCTGCGGCTTCTATATTTTGCAACATCAAGCTACGAATGTCCAATGCCTGTGAGATGGTTTTCATGGGCATGCTATAGGTTTCGATATTTGAATTTCCGAAGAAATTGGTTTTGGTACCCGTTGCAATCACCAAATAATCATAGCTTAATTCACCGATGTTTGTGATTACTTTTTGATCTTCTGCATTTATTCGTTCGACCGTAGCTAGTTTGAAATAGAAGTTTTTGTTTTTTCTGAAAATTTTTCTCAACGGATAAGCAATGGAGTCTGGTTCTAATCCAGCAGTAGATACTTGATACAATAAGGGTTGAAAGGTGTGGTAATTATGGCGATCGAAAAGTACGATTTGAACCTTTTCCTTTTGTAGTTTCTTGATGAGAGAAATTCCGGCAAAACCTCCTCCAATTACTACAATTCTTGGGAGATTATTCTTTGGAATATTCATAGATTTATGATCTACAACAAAGTTACCAAATGTTGGATTCAAAATTTTATAATCCTTCAATTTTTATGATTTTTGTAACAATACCAAATTGTCTCACACTAATTCATTAGCTAACAAAAAAACATTGACCAAAGAACTAGAACATAGTTTTGTAAGCCAGCTTGAGGAGAACCAAAACATAGTGCATAAAATATGTCGACTCTATACAAATAATAGTGATGCGCACAATGATTTGTTTCAAGAAATAACCATACAGCTTTGGCGAGCTTATCCGAAATTTAGAGGCGACTCAAAATTTAGTACTTGGATGTACAGAGTAGCGTTGAACACGGCAATTACTTTATACAGAAAAAGTAAGAGAAAGGTTCAAACACAGGATTATGAAGGCATTAGTTTTAAAATAAGTTCTGAAGAATATGACAACACGGTAGAAGAGCAGTTAAAGCTCATGTACAGTGCCGTAAAAAAGTTAAACGATATCGACAAGGCGTTGGTGTTTTTATACTTGGAGAACAAAAACTACCGAGAGATTTCAGAAACACTGGGAATTACCGAGGTAAATGCCAGAGTTAAAATGAATAGAATTAAAGAGAAGTTAAGAACCATTCTTAACCCATAAACTTATGGATCAATTAGAAGTATTAAAGAAAGAGTGGCAATCGAGGGAACAAAAGTTTCCGAAGTTTACGTCCGCAGAGATTTATCCGATGCTACTAAAAAAATCGTCTTCCATTCTCAAATGGATCGTGATTATTAGTCTATGCGAATTGGCCTTTTGGACTGTCTTGGCCTTTTTTATCCCCGAATCGAGCAAACAGTTTAATAATGAAATGGGATTAGACACCGTTTTTCTAATCATAAACGTGTTTAATTATATCATCGTTATTGGATTTATTTTACTCTTTTGGAGAAATTACAAGAAAATCAAGGTGACCCAATCTGTTAAAACTTTGATGAGAAATATTCTCAACGCCCGTAAAACAGTACGTTATTTCGTTTATTATAACATAGGAATGGCAATTTTGCTAATGGCAGGAATTAATATCTATTATTATTTTAATAAGGAAAAATTGTACGATATACTGCAAAACGACGATATCTATGGCGCCATCCCTCCTGAAACCTTTACCACCTCATTCTTTTTGTTTCAGTTTATCGCCGGCATTCTTCTCATTGGATTTTTGATTCTATTTTATTGGCTCATCTACGGACTCTTGCTCCGCAGATTAAAGCGAAATTATCGGGAACTTAAAAAAATTGAATTGTAGTTAAAACTAATATCTCCAATTTCTGGTTTTGTTGAGTTCTTCTTCTTTCCGAAGATCCTCTTGAGAAATCACTTTTAAAAAGGAAGGGTGTTGTTCAATGGCATATTCGAGTTTTTCGACAATAGTATCGATGCTATCATTTTCGTAGTCAATTTCTAATGGAGCCTTGATTTCCATCGATTGTAGAATCCCTCGTTTTTTAATCCGCAGTCCTTTACGGTCGAACGATCTTCTAAATCCGTCGATCACAATAGGTACCACCAATGGTTTATTAGTTTTAATAATATGCGCAGTTCCTCTTCGAATGGGTTTCCATGGCTTAGTGGTTCCCTGCGGAAATGTGATAACCCAACCATCGTTAAGAGCAGTTGTAATATTGCTAACATCACTCATTTTTACCTGTCGATTCACATCCTTTCCTTCGGCACGCCATGTACGTTCAATACTCACTGAACCTGCGTATGCGAGGATTTTTGGCAACAACCCGGATTGCATAGTTTCTTTCGCAGCGACGAAATAGATATTCAATTTTGGATTCCACAGATATCCAATATTTTTTATGCTATCTACTCTCCCACTCAGACTCGCGTTAAACACATGAAACATGGCAACCACATCGGCAAAATAAGTTTGGTGATTGGAGACAAACAGCACATTGGTGTCGGGTAAATTTTTTATGATTTCACTACCCTCAATTTTCAGTTGGTTAAATCCTTTGAATCGGCGATGTGTAAGCGCACCCAAAATCCGGATGAGCCACCGCTTCAAGAAGAGTATATGTCCGAAAGGATTTTTTTTGATAAGCCCCATAAATTGTTTTGTGTGATAGTTTGTCGTTTGGCTCCCACCTCAAATTACAAACAGGCTGACAAAGATAGTAAAATAGGGGTTAAAGAACTTTAGATAGCAATTCTCTTATCTCATTTAACATCATCGCCGTTGCTCCCCAAACCACTTGTCCCTGCAAATTAAAAGCAGGAACTTCAATTTTCTTGGCGTAACTAGTAGATAACGTTTGAGTTACTAAATTCTCCGGATTCAAAAATTCGTTAATGGGTACTTCAATAATGGCATCAACTTCGTCCTCTTGTCTAACGAAATGAGGAGTTTTATTGGTAACACCCAAATAAGGTTGCACAAAAAAATTACTCGGCGGGATATAGATTTCGGTGAGTTCTTTTAATATTTCTACTTCCTTTTGCATCACACCCACTTCCTCTTCGGCTTCTCTCAAAGCCGTTTCTTCCAAGGAATTGTCTTCGTCTTCATATTTGCCACCCGGAAACCCGATTTGCGCCGAATGAACTCCTTTATAGGTATTGCGTAGGATGAGCACAAAATTCGTGTGATTTTCTTCGGAAGGATAAAACAAGCAAAGAACGGCGGCTTTTTTCGCCGATTTCATTTCGCGTGCTTTCTTTTTAAGCTCTAAAATTCGTTGAATCGGTGCCATTTTCAAATGGAAGGCCTCGCCAGGAAGTTCCAAATTCTTTATTTTTACAATCTGTTTAGAAAATTCTGAAAATTGCATTTATGAGAGTTGGGTTTGTTATTTCGTTTCTGGCGGTTTTGGCCTTTGCGAGCTGTGAAGATAAAAAAAAGCCTACCGTTGATGCAAACTTGCCAACAAAAGAACTAACACAGGATAGTTCTATTTCCGAAGAAATTAAAAAGCCAAAAGATACAGTAAAGGCGCCCACCTATCCTGTACTATCGAATGAAAATGTAGTTGAATTCCTCACTCAATACGGTAAGGAAAATCCGGAAACCAAGGTTTTAGTTTCCACTCAACACGGCGATATATTTATCGAATTGTATAAGGATACTCCTATTCATCGTGCGAATTTTATCTATTTGGTCAAGCAAAAGTATTTTGACGGCACCTTTTTCCATAGAGTTGTGCCAAATTTTATCATACAGGGCGGTAATAGTGACAATGTAACTACACCTAGAAAAAGAAATAAGATTGGCAAAAAATACCTACTCCCTGCCGAGTTGAATAACGGGCGTATTCACAAATACGGTACGGTTTCAGGAGCGAAAGAATATCGTGAAAATCCGGATAAAAGAACTGCTCCTTATGAGTTCTTCATCTTTTTAGGTCCAAAAAGTTCTACAGGTCATCTCAATGGAAACTACACCATTTTCGGAAGAGTGACCCAAGGAATGGATATAGTCGAAAAAATTGCCAATCTAGAAGCCGACTCCGGCGATTGGCCACTTCAGAATGTGTATATCACTGCGGAAGTAATTGAATAGAATTCTCACTTTATTCGCACATATTCAATCGAAAATGAAATAAATCGCTACGCTTATACAAAGGCTGTTGTAATCGTTCTTTTTCAGTTTAATCTTTAAGGAAACAAATATAAAAATCGGCAGAAAATCTGTCGATACATTATTAATCTTTAAAACTTTTAATTATGAAAAAGACACTTTTAACATTAATGGCAGCATTATTTATTTCCTCCATTTCTGCACAGATAATCAATTTTGATGTGTTGGATAGCAACACCGGTTTTGGTAAAGCACTAATTTTCAACAATAGCTCAATTTATAGTTACTCTGTTTCAAATGATAATAGTCAAAGCCTAAACGGTAGCCTTCTATTTGAATATGTGAATGCCTGGACAGACCCGAATGAGGCAAATATTATGACGTTCAGCGGGGTGAAAGTAGGGCTAGGAGTTACGAACCCACTGCAAAAATTTCATGTAAAAGGGAAGTCTTATTTCGATGGAAATGTTGGAATAGGAACCTCATCCCCGGCTGAAAAACTGCATGTCGTTGGTGATGCAATCATAACAGGCTTTGTAGGTATAGGCAGTAACAATCCGGATTCTGAATTGACAGTAAAAGGGAAGATTCATGCAGAAGAAGTGAAAGTGGACTTAAGTGTTCCCGCAGACTATGTGTTTCAAAAGTACTTCACTGGCGCCTCTAGTCTAATGTCGGATTATTCAATGCCAACAATTTCGGAAGTTGAGGAATTTATTAAGACTAACCATCACTTACCAAGTATTCCATCTGCAAAAAATATCAAAGAAGAGGGGCTTCACCTTGGCGAAATGATGAATCTTTTGCTTCAGAAAATAGAAGAACTAACC
>JABDKT010000111.1 GCA_013002065.1 Flavobacteriaceae bacterium
GGCCTCTAAAGATGTAGTATCTTTAGCCTTCATCGCCGTTTTCATCTCATCCATTATCTTTTGTTGCAAGCTCATAACATCAGGTTTTACAGACTGCGAAGATACATATTATATAACTTTGATAAAAGGAAAGACCTCCCTGAAAATCAACATGGAGGTCTTTTAATATAGATTT
The DNA here is from genome assembly GCA_013002065.1 of Flavobacteriaceae bacterium. Lineage (GTDB taxonomy): Bacteria > Bacteroidota > Bacteroidia > Flavobacteriales > Flavobacteriaceae > Aureisphaera. The sequence goes on from JABDKT010000111.1 coordinate 176, forward strand.
GCCAGATTGGCGCAGTTGGGACTTAATCTACATTATCGTGTAAAAATGAATTGTTACTTCTTAGATCAATATCGTCATCATCGATATTAACCGATGTCCGGGAAATTTCTGAATCACTAGAATCGGTTTCATCCAACTCTATACCTGCTCTTTTATACGCAGGTTGTTTTTCGATATCATCAATTTTAGACGCACTGTTTCTAAACTTATAGTTGAACTCCTTCATTTTCTTTTTGCGTTCTTCCGTTCGGTCCTTAAGCAATTTAGAAATAGGAGAATTCAAAGGATCGGCAGGTTCGTTATCGTCTTTAACCTCTTCCTCCGGAGCCTCTACGGTTTTGGTTTCAAAAACAACCTCCTCATCGTCTTCCTGAACATTTTCTTCAGGTTTAGCTGCCGTCAATTGCTCTTCCACTTCCTGATAATCATCCAAACTGTAACGCTTCACTCCCGCTTCAGTTACTTCGGTAACAGGAATTACTTCGATAGGATCGTTCACTTCAATTTCATCGATATTACCAACGATCAATTCCGGTTCTTCCTCTTCAAACTTAGTTTCGGTGGAGTGCTTTTCAGCAACACTATTAACCGGTAAATCGAACATTAGCATCTGCTCTTCAATTTCGGCCGATTCACTTTCATCCACTTCTGTTTCCGTCAAAGCTGCAGAGGAGACATCCTCTTCCGCTTCGACAATCACGAAACTGTTCACATCGATCTCATTAATTTGAACCTGTTCAAATTCGGCTAAATAATGAATATCAATTAGTGTCGATTCTACCGAGATATTTTTTATAAGTTCACTGGTTTCAATATAGCCCTCGAAGGGTAATTCTTTGTTCAAATTCTTTGGCTCCTCAGGTTTTATGTCCGCTGCTTCTTCCTCGAACAACGTATGCCTAATCACTGGTTCCTCTTTTACCTTTTCAGCAACAATGGTCGATGAGTCCACCTCTATTTGCGTAGGTCTTTCCGATAAATCATGCTCTGCCTTTTGCTCATCTTCCAAAGTATGAATGATTTTCTTGGCTTCGGTATTTACTATTTCATGTTGCTGTTCGGCATTGAATCCTGTGGCTATAACAGTAATAGAAATCGCTCCTTCCAAGGCTGTATCTTCTCCAACTCCCATAATGATATTTGCACTGTGCCCTGCCTCCTCCTGAATATGGTCACTAATCTCACCAATCTCATCGATGGTGATTTCCTCGGTACCAGAAACAATCAATAACAACACATTCTTGGCTCCCTTAATTTTATTATCGTTCAACAATGGTGAATCCAAAGCCTTATTAATCGCTTCTTGCGCTCGATTTGCACCACTGGCATTTGCAGACCCCATTATGGCAGTTCCACTATCGGCCAAAACAGTTTTGGCATCTCGAAGGTCAATATTTTGCGTGTAATGATGCGTTATTACTTCTGCAATACCTCTTGCTGCCGTAGCTAACACCTCATCGGCTTTAGAAAATCCTGCCTTAAACCCTAAATTACCATATACCTCACGTAATTTATTGTTGTTGATCACAATTAAGGAGTCGCAATTTTCTCTCAAATTCTCTACCCCAATAGTAGCTTGATCATTTCTTATTTTCCCTTCAAACTGAAAGGGAATAGTTACAATTCCAACAGTCAAAATATCCAGTTCTTTGGCCATCTTAGCGATGATAGGTGCAGCCCCGGTTCCGGTTCCACCACCCATTCCGGCCGTGATAAAGATCATTTTAGTGTTGGTCATCAACATATTTTTGATGTCTTCCAAACTTTCTACCGCCGATTGCTCGCCAATCTTCGGATTAGCACCTGCACCAAGTCCTTCAGTGAGAGAGACTCCCAACTGAATTTTAATAGGCACAGGACTGTTCTCCAACGCTTGTGCATCGGTGTTGCAAATAACAAAGTCAACTCCCTTGATTCCCTGGCTAAACATGTGGTTGATGGCATTGCTACCACCGCCTCCTACTCCAATTACTTTTATAACATTGGACTGGTTCTTTGGCAGATCGAACGCGATGTTATCAAATTCTGTGTTACTGCTCATTTGTTTTTATTTTGTGAGGTTGTTAATTCGTATTGTTAATTCTTGCATTATTCGGCATTGTCTAAGAACTCCTTAAACTTCTCTGCCCACTTATCAAAAAACCGTTTTCTATCTTTCGGCCTGTCATTCTCTTCTGAAATATCCACCTCGGTGTTTGCTTCTGTTGATTCTTCAATTTGGCTGGTATCTTCCGCTCCCATCGATCTTTTGAGCTGTAAATTCCTCTCCTTACTTTCCAAGCTGTTCATAACCAATCCAACCGCCGTCGAATACATCGGACTGGTGGTTTCACTGTCGCTATCCCCAGCTAAATGCTCATTTGGGTATCCCACTCGAGTATCCATTCCTGTGATATATTCAGTAAGTTGTTTTAAATGTCTCAATTGAGACCCTCCTCCTGTTAGTACAATTCCGGCAATAAGCTTTTTCTTCTGCTCTTCGTGGCCATAATTCTTTATCTCCAAATACACTTGCTCAACTATCTCCACCACTCGGGCATGGATTATTTTTGAAAGGTTTTTCAAAGTGATTTCTTTTGGTTCTCGTCCTCTAAGTCCGGGAATCGAAACAATCTCATTATCCTTGTTCTCACCCGGCCAAGCCGAACCAAATTTGATCTTTAATAATTCCGCTTGCTTTTCGATTATCGAACAGCCTTCTTTTATATCTTCTGTAATCACATTACCGCCAAAGGGTATCACGGCCGTATGCCGAATAATTCCATCTTTAAAAATGGCAAGATCTGTCGTCCCACCACCAATATCGATAAGCGCTACTCCCGCCTCCTTTTCTTCTTGGCTCAATACTGCATTCGCAGAAGCCAATGGCTCTAATGTAATTCCAGAAAGTTCCAAGCCGGCGCTTTTCACACATCTGCCTATATTTCTAATAGAAGAAACCTGTCCCACTACTACATGGAAATTCGCTTCCAATCTTCCGCCATACATCCCAATAGGTTCTTTAACTTCCGCTTGTCCATCGACTTTAAAATCTTGTGGGAGCACATGGATAATCTCCTCCCCGGGTAGCATCACCAACTTGTGAACCTGATTGCACAAACGGTCAATGTCCTCCTCATCAATAACCTCGTCACTATTGGTTCGGGTAATATAATCACTGTGCTGAAGACTTCTAATATGCTGTCCCGCAATACCAACGATAACATCGCTAATTTTCATCCCCGAAGATGTTTCAGCATCTTGAACTGCTTGTTGGATTGACTGTATGGTTTGAGTGATGTTGTTGACCACGCCACGATGAACTCCTAAACTTTTGGACTTACCGATACCCAAAATCTCCATTTTACCATAGTCATTCTTCCGACCGATCATGGCCACAATTTTTGTGGTACCAATATCTAATCCAACAGCTATGTTATTATTTTCCATGACTTATTTTTTTGTGGCCACCACCTGATTTCCAAACTGTAAATCGACCATGTTGTAAGCGGCAAGCATGTTTTCCTTTTTAATTTTATGATAGAACGCTTTGTAATTCTGAAACTTCCTCTCTATGTGATCCAATTTCCCAAAGTGAATTTTGTAATCCATCTTCCTCAGTTCCAACTCTATCGTACCATCGTTATTTTTATGTACTCCGATAACTGTATGCTTCATGAATTCGTCTTCTCGAATTTTAAGCAACAGCGGGGTTAATTCAGTAAAATTTTTCTTTGAGTTTCCTGTAACCAAAGGCACCCTTGCAGCATAAACTTTAGACAAAGGCATCTTTTCACCATCCTCATCCACATAATAATTGGGTGAACTTACGACCCGTGCAATTGGATTTTTCTGTTCTATCTTGGCTCCCAACTTTCCGTCAACCGTTACAAACACTTGCGCATCGCGCACCATGTCATTTTGCAACAATCTAGACTCCATCTCTTCCAAAACTAAAGTTTCTTTACTGATGCTCGTTACACTGTCGTTATTTTGTATTAACAATTTATTAACCGTAGCTAAGGTGATCATTGGGTTATTTTCATCCACGAATTCTATTTGTATTTTACTCAATTTTCTAACCGAATTTCTCTTCTGAGCAAAGCCAAAAATCCCTCCTAAAATGACTAGGGCAAATAATAATTTGAGTATGTTCCAATTAACTCGCATCCTTCAAATATTTTACTACTTTATCTACCTCGGCTCCAATATCGCCCGCACCCACCAATAATTTTATACGACAATTTGATGCCTCAACGGCTACAGCCATGGATTCTTTGGTCACTAAGCTTTTAATTTTATGATCAATTTTATTCAACAGCCACTGTGAATTCACCCCATCTATGGGCAATTCTCTGGCCGGATAAATGTCTAGCAGTATCACCTCATCGAACTTCGCCAAACTTTCTGCGAAGCCTTCGATAAAATCCTGGGTTCTACTAAATAGGTGTGGTTGGAAAACGATCAATTTTTGGTCTTCAGGATACATTTCCTGGACCGCTTGAAAAAGGGCGTTCAATTCGGTGGGATGATGTGCATAGTCATCGATAAGCACCAAATCTTCCTCTTTAATTTTGTACGAAAATCTACGTTCTACTCCTTTAAAACTTTGTAAAGCTTTGGACAGGCAGGGAGTTGGGGTTCCCGCAGATATTGCCATGCCCAAAGCTGTTACCGCATTCAGTAGGTTGTGATGTCCCGGAAGGGTGAATTTCAACTCTTCAATAATTCCTTCGGGTGTTTTTAAATCAAAAACATAGATGCCATCTCTAATTTTAATATTACAGGCCTCATAATCGGCCGACTCATTCACCGCCACAGAATTCCCTATTAACGGAAGTCCTTTTTTGAAAAATAGTTTGTTCGAATCAGTAAGTAAATCTGAAAATTCGATAAAAGAAGCCTTTAGTTCATCTTCATGTCCGTAAATATCCAAATGGTCGGCATCCATGGTAGTAACACAGGCGATATCCGGACTTAAATGAAGAAATGACCTATCAAATTCGTCGGCTTCGACGACCGTGATTTCTGTTCCTTTGCTAATAAAATTCGAGTTATAATTCTCTGCAATTCCACCAAGAAATGCAGTGACCGGCATATTACATTCGGCCAGAAGATGACCTAAAATCGCTGAAGTAGTAGTTTTACCGTGGGTACCTGCTACAGCGAGGCATAGGCTCTCTTTGGTGACCTCGCCCAATAACTTCGCTCTCTTAATAAGCTTAAATTGGTGGTTTGAGAAATAAGTCAGAATAGCATTAGTGGAAGGTATGGCCGGAGTATAGACCACTAAAGTGTTTTCGGGCGTTAAAATTTCAGAATTAAGTTCTGATATATCATCGGTGAAAGTAATTTCTATTCCCTCACCAATTAACTCGTTGGTGAGATGTGTGGGAGTTTTATCGTACCCCAGAACGGTTTTTCCCATCAATCGAATATAGCGCGCCAATGCGCTCATGCCGATGCCGCCCACACCTACAAAGTACACGTATTCTATGTTAGTTAGCCCTTTCAAGTTTTGGATTGAATTAGTTTCTCTACTTCTGAAACAATGTCCTTGGTCGCATTGGGCTTCGCGAGTTTCAGTATGTTTTCAGATAAATTAGCTTGTAATTCTGCGTCATTGAGTAAGCTTAAAAAGGTGTCTTCAAATTTGGCGTCCAAATCCTGTTCCTTTATCAATAACGCTGCATTATGTCTTTCAATTGCTTGAGCATTCTTTGTTTGATGGTCTTCCGACACATTGGGTGAAGGTATAAACAGTACCGGTTTGCCCACCAGACACAATTCTGAAACCGACAATGCACCCGCTCTGGAGATAATGAAATCGGCTGCCGCATAGGCCATATTCATTCTGTTTAAAAACGCGTGAACTTGCACATATCCTCCCGTATGATGCTTGTATTTATCGATGTAGTATTTACCGCATTGCCAGATAACCTGTACGTTCTGTTCTCGAAAAAATGGTAACGAATCTTCGATGAGTTGGTTGATTCTTCCGGCTCCCAAGCTTCCTCCAAGCACCAATAGTGTTTTTATATTAGTGCTTAGGTTAAAAAACTGAACAGCCTCCTCCCTATTCGACGAAGTATGGATGATATCTTCTCGCACCGGATTACCGGTAAGTCTTATTTTTTCCTTCGGAAAGAATCGTTCCATGCCTTCATAGGCAGTACAAATTGTGTTGGCCTTGCCGCTTAGCCATTTGTTAGTGATTCCGGCATGACTATTTTGTTCTTGAATAAGGCAAGGTATTTTTTTATTGGACGCCACTCGAAGCAACGGTGCTGAAGCATAGCCCCCTGTACCGATAGCCGCATCGGGTTTGAATTTTTTGAGGATTTTTTTAGACTTCCACAAACTCGAAATCAATTTGAAAGGAAACATTAAGTTTTTAAGATTCAAGCTTCTTTGAATTCCTGAGATCCATAAGCCTTCAATGTTATAACCTGCCTGCGGTACTTTTTCCATTTCCATTCGATCCTTCGCACCTACAAACAAAAATTCCGATTCGGGATAACGACTTTTTAATTCGTTCGCAATGGCAATGGCCGGATAAATATGTCCGCCGGTTCCTCCTCCCGATATGATAAATCTATAAGGCTTCACTTAATATATCCAATGGGTTTTCTTCTTGTTCTTCCGTTATTTTTACTTCTCTTTTAGCGCTCACGCTCAATACCATTCCTAAAGCCAGGCAGGTCATCCAAATGGAAGTTCCACCACTACTAATAAGCGGTAGGGTTTGCCCCGTTACCGGAAATAACTCCACGGCAACTCCCATATTGATCAATGCCTGGAAAATAATGGGCAGACCTATCCCTATCACGAGCAACTTTCCGAAGAAAGAAGAACTCTTATGCACAACGATCACTAGTCTAAATAACAATAGCAAATAAAGGAGCAGCAGGAACAAGGCTCCTACCAATCCAAACTCTTCAACGATGATCGCATAAATGAAATCGGATGAGGATTGAGGTAAAAAATTCTTTTGAATACTCTTTCCGGGACCTAAACCGGTTACTCCCCCCGAGGCAATGGCAATTTTTGCTTTCTCGATCTGATAATCGGCTTCGGTGTCCTCGTTATCGGCGAAATTCTCTACCCTACTTATCCAGGTATCCACTCGGTTAGGGAACACTCCGGGAAAAGCTTTTGCGGTCAACACAAACAAAACTAATAATACGGTGCCCGCTCCCAATATTATACCTAGATATCGCAAAGGATATCCGCCAATAAATACTAAAACCACAATCATTGCGAATAGTATAGCTGTAGTGGAAAAATTGGCGGGCAAAATAAGGGCGAGTATTAAAAAAACCGGCAACCACAACGGTAGTAAGGTTTCTTTGAACCGAACTTCTTTGTGTTTTATTTTAGAGAGATACCGAGCAACATAGGTCATGAGTACAACGGCTGCCAAGGTTGAAGTTTGAAAGGTGACTCCAACAAACGGCACCCGAATCCAACGACTCGCATTCGCTCCTTCAATGGTGTTTCCTTGACTCAAAGTGATGAGTAATAGTATAACGACAATGGGTAGTGCTATAATCGATAACCCCCTAAAATAATGGTAAGGGATTTTATGAACGCCATATAAAATAGCGAAACCTAGGAGTAAGTGTGCAAAGTGTTTTAATAAGAATTGAAAGGTATTCCCATCACCATATAGATACGCCAAATTGCTACTCGCACTGTAAACCGGTAAAAAAGAAAAAAGGGCTAATAAGCCAGCCACGGCCCAAATTGCCTTATCTCCTTGAATATGTCTAAAAACCGATTTCATTTTCTAAGTTCTGTATTCGTAAATTTTCTTAGAGGTTCCTCACCGCATCTTTAAATTGTCTTCCCCTTTCTTCGTAGTTTTCGAAAAGATCGAAACTGGCACAGGCAGGAGATAACAAAACCGAATCACCTCTGTCGGCCAATCGATAGGCCACCTGAACAGCGTCATGCATCGAATGTGCTTCAACCATCATATCCACCACGTTTCCGAAGGTGGAGATTATTTTATCATTGTCTAAGCCGAGACATATTATGGCCTTTACCTTTTCGTTTACTTGCTGAAGTAGTTGGGTGTAATCGTTACCTTTATCTACTCCCCCAACGATCCAAACGGTAGGTGTTTCCATACTATCAAGTGCATAGAAAGTCGCATTTACGTTGGTAGCCTTTGAATCATTGATGTACATAACATTATTGATCTTGAGCACGCGCTCTAATCGGTGCTCAACCCCTTGAAAATCTTCAAGAGATTGCCTAATAGTTTCCTTCCTAATTCCCAATAATGTGGCAATGGTAGAAGCGGCCATGGCGTTTTTGGCGTTGTGTTTTCCTTGTAATCCTAGTGAGGCAATTGGCATAGTGAATGGTGTGTTATTTATGTTTATAATTATATTTTCGTTTTCTATGTATGCGCCTTTTTCGTACTTTTTTTCTAACGAAAAAGGCAGTTGTTGAGATTTGATGGGATGGTCTTTAAGCCATGTTGTTATTTCTAAATCGTCTCCGTCGTAGATGAAAAAATCTTCGTCTGTTTGATTCATTGTTATTCTGAATTTAGAAGCGATATACTTCTTAAAATCATTGTCATATCGATCCAAATGATCGGGGGTAATATTGGTCAACACAGCAATATGGGGTCTGAATTTTTCTATTCCATCGAGCTGAAAACTGCTCAACTCCAGAACATAATTTTCGGCTTTACTAACGGAAACCGATTCAGCAAAACTCTTTCCAATATTTCCTCCCAGTGCAGCATCCAATCCTCCATCGATCAACAGCTTATGCGCCAATCTGGTTGTGGTAGTTTTACCGTTACTCCCGGTGATACCAATAATATTGGAAGTGGTGTAGTGCCCTGCAAATTCAATTTCAGAAATTACAGGTACGCCCAACGCTCTCAAGCGTCTTACCATTTCGGCATCATCCGGTATTCCCGGACTTTTCATTACCAAATCGGCGTTGAGAATCTTCTCTTCAGAATGACCTCCTTCTTCCCATTCAATCTCATGATGTAAAAGAACTTGTTTATACTTTTCCTTTATTTTTCCGAAGTCGGAAACAAAAACTTCGTAATCCTTTTTTATTCCCAGGAGTGCTGTTCCTACTCCACTTTCTCCAGCTCCTAAAATGACCAGTCGCTTCATTCTTACCGAATTTTAAGCGTAACTATAGTGATGATAGCTAGCATAATTCCAACAATCCAAAATCTTGTCACAATCTTACTTTCATGATATCCTTTCACCTGGTAATGATGATGTAGCGGCGACATCTTAAAAATGCGACGTCCTTCCCCAAATTTTTTCCTTGTATACTTAAACCAACTCACTTGCATGACCACCGATAAATTCTCCATTAGGAAAATTCCGCAGAGAATTGGAATCAACCATTCCTTCCGAATCGCAATCGCAATTACCGCTATGATACCCCCTATCGTCAAACTTCCTGTATCACCCATAAACACTTGTGCGGGATATGCGTTGTACCATAAGAATCCGATGAGTGCTCCAACAAAAGCAGTAATAAAAATGGTAAGCTCACCTGTGTTTGGGATATACATGATATTGAGGTAATCTGAAAAAATCACATTACCCGAAACCCATGCGAAAATGGCCAGAGTAATCCCAATGATGGCAGAGGAGCCTGCCGCCAGACCGTCTATTCCATCGGTAAGATTAGCTCCATTTGATACAGCTGTAATGATAAAAATCACGATGGGGATAAAGATGAGCCAGGCGTATTTCTTATACTCTTCACCAGCCCAAGTGATTAATTTTTCGTAGTTGATCTCGTTCCCACTCACAAACGGCATGGTCGTTAGCAAGGTTTTTTCTTCGGGATAAAATTCTCTAGCCGATGATTCGGTAATTAGCTCTTGTCCGTTCACCGGATTTACCTTTTCCCTTTTCACCGTGATGTCCGGATGGAAAAACATGGTAGCCCCCACGATGATTCCAAGCCCCACTTGCCCGATCACCTTAAATTTTCCCGGCAAGCCGCCTTTATCATTTTTGAATTTTTTCAGGTAATCATCAATAAAGCCAATGGTTCCCATCCAAAGCGTTGTCACCAATAGCATGATTACATAGATATTCTCCAGTTTCGCAAATAACAGCACTGGAATTATTGTGGCTAGAATGATAATGATCCCTCCCATGGTGGGTGTTCCGGCCTTTTCATTTTGACCCGCCAGTCCGAGATCACGAATGGTTTCACCCATTTGCTTTCGCTGTAGAAATCGAATGATTTTCTTCCCATAAACCGTTGCGATTATGAGTGATAATATAACCGCCATAGATGCTCTAAATGTGATAAACTGAAATAACCCTGCCCCCGGCAAATCGTATGTTTTATCTAAAAAGTCAAACAAATAGTACAACATGGTTATTTCTTTAGAGCGGTTAGCAGTTCATTTACAATTTTAAAATCATCGAAATCGGTTCGCTTACCATTAATTTCCTGATAGGTTTCATGTCCTTTTCCAGCCACTAAAATGATATCGTTATTCTGCGCCATTTGACAAGCAGTTTTTATCGCTTGTTTTCTATCGGTGATAGAAAGCGTTTTTTTGAAATTTTCGGGAGAGACTCCGTTTTCGATTTGCTGAATGATATCATCGGGGTCTTCAGTTCTGGGATTGTCACTGGTAAAAATCACCTTGGTGCTTAATTGCGAAGCAATATGACCCATCTTGGGGCGTTTTTCCGCATCTCGATCACCTCCGCAACCTACTACTGTGATAAGTTCTTCGTTGCCGGTTCTTATAGTATTAATCGTTTCTAATACATTTTTCAAGGCATCTGGAGTATGCGCATAATCAACAATGGCCGTAATGTTTTCTTCGGAAATAGAAAATTGAAATCTACCGTCGACACTCTCCAAAGTGCTCATTAGCTGAAGGATTTCGATCGCTTCCAGCCCAAGTAATTCAGAAGTAGCATAAATGGCGAGCAAATTATAAGCGTTGAAAGTTCCTATTAACTTTACCCATAATTCATTGTTATTAATTTTCAGAAGTAAACCACTAAACTGATTTTCCAATATCTGAGCTTTATAATCGGCATGCGACTTTAAGGCATAGGTGTATTTCTTTGCATGACAATTCTGAAGCATATACAACCCATTCTTGTCATCTATATTGGTTAGGGCAAACGCCTTCTTCGACAAACCGTCAAAAAATTTCTTTTTTACATCTCTGTATTCTTTAAAATCTTTATGGTAATCAAGATGATCGTGAGACAGATTGGTAAATACTCCTCCGTTGAATTCTAATCCTTCGGTACGCTTTTGATCAATACCGTGAGAACTAACCTCCATAAAGCAATACTCCACCCCGGCATCTACCATCTCTTTTAAATACCTATTGATCGTAAGCGAATCGGGTGTGGTATGTGTCGCTTTGTATTCTTGGCTTCCAACCAAAATCTTAACCGTAGAGAGCAGTCCAACTTCAAAACCAGCATCTTTAAAAAGATTATAAAGAAGTGTGCTTATAGTCGTTTTACCATTGGTTCCTGTAATACCAATTAGTTTGAGATTTTCGGAAGGATTTTCATAAAAATTTGCAGCCATTATTGCTAAAGCATGCTGCGAATTTGCTACTTGTACATAGGTAATTCCATTTACAATATTCTTCGGAAGTTGCTCACAGATGATAGCGATGGCTCCTTGATTGGCAGCATTTTCGATAAAATCGTGCCCGTCTGCCATGGTTCCTTTTATCGCAACAAAAACGTCATTTAAGGAAATAGCTCGTGAATCGAAATGAATATTAGTAAAGGCCACATTGGTGCTTCCTACGATCTTTTCGAGAGTTACTTTGTACAATATGTCTTTGAGGGTTATCACCTTAAGTTCAATGTTATTTGTTGTCCTTTTTTGATCATGGTCCCTGTCTCGAGCGACTGCGCCATGACAGTTCCATTTCCAATTGCTCTCACTTTTAATCCGGCATTTTCCAAAAGAGAAATGGCATCCATCCCAGCCATTCCAAGCAGGTTAGGGATCTGTTTTAACTCTCCTTGAGATTTATCATAAAAGGTTTCGAAATCGGAAGCGATTAGCGGATCTGTCGATTCAATATTTTTCACCTCATCTATGAGTGGGCTATCGGTAAAGATCTTCTGCGCAATTCTTTTGAAAACTGGCCCGGTCACATCTGCGCCGTAGTATCCTTTCTTGGTACTTGGCTTGTGTATCACAACGATGCTGGAATACTTCGGATTTTCAGCCGGAAAATAGCCTGCAAAGGACGAGATGTATCGTCTATTCGACTCCCAATCTGGCATCCAGTATTCAGTTCTTGCAGTACCTGTTTTACCTGCCATGGAGAAATACGGAGAATACAATGGTTGTCCGGTCCCGCGCTTAACGATATTTTTAAGTATTGTACGCATTTGATTCAAAGTTTTATCTGAACAAATTTTGTCTACTAATACTTCAGTTTCGAAAGATTCCACTTCGTTATTCATCACTCTTATCTCACGAATAAATCGAGGTTTAACCATCACTCCATTGTTGGCAATAGCGTTGTAAAAGGTGAGCGTTTGTAAAGGCGTCATCTGAAGGTTATACCCATAAGCCATGGATGGAAGCGCGTTTTTACTCCATAATTCATGACCCGGTCCCGGAATTACCGGTTTCCCTTCTCCTATGATAGGAATACCTATGCGCTGGTCTAAGCGCCATTCTTGTAATTGTTCAATAAACTGCTTTGGATTCTTTGCATAATGATCATCAATCAATGATGCTAATCCAATATTGGAGGAGACCTCTAATGCTCGCGCTGCCGAAATTTCTCCATAACCGCCTCTTTTACTATCGTGAATATTCCGTCCATAAAATCGCTTTGAACCTTGTTTGGTATCGACCACCGTTGCTGTGTCTATCTTGCTGTGCTCCAAGGCAGCCATAAAGGCCATCACTTTGAAAGTTGAACCGGGTTCGTGGCTTTCACCCACAGCATAATTCAGTTTTTCATAATACTTTCCATTTGAAGTCCGACCTAAATTGGCGACAGCTTTGATCTCGCCTGTCTTGACTTCCATAACTATCACGCTGCCGTGTTCTGCTTCGTAATACTCCATTTGTTTTAGAAGTGCGTGATGAGCAATGTCCTGAATATTTACATTGATAGTCGAAACAATATCATATCCGTCTTGTGGCTCCACTTCATTGTCGTCGTAAACAGGTTTCCATTGACCCTTGGCAATTTTTTGCTTTAGTCGTCTTCCTTCTTTTCCTTTCAGGTAAGAATCGAAGGCTCCTTCGAAGCCTACTTCATAAACTCCAGGTTCGTTTCTATTTTGGTTTCCTACCAGTCGTTCTCCAATTTTACCCAAAGGATGTTCTCTTACTACCCGCTGTTGTACGATGATTCCTCCTTTGTATGGACCCAGATTGAACATAGGAAAATTCTTCACTTTGATATAATCTGAATACCCAAGGCCCTTGGTCACTAATAAATACCGATTTTTATTCGCGCGAGCTTTTCGGAATAAATTCTGATAATAGCTACTTGGTTTACCAAGCATCGAACTTAACTTCTTTGACAGGGGAAACAGAAATTCATTAAAATCTTCAGTGGAAACAGTAACCGCATCAAAGCGGATGTCATACTTAGGAACAGAGGTTGCCAGCAAGCTTCCATCATCGGCATAGACATTTCCTCGATTGGCTGGAATCGTAAAATTCTTGGTGGTATTTTTTAAGGCGAGGTCTCGGTATTTCTCGCCATTCACGAATTGAATGCTAATTAGCTTAAACGCAATGAGCCCCGCGAAGATGAACATACCTCCGGCGATAAAGTAGAATCGGTTTAATATGTTCTTTTTTTCTACCGGCACGCTATTCTTTTGTGATTATTATTTTTTGTGGTGGTGTTTCTGAAGGTTTCAAACCTCTCCGCTCCATGGACGAGATGATCTTACTCTCCATTTTGGACTGCATGAGTTGCATACGCACGTCCACATATTCGCTTTTCAGTTCTTTTACATCGTTGCTTAGGTCGGCTATTTCATGAACTTTTTTATCGGCGCTATGAGAACTGCCAATCATGATCAAAGCCAAGAGCGAAAGGAAAATGATGAAGCGCCAATTTTTTAAGGCATCATCGCTTACCAAAAATTTTCCTTTAACGATATTGTAAAAATTCTTTTTCATTACAGCTTTACCGCTACCCTAAGTTTAGCACTGCGTGCTCTGTTATTTTCTGAAATTTCTTCTTCCGAAGGAATCACAAACTTCCCCACCGGTTTAAAGGGTACTTCTACCCTGCCAAAAACATCCTTTTCCGGCTCACCTTCAAATAATCCATTCCGCATAAATCGCTTTACCAATCGGTCTTCCAGCGAATGGTACGATATGAGACTTAGACGTCCTCCAGGTTTTAATGCATCTTGTGTTTGCAATAAAAAATCTTTTAAGGCCTCCAACTCCTCATTCACCTCTATGCGGATCGCCTGGTAAATCTGAGCGAGTATCTTATTCTCTTTGTGTTTCGGTAAAAATCGACCCAAGGCTTTTTTAAGCTCTTTGCTCGATTTAATTGGTTGGACATTTCTTGCTTCCACGATGAGTCTTGCCATTCCTGCTGCAGGCCGTAGCTCACCGTATTGCGATAATATTCTACGAAGATCATTTTCTTCGTATTCATTTATAACTTGAAAAGCAGACAATTCATTGTCCTGATTCATCCTCATATCGAGATTTGAATCGAATCTTGTAGAAAATCCACGCTCCGGCGCATCAAACTGATGTGAAGAAACCCCAAAATCGCCTAAAATCCCATCGACTTCCTTATGGCCGTAAAAGCGAAGGAAGCGTTTTAGGTATCTAAAATTTTCATTGATGAGCAGGAAGCGCGGATCGTCGATAGCATTTTCGAGTGCGTCCTTATCTTGATCAAAGGCGATTAATTTACCATTCTCGCCCAAATGTTTTAATATTTCTCTGGAATGACCACCGCCGCCAAAAGTGACATCCACATAAACCCCATTGGGTTGGATGTTGAGGCCTTTCACCGCCTCGGTGAGCAGCACAGGTTTATGATATTCCATTAGCATCATTAGCGTCTCCCATTACTTCTTCAGCCAAGTCTGCAAAGTCATTGGCTGCATTGTCAATGGCTTGTTCATATTTTTGTTTATCCCAAATCTCTACTATATTAATCGCAGAAGACAACACAATTTCTTTTTCAATTCCCGCAAACATCATAAGGTCTTTAGGAATGTTTAACCGTCCGGTTGCGTCCATTTCAATAGTTCGAACTCCGGCCGTAAACCTTCTAATAAAATCGTTGTTTTTTCTACTGAAACGGTTCAACCCACTTACCTTTTCCATAAGAGATTGCCACTCATCCAACGGATATAACTCTAGACACTTCTGAAACACGGCACGCTTTACCACAAAGCCGTTTGCCGCCACAGGCGCCAACTGTTTTTTCAAACTGGAAGGAACCATGAGACGCCCTTTAGCATCTGCTTTACATTCGTATGTCCCAATGAGATTGAGCAAAGTGGAATTCTTTTTTAGGTTGAATGAATCAAATATAAATAAGTTTTACCACTTTTTACCACTTTTTACCACATTGTTGATAAGTTTTACCACCTCCTGGTGGATGAACCACAATCCAAGCTTCCCAATTACTGATTTACAAGTGGTTCTAATTTTTCCATTCCATACTTTTTTAACAATTTTTCCACCTCAAATAAATCATTAAAATTTGTGTACTTTTGCGTTGTTAACGGCATTAACCTCTATGACGCATCCTCTTAAGAAAGAAGGCAAATTCTCGTATTTGGAAATAGGTGAAGGCACACCAATTATTATCATGCATGGCCTAATGGGAGGGCTTAGTAATTTTGATGGAGTTCTCAATTTTTTTCCTGAAAAAGGCTACAAAGTTGTCATTCCAGAGTTGCCAATTTACAGCATGCCCATACTGAAAACCAACGTCAAAAATATTGCTGTTTACGTTTCAGAATTTATTGATCACAAAGGCTATAAAGAAGCTATTCTACTCGGAAATTCTCTAGGTGGTCATATCGGTTTACTTTGCACCAAACTTTTCCCTTCAAAAGTAAAAGCACTTGTTATTACAGGAAGCTCGGGACTTTATGAAAGTGCCATGGGCGAAACCTACCCTAAAAGAGGTGACTACGACTATATTAAAAAGAAGGCCGAAAATGTCTTTTACGACCCTGCAGTTGCCACTAAAGACATTGTTGACGAAGTGTATGCTTCGGTAAATGACAGAAACAAGTTAATTAGAACGCTTTCAATAGCCAAAAGTGCCATAAGACATAACATGGCAAAAGACTTACCTCATATGCCGAATCCCACTTGTATAATTTGGGGTAAGGACGATACGGTTACTCCACCGGAAGTGGCAGAAGAATTTCACGAATTGCTTCCCGACTCGGATCTGTTTTGGATCGATAAATGCGGTCACGCAGCCATGATGGAACATCCCGACCTCTTTAACGAAATTCTTTACGGTTGGTTACAATCTCGCGGAATTTAAAACTCAAGCATGAAAATCAAGTCGGCAGAATTTATCATTAGCAACAGTGACGTTGCCAAATGCCCGAATAATAAATTTCCGGAGTACGCTTTTATTGGCCGTTCTAACGTGGGTAAATCTTCTCTCATCAATATGTTGATGCAACGGAAAAATTTGGCTAAAACCTCGGGAAGGCCTGGAAAAACTCAGCTTATCAATCATTTCTTAGTGAATAAAAATTGGTATTTAGTTGATCTACCCGGTTATGGGTATGCCAGAGTTTCTAAAAGCGCGAAGAAGGTTTTTCAAAAATTTATCACTCAATATTTTCAAAAACGGCAACAATTGGTTTTAGCGTTTGTGCTTATCGATTGTCGACATGAGCCACAAAAAGTGGATTTAGATTTTATGCAATGGATGGGTGAGAACCAGATACCCTTTGCGATTATTTTTACAAAGGCAGATAAATTAAAACCCAATGCCATCAAAAGAAACGTCGAAAATTACACAAACACGATGTTGGAAACTTGGGAAGAAATGCCTCCTCATTTTATAACTTCTTCAAGTAAAGGAACCGGTAGAGATGAAGTCCTGGCCTATATCGATTCAATTAATAATGAGCTGCCCGCTCATTAATAGCTTCTATTAATGCTTCCGAATTTTCAATAGTGGTCAACTCACTTTTCGGTAGGAATACCTCAAGATTATTTTCAGCTTCAGTAAGAATTACGGGATAATCATATTTCGGTAGCCACTTCGATCGGAATTCTTTTTCGAATTCATCTTTGTGATAAAAGTGAAGTTCATTGGGAGAATGTTCGCGATACGATTTCCACAAATCATCTTCGGTAAATGCACCAAAAGTGATGGCGCATAAATGGCAATCATAAGTTTTCGGACTCACAATCTTATGTGCACCATCGATAAGTTTATCGATTGGCCCTGAATTGGCGTTATAGACAAAAATCAATTTCATGGCTTCTAAGTCGCATGGTTAATTTTAATCCTTCTTTTTTAGCTCTAATTTTTCAGCAAAATAATCGCAAAAGTCTCGCATTGTATCACTCATCTTTTCATCGCTAGTCGCTCTTTGAAAAGTGTCGGCCATAGCGGTTAGTGTTTGATGAAAAAAGACTTTCATTTCGTCCAAAGGCATGTCTTTGGTCCAAAGATCGATTCGCAAGGCTTCTTTTGCTTTATGGTCCCAAACCGAAAGCAACATAGCCTTGGATTCCTCATTATTCACACCTCCATCGGGTGCAGACCACTGTAATTTTTCCGGAATTTTATTTTCATCCAGGCCAACATTAATTTTTATTTCTGAAGTGTGTGCGCTCATTTTTTTGGTTTGTAATTTGAATTTTTAAAGATTTCATCCGGAGATTTTAAAAGCAGTTGCTCCAAACTTATTTCAGGGTTTTTATCTACATAAGACCTCACAATCTGCCAGCCTATAAATCGGCCGATCATTCCCGGGGATTCGTTATCGATGTCTAGATTGAATTTTGAAAAGGGGGCTGGAGAGATAAATCTAGAAGGAAGTTTAATATCTGTACTGTATAAAACCTCGTTTTCGATGAAGTATCGCCAAATTTCGGCTTCATTATCATAGGCCCATTGCATTTCGTCCTCAGTGTATCCCATTTTACGATAATCTTCAGTTTCGGATAGCCACAAATCTTTTAAATACAGCTCTTTTCCGAAGTAAATCATCTGAGCTAAAAAGGTTCTTGTTCGAGGAACGGCAATAAATTTTTTCGCGTAAACGCTCGCCACATCCGACACGATTTGATCGGACTTCATATTTTTAGTGATATATCGTGAAATTCCCTCATAAAAAGGGTGTTCACTGCCTAAATAAGTATCTAATTCAATTACGAGCATGCTATCGTTCGCAATTACTCTCGTTTTATAATCCACATCGGAGGTGGTGATATAAACTTGAGGCACCGAGAATCCCGGGAGATAATATTTTATATGTTGAAAAAGTGAAACTAAGGACTCTTCGAATTTTTCTTCGGAAGGAAACACTTTCAAAACCTCTTCATTTAATTGTTGTTGAAGCGAATCGGAAATTCGTTGCTCCCAGATACTGTCGGCATACTGAACCGGGAAAAATTGAGGGAATTGATTTTTCAGTTTGGGGATATCCGATACATCGGCATTGGCGAATATTTTGTCAAATCTTACGATCTCTAATTCGACAGGAATTGCGGCTATATCCGACCTCAATTTCCGGTCGTTATTACACGCAAAAAACAAACCTATCACTATGATAAACCAACCTATTTTTCTCATCCCAAATTAATTTTCAAGCCTATAACGAATTAGCCTATTTTAAATTTTAGATTTCCGTATTTTTGTGTCGCAAAGGTATCATTATTCAAGCTTAAAACAGCAAAAAAATGCAAACTGAAAAAGTTGTCGATCATATTGTACAATGGCTAAAGGACTATGCGACAAATGCCCACATGAAAGGCTTCGTAATTGGAGTGAGTGGCGGAATCGATTCTGCAGTCACTTCTACTCTTTGTGCTAAAACAGGACTGGAATTGCTATGTTTAGAAATGCCTATCCATCAGGCACAATCGCAGGTGAATCGGGCAATGAATCATATAAGCTGGTTACAAGGTAAATTTGATCAAGTATCGATGACTGAAGTGGAATTGACTCCCATTTTTGATAGTTTCATCGAAGCGGTTCCCACGGTCGAATTGGAAGAATCTAGATTTATGGCGCTGGCTAACACCCGAGCACGTTTCAGAATGACTACCCTTTACTATTTTGCAGCCTTAAAGAAATATTTGGTGGCCGGTACCGGAAACAAAGTAGAAGATTTTGGCGTTGGTTTTTATACGAAATACGGTGATGGAGGTGTCGATTTAAGTCCTATCGCCGATTTATTAAAAAGTGAAGTTTACGAAATTGCGAGATATCTTGGTGTGAATCAGGAAATAATTGATGCCGCACCTACCGACGGACTTTGGGGTGACAATCGCACCGATGAAGAGCAAATTGGAGCATCCTACGATGAACTCGAATGGGCCATGAAAATGCAAGACGAAGGAAGAGAAATTAACGAATTTAATGGGCGTGAAAAAGAGGTTTATAAAATCTTCCTAAAGCTCAATAAAGCCAATCAACATAAAATGGTACCAATTCCTATATGTGAAATACCTCCCAATTTAAGATAATATTCGTGTTTTAACGAGTTTTCGTGAATTTGAACGAAAAATATCTTCCACCCAATATAGATTTTTTAGCTTTGATTTGTAGTACAAATATTACAAAACCTCACACTGTATGCTCCATCCCCTGCAAATGGTGTTTACTTTAAAAAAGTACTTAGACAATGAAGAAAATCGTTATTGCAGATCATCATCCAGTTACAAGGAAAGGGATTGCTTGTATGTTAAAGAAGAATGAGAATTTTTCTATTGTTGGTAAAGCCAACAATGGAGACGAACTCTTCAAAAATTTACAGGAATCCGCTCCAGACATACTCATCATGGAAATCGATATGCCACAGATAAATGGCATCAACGCTTTGAGAACTATTAAAACGGAATTTCCAGAAACCAGAATCATGATTTTTTCTACACATCCAGAAGAAATCTATGCATTGCGTTCAATCAAGTCGGGTGCAGCGGGCTATGTCCCTAAAACGGCTTCGAATAAAGTCTTTATGAAGGCTCTTAAGCAAATTGCAAAAGGAGGAATTTTCCTCAACGAAGATCTTACCTCTACCTTTACTAGTAGAAATGTAGGTGAGGCAAGTGCCATTAGCCGTTACAAAAAGTTGTCCTCTAGAGAAATTGAAGTTTTAAATCTTCTGTCCAGTGGCAAAAGAAACAAGGACATTGCAAATGCTTTGAACATTAACGAAAAAACGGTGAGTACGTACAAAACCAGATTATTGAAGAAATTGAAAGTTGATAATTTGGCCGATTTAATCCACCAGTCGAGAATGTTTCAATTTGGGTAATTAAATCACCCTTCGTAATTTTTCCGAAAGTACCATTCTAAGGGTGTTGTAATCTTTTACATCCTGAAGTACCGATTCCTTTTCAGTTTCTGAGAGGTCTTTTATGTTATTAGCTAACTCATTGATCTTAGAATCAACCAAATAACGTCTTAAGTTGAGAATGGTCTCACTCACAATTTGTGGGATTGTATCTTCTTTCATCTTCACATAAATATCCTTGCTCTCCCAATTGTGCAATTGATGTCGCTCCTCATTCATCAATAAATGGCTCACCACTTCGGCAGTTTCCGGTGGTAGTTTGTTAACTAATTGATCTACTTTCAGTTCCTTTTCCTGATTGAGCGTATTTATAATGGTGAAATAAACCTCTTTAAACTCTTCGTTGGTAAATTCGATTTCATCATCCTGTAAATCCAAATACACCTTTTCGAACACTTTAGATGTAACTATCTCAGGTTTAAAAGAAATATCACCGGTTTCGGTAGGTTCTAAAATGAGATCTTCAAATTCCTCTTCCGCAGTACCGTACAAAAGCAGTAGTTCTATAATTTTTTGCTCTAACTGATACTGAATATCAATCTTCTTAATTACCTGCTGTGCGACAGGAACCACCTCCATAGGCTGCTGCGCCTGTTTTTTTGCCTTTTGGGATGAGTCTCTTTTTTCCTTCTGAAGAATTTGAGCTAACGTGCTAAATAAAACCTCTTCGGAAATATCCATAATTCGAGAACATTCCTTGATATACACTTCTTGCTTAATCCCATCGGGAATTTTAGCAATACTTTGCACCATATCACGAATGGTTTCCGACTTCTTGATTGGGTCGTTTTTTGATTCGGCAGCAAGTAACGAAGCCTTAAAATTGATGAAGTCTTTTGAGTTTTGCTCTAGATAAAGGGTAAGCTCGCCTAAAGAATTATTCTTGGCAAAACTGTCCGGGTCCTCTCCTTCCGGAAAGGTGCAAATCTTGACGTTCATCCCTTGTTCCAGAATGAGATCAACACCGCGTAAAGAAGCTCGAAGTCCCGCCGCATCACCATCGAACAATACCGTAATATTCTTTGTTAAACGATTTATAAGTCGAATTTGCTCGGGTGTAAGCGCTGTTCCCGAAGAAGAAACCACATT
>JABDKT010000122.1 GCA_013002065.1 Flavobacteriaceae bacterium
GGGTACCGTTATTTCCTGCCAGTTCTCTCCTTCCGGAGTGAACTCATGTTTGTAGTTAGGAAGATACCAGGCTCGATGAATGTCCATGGATAAAGCAAATTTCCGATTGGTTCCGCGAAAGCGAATGGTTACTGTCTCAAATTCGGACAAGTCGTAGGTATCATACGGACTTCGGATAGAGGCAAATCCGCCATTATTTTCGAGTGAAACATTTCCGCTGAAATAAAGACTATTTTCGCGCAGATCTTTTTTAGATTGAGAGCGCCCGCCCATTACATCGTCATTCACAATACGCCAATCATTTCCATCGTTATTGGTCCCAAAATCCAAAGAATATTCAGACATCATAAATGAAATGGGGATCATGATCCATATAAGAATTTTCATAGTTTTTATTTAAAGATACACGCTAGAATACTCTCCGGATGTGAAAGCAGGGTTTTTTAACAAAAAGTAAACAAATAGAACCTGAGAAAGGAAAAGGACGTTCCCAAAAATTGAATATCTTAAACAAAGCCTCACAAATTTGAGGCGCGTCGAGTAGTATTAATTCTTGAACAACGGTCGCCCATCCATCATCGTATTGACCTTTCCTGCGATCTTTTCCAATTTTGCTTCATCCTCGAAATTCATGATGACCTCATCGATCAATTCAACAATGGCCGCCATTTCGTTTTCTTGCATACCACGAGAGGTGATGGCAGCTGTTCCAATTCGGATACCGCTGGTAACAAATGGTGATTTATCATCAAATGGCACCATGTTTTTGTTCACGGTGATTTCGGCTTTCCCCAAAGCCTCCTCTGCCTCTTTACCGGTAATGTTTTTATTTCTGAGATCGATCAACATCATGTGGTTGTCGGTACCTCCACTAATAATTTTATATCCTTTATCTACGAAAGCCTGGGCCATAACCTCGGCATTCTTCTTCACCTGAACCATATAATGCAAAAAGTCGTCTGTCAAGGCTTCGCCAAATGCGATAGCCTTAGCAGCAATGATATGTTCTAACGGTCCTCCTTGATTTCCTGGGAAAATTCCACTGTTGAGCAAAGAGGACATCTTTTTCAGCTTACCACTTTTTAAGGTAAGTCCGAATGGATTCTCAAAATCTTTCCCCATAAGGATGAGTCCGCCACGAGGTCCCCTCAGCGTTTTGTGTGTGGTGGTGGTCACAATGTGACAATACGGTATTGGATCGCTTATAATCCCTTTGGCGATAAGCCCAGCAGGATGGGCAATATCGGCTAGTAAGATGGCTCCTACTTTATCGGCGATCTCCCGAAACCTTTTGTAGTCGATTTCTCGTGAATAGGCAGAGGCACCTGCGATGATCATTTTGGGTTGTTCCTGAAGGGCAATCTCTTCGATTTTATCGTAATTTAGAAGTCCGGTTTCTTCATCTACGCCATAGAAAACAGGATCGTACAACAGACCGGAAAAGTTCACCGGGCTCCCATGAGTTAAATGTCCACCATGAGCTAAATCAAATCCTAAAAACTTGTCTCCAGGTTTCATACAGGCAGCAAAAACTGCAGTATTAGCTTGAGACCCACTATGTGGTTGCACGTTCGCGTATTCGGCACCAAAAAGGGCTTTGGCTCTATCGATGGCAATTTGCTCTACTTCGTCTACAATTTCACAACCTCCATAATAGCGTTTACCCGGATAACCTTCCGCGTACTTATTGGTGAGCACCGATCCGGCAGCTTCCATCACTTGATCACTCACAAAATTCTCTGAAGCAATCAATTCTAAACCGGTTAATTGCCGTTCTTTTTCGGCTTCTATCAATTCAAAAATCTGTTCGTCTCTTGGAATCATTCCTTAACTTTTTTTTAAAGATCAAAAATACTAAAAGCTTGTGGTTAGTAAGGAAGAAATTATATATTTGATTAACATTTTACCAACAAAAAAATATGCTATGCCATTAAGCGCAAACGACCCCAAAAGACAAACATGGTTAGAGGTTCCCAACCAAAGTGACTTCCCCATCCAAAATATACCTTTCGGAGTGTTTTTAACCCGAGATGATATCATTACCATTGGAACTAGAATTGGAGATACCGCCATTGATTTGGGAGCGCTTCACCAATTGGGATATTTTGATGGAATCGATTTAACAGACGATATCTTCCTTCAAGATAGCCTCAATGATTTTATAGCAGACGGACGAAAAACGTGGCGATTGGTAAGAAATCGTGTGTCCGATATTTTTCTGACAGACAATCCCGCACTTAGAGATCACCAAGAACATCGAAATAAGGTCCTTTTCAGCATGGATGAAATTGAAATGCAGCTTCCGGTGGATGTGGGAGACTACACCGACTTCTACGCCAGTAAGGAGCATGCGACCAACGTGGGTTCGTTATTTAGAGATCCGGAGAATGCCTTACTTCCCAATTGGCTTCATATTCCTATTGGGTATCATGGAAGAAGTTCATCTATAATTCCATCCGGAACTCCGGTGAGAAGACCGGTGGGACAAACAAAGCCTGGAGAAGATGGAAAACCCGGATTCGGGCCATCGAGACTGTTAGACTTCGAATTGGAAATGGCATTTATCACAACTGCATCTAATGATTTAGGAAAACACATTCCAATTGAAGAGGCTGAGGATTATATTTTTGGCTTAGTTCTATTTAACGATTGGAGTGCGCGTGATATACAGGCGTGGGAATATGTACCCCTGGGCCCATTTTTAGGAAAGAACTTCGCTTCAACCATATCACCCTGGATAGTGACGCTGGATGCCTTGGAATCATTTAGAGTGGAAGGCCCTGAGCAAAATCCGCAACCTTTACCCTACCTTCAACACCAAGGGCCTAAAAACTTTGATATTCACCTTCAGGCTATCATACAGCCGGACGACGGACAAGAAAATGTTGTCGCTCAATCAAACTTCAAATACATGTATTGGTCCATGGCGCAGCAATTGGCGCATCATACCGTAAATGGGTGTAACGTGCGAAGTGGTGACATGATGGGTAGTGGAACTATCTCCGGTCCCACCAAAGACAGTTACGGTTCGATGCTAGAATTGAGTTGGAGAGGTCAAAATCCGTTAAAGCTAAATGACGGCAGCGAAAGAAAATTTATCAACGATTACGACACCGTAATTCTTCGAGGATATTGTGAAAATGACGAAGTTCGAATTGGTTTCGGCGATTGTAGTGGTAAAGTGTTGCCTGCCAGAAAGTTATAACTTTGGCACAACCCTTGTAATTTACTTTTCTTAACCAATACATTTCGTTATGAAAAAATCTATACTCCTTATTCTGGTAACGCTGTTACTAACAGGTTGTAATAGCGTAAAACGAAATCAGAAATTCTTAGCCAGTGGAAATTACGATCAGGCGATTGGATTAGCGGTGAAGAAACTTCAGAAAGACAAAAACGACCGTAAAAGTCACGATCATGTGGTATTGCTTCAAGAAGCCTTTAAAAAAGCTGTGGAACGCGACAAGCGATATATAAATTCACAGACCAAAGACAACTCTCTCGAAGCTTTGGGTGCGATATATGACACTTATTATGGAATGCAGCGAAGACAAGATATAATTCGTCCGTTATTGCCACTTTACAGTAATCATTTAAACGGCAATGCCGAATTTAAATTCGTCGATTATACCAATAATATCCAAAGCGCAAAAGAGCGATATGCCGATAGACTCTTGGTTACCAGCCAAAATTTGTTGTCCACAGGGAATAAAATGGACGCGAGAAATGCCTATTCCTTCTTAGAAGAACTGGAAGGTTTTAGACCTAATAATTCTAACATCAAAAATCTGAAACAGCAAGCGATTGAGGTGGGTACCGATTTTGTTCATGTCGCTTTATTGAATCGAAGCGGGCAAGTAATTCCATATAGATTGGAACAAGAATTATTGGATTTCAACACCTATAACCTAGATGATTTTTGGACCGAATACCATGAGGAAAGACAGAATAGTGTTGATTATGACTTCGGAATTAGACTAATTTTCAGAGATATCGCTATCTCACCGGAGCGTATTTCAGAAAAAGAATACAAACGTAAAAAACACATCAAAGACGGTTGGGAATACAAACTCGACCGAAATGGCAACGTGATGAAGGATAGCTTGGGAAATGATATCAAAGTGGATGTTTATAAATGGGTAACCGCTCGAGTTACCTACACGACTCAAACCAAAAGCGTATTGGTAGGTGGTGATGTTTTATACAGAAATCTGCAAACCAACAGGGATATCGACAGACATCCATTGTCTAGTGAGTTTGTATTTCAAAATGAATTTGCTCGATTCCGAGGTGATGAAAGAGCTTTAACAGAAGAAGATCTGGATTTCATCGAATTTGACTTTATTCCTTTTCCGTCGCATGAACAAATGATTTTAGACGCTGGCGATGATATCAAAGCTCGACTCACCGATATTCTAAAAAATAACAGACTTCGATAGCTACGCTCCCACTTCGGTGGGAGTTTTTTTAAATATAATTTTGAAGAGAGTTGGCGCTAATACCATGGTGAGAAGCATGGGCTACGGCATTACCATTTTTTATCACGATTAGCTGCGGACTTTGATGTATCACCTGAAAACGATAGCCCACTTCATTGGAAACATCTCTATAACTCAATAAATCCAAATAATAAAGCTTGAGTTGATTTGGGTCTATGGAATAGCTGCTTTCAAATTGCCGAATCACCATTCGGCTAATGCCACATCGGGTAGAATGCTTGAAGATGGCGACGGGTATAGATTCAGACTCCTTGGCAATGGCATCCAATTGATCCAACGAGTTCAGAACATTCCATGGAATTACTTTTTGTTCTTTTTCTTCGGAAGAATCTTTACCACTAAACAATCCAAATAATGCCATCAATTTTCGTTTGGGCAAAGATATCTTTTTCTGAAATTTTACTGGAATAAAAGCGATCTATTTTCGGTCAAAATGTCGCTTAGAATTGAAGAATTTCGGTCATTTTGACCGAATTTGATTGTGGCGCAGCTTTTGACTAGATAGTTTCAGAAAAATAAGACTATGAATTTTAACAACTTTACTATAAAATCGCAAGAGGCCATACAACAAGCGCAAGAAATCGCGCAGAGCATGGACCATCAGCAAATAGAAAACGAGCACATCCTGAAAGGTATATTTCAGGTGGATGAGAACGTTACACCTTTTATCTTAAAGAAGTTGAACGTAAATATCCAGATGCTTCAGCAAATACTCGACAAGCAATTGGAAAGCTTCCCAAAAGTTAGTGGAGGAGACATCATGCTTTCCAGAGAAGCCGGAAAGACCGTAAATGAAGCCAGCATTATAGCCAAGAAAATGAACGATGAGTTCGTTTCCATCGAACACTTATTTCTTGCCCTCTTTAAATCGAAAAGTAACATAGCCCAATCGTTAAAGGATCAAGGGGTAAATGAAAAAGGTGTGAAATCGGCTATAGAAGAACTTCGAAAAGGCGATAGAGTCACCTCTCAAAGTGCAGAGGATACTTATAATTCCCTCAATAAATACGCCCGGAATTTGAATCAGTTGGCACGTGACGGAAAACTAGATCCGGTTATCGGTCGAGACGAAGAAATTCGGAGAATTCTTCAAATTCTAACAAGACGAACTAAGAACAATCCCATGTTGGTAGGTGAACCGGGAACCGGTAAAACTGCCATCGCAGAAGGGTTAGCGCATCGAATTGTTGATGGTGACGTTCCCGAAAACTTAAAATCGAAAGAAATTTACTCCTTGGATATGGGAGCCCTCATCGCAGGTGCTAAGTTTAAAGGAGAATTTGAAGAGCGATTAAAGGCCGTAATCAAGGAAGTTACTTCCAGCGATGGAAATATCGTACTATTTATAGACGAAATCCATACGCTAGTGGGAGCCGGCGGCGGACAAGGGGCTATGGATGCAGCAAACATTTTAAAGCCAGCCTTGGCAAGAGGTGAATTGCGCGCTATTGGAGCAACTACCTTAGATGAATACCAGAAATATTTCGAGAAAGATAAGGCGCTGGAGAGACGTTTTCAGAAGGTGGTAGTCGATGAACCCGATACCGAAAGTGCGATTTCCATTCTCCGTGGAATTAAAGAAAAATACGAAACACACCATAAAGTGAGAATCAAGGACGAATCGATCATCGCAGCGGTGGAGCTTTCTCAACGCTACATCACCAACCGTTTTCTTCCGGACAAGGCAATCGATTTGATGGACGAAGCAGCCTCTAAACTCCGAATGGAAATTAACTCCAAACCTGAGGAATTAGATGTTCTCGATCGCAAGATTATGCAATTGGAAATTGAGATTGAAGCGATTAAGCGCGAAAAAGACGAAGCAAAATTGAAGTCTTTGCGTTCCGATTTAGCAAATCTGAAAGAAGAGCGTAATGAGCTTAATGCTAAATGGAAGAGTGAGAAGGAAGTGGTGGATAACATTCAGAATATCAAAATAGAAATAGAAGAGTTCAAACTGGCAGCCGAGAAGGCCGAGCGTGAAGGTGACTTCGGAAAAGTGGCTGAAATTCGCTACGGAAAGATCAAGGAGGCTCAAGAGCAACTTCAGAAATATGAAAAGGAATTAGCCGAAAATCAAGAAGGAACTTCACTTATCAAAGAGGAAGTAACACATGAAGATATCGCCGAAGTGGTTGCGAAATGGACCGGAATTCCAGTCACTAAAATGTTGCAAAGCGATCGCGAAAAACTCTTAAAACTGGAAGAGGAACTTCACAAACGAGTGGTTGGACAAGAGGAAGCGATTGTGGCCGTGAGTGACGCAATAAGACGGAGTAGAGCAGGATTGCAAGACGCCAAAAAACCAATCGGATCCTTCTTATTCTTAGGTACAACTGGAGTAGGTAAAACGGAATTGGCAAAGGCTTTGGCCGAGTATTTATTCGACGATGAAAACGCCATGACTCGTATCGACATGAGTGAATACCAGGAGCGACACGCAGTGAGTAGATTGGTAGGAGCACCTCCGGGATACGTGGGATATGATGAAGGCGGACAACTTACCGAAGCCGTGAGACGCAAGCCTTACTCTGTAGTATTGCTGGATGAAATTGAAAAAGCGCATCCAGATACCTTCAACATTTTGTTGCAAGTGTTGGATGAAGGACGATTGACAGATAATAAAGGGCGCGTGGCCGATTTCAAAAACACCATCATTATTATGACCAGTAATATGGGAAGTCATATTATTCAGGAAAAATTTGATGCTGTAAAAGATATCAATTCGGCCATGGAGGCGGCAAAAGTCGAAGTCCTCGGTTTACTGAAACAATCGGTTCGACCCGAATTCCTCAATAGAATTGACGACATTATAATGTTTACACCATTGAGCAAGGAAGATATTAAGGACATTGTGGGACTCCAACTGAAGGAACTTACACAGATGTTGGCCAAGCAGAATATCGTAATGGATGCCACAAACGAAGCCGTACTTTATTTAGCTGAAAAAGGTTTTGATCCGCAGTATGGCGCACGACCCGTAAAACGAGTAATACAAAAGGAAGTCTTAAATGAGCTTTCTAAAGAAATCCTATCGGGTAAAGTAACCACAGACAGTATTATACTGTTGGATAGCTTTGACGATAAGTTAGTTTTTAGAAACCAGAGTGATCTGGTAAAGAGTTAAGTAGTTTTTTTTCATACTTAAGTTTGGTTAGTTAGTTGGAAATCGCCCGAAGCATCGTTTTCGGGCGATTTTTTTATACTTTTTTATACCATTTGGTATATTTTTTATACTTTAGCATAGATAACTGTTGAATTATGCTCTCCAAAGCCGAACAAACCACAAAATATATTATTGAGACGGTAGCTCCCATCTTCAATCGAAAAGGGTACGCTGCTACCTCTATGTCGGATATCACAGAAGCTACTGGACTTACTAAAGGTGCGATTTACGGTAACTTTGAAAATAAGGAAGCCATCGCTATTGCAGCCTTTAATAAAAGTGTGAATGATCTATTGAAACGTATCGCAGAACACCAGGAACAGAGTAGTTCTCCTATACAGAAACTGTATCTTATTGCCGACTTCTATAAAACCTACCACGATTACAGCAAAAACTTAGGAGGTTGCCCAATATTAAACATTGGTGTGGATGCGAACCATCACAACTCACCTATTTTGGAACGTGTTCAATACATCATTAATAAAACCCAGAATAATATTGCCAAACTGGTGGAATGGGGAAAAGAGGCCGGTGAGATAAAACAAGAAATAGATTCTCAACTTTTTGCAAAACGACTATACACAAGAATCCAAGGCGCGGTATTTATGAGTCACACTATGCAAGACCACCAATATTTGGTGGATGCTGCGATTGAAATAGAAGATATTATAACCAACGAACTCAAAAAGTAAAAAATTATAAAACACTATATACCAATTGGTATAAATATAAATATGAAGGAATTACCAAAAGTTTTAGAAACAAAGATGCAGATCAGATTTCAGCATTGCGATCCTTTTAATCACTTAAACAATGCCGAATACCTAAATTATATGGTTAATGCTCGCGAGGATCAGTTAATTCAGCATTATGGAATCGATATCTATAAAATGGGAAGAGAAGTTGGGAAAAGTTGGGTGGTTGGCACCAACCAAATAGCCTATATACGTCCGGCTTATACCATGGAAAACGTATTAGTAGAGACACAAATGCTCTCTTTTTCCGATTCAAGCATAAAAGTGGAACTTAAAATGTTTAATGAGTTCAAAACTGAACTAAAAGCAATGATGTGGAGTGAGTACGTACACTTTAATCTACTCACCCAAAAAAGAGAATTGCATTCCGAAGAATTCATGAATTTATTCAACAAAGTAGTAAATCCGGTACAAGAGAACAGCTTCGAAGAGCGATTGTCCTCTTTTAAAAAACAACAAGTTTCAGTAAAAGCATAATCCGTTTTGCTTATTTTTGGATAAATCGTGATCTATGCGTTTTACCCTTGTTTTGATCATTCTACTTAGTTTTTTCAGCGGTTGTGAAAACAAACCGAAAACTATCGCAGACAGCAGAGTGAATGATTATGCCCTTTATGATGAAAAGGGCAACCTTCACCGCATGTCGCGTTACAACGACTCCAAAGGCATAGTGCTGTTCTTGCAAGGGAATGGCTGCCCTATAGTTAGAAATTTACTCACCGACTTTCACCAAATCGTTTTAGATTATAATGATAAAGGCTTTCAGTTTTTTATGCTGAAAAGCAATCCGCAGGATAACAGAACAAGGGTATTAGAAGAAGCAACTACTTTCGGATTTAAAGTTCCTGTACTGTTGGACTCCGGACAGTTGTTAGCAAACGAACTCGATTTGCGGATCACCGCCGAGGTACTCGTTTTACACCCAACCACTCGGGAAATTCTGTATCGAGGGCCATTAAACAATCGTCTCGACTACGAAACCCAGCAAAATGAAGCCACCGAAAAGTACCTTCGGAAGGCATTGGATAATATTTTGAGTGGAGAACGGCCTTTAACGAAACAAGAAGTGACTCGAGGCTGTACTATTACGAGGCTTTCCGATACTGCTTCCAAAGTAAACTACACCAATGACATCGCTCCTATTTTAGCTGAATATTGCGTTAAATGCCATAACGATAACGGAATCGCCCCCTGGTCCATGACCGATTACCATACGGTGAGCGGCTGGTCGAGCATGATGAAACAAGTATTATTGAGTAAACGTATGCCTCCATGGAAAGCCGATCCGGAGGTTTCTGCATTTGAGAATTCCTTACACCTACCCGATTCCAACGCGCGAAAAATAATTGAATGGATTGATAACGGACTAACTCGTGGCAAAGGAATAGATACTCTAGAGTCGATCTCTCCGGTATCCAAAGGCTGGAAATACGGCGAACCTAATAAAATCGTGGAACTCAAAACCGAAGAAATTCCCGCTACAGGTGTGATTCCGTATCGATATCAAGAATTTTCCTTAGATCTTTCAGAAGATACCTGGATTAGTGGATTAGAGATAAAACCCGGAAACCGGAAAGTTGTACATCATATACTCCTTACGTCTAAAAATCCGGATAAAACAAACCCAATCGTTCATAGAAAAAAAAGAAAGTGGATCGATAATTTTATAGCACTTGGCGGCAGTGTGGATGAGTCTACTATCTTTCCCGATAGCACGGGTGTTCTATTTCGGAAAGACGAAACGCTGGTTATTCAAATTCACTATACTCCTACCGGAAAACCTGAAAAAGATCAAACTAAGTTAGGTTTTTACTTTTCAGAAGGAAAACCAAAGAAAGAATTTAGATCACTTTCCCCTGCAAATGTGAAATTCACCATCCCTGCCTATGAAAAAAACGTGAGAATTGTAGCACGCGATACCATAACAAAGAAAATTATCATCTATTCCATGGCTCCACATATGCATTACCGTGGAAAAAGCATCAAAATGAAGGCTATTTTGCCCAATGGTGATGAAAAAGTGATGGTTTCTGTGCCCGACTTCAGTTTTAATTGGCAGTTTATGTATAAACTTGAAAATCCGATGTCACTCCCCGCAGGATCTATTATCGAAGTGGAAGGTATTTTTGACAATAGTTTTCAGAATCCTTTGAATCCGGATCCCTCTAAAATTCTGGGTTTCGGAATACAAAGCACCGACGAAATGCTTATCGGATTTCTCAACTACACTCTTGACTAACAACGGCTTAGAAAAAATATTTTTGAGATTTTATGTAACAAACTGAATTCATCGTCGTCTAAATAATGTATCAAATAAAAAACTAAACGACATGAAAACAAAAGCTCAATACAGACGCAACACGGCATTAGCAATTTACATTGCATCGATCACATTAGTGGTAGTAGCCTATTCTGCAATTACGATGACCCAATACTTATAATCAAAACCCTCCTTCAATAAAAAGGAGGGTTTTCGGCATCAGACAACTAACCAAACAAAAACAACTAACTCTGAACCTCAATCATATTTACGTAAAAATTACTTCAATGGTTTTTGTATTTTTATCTTTTTAAAAAACAGCCCTTGAAAAGAATAATAGTACTCATCGCCCTTCTTGTGCCCTTCTTGGGATTTTCACAAGATATTTCCGAAGAAAATCAACCTGAAATCACAACTTACTATCTCATTCGGCATGCCGAAAAGGATAGAACGAACCCGAACGATCCTAATCCGGAACTCACTCGTAAAGGATATTTTCGTGCCGAAGGCTGGGCCAAAGTATTTGACAAAATTCCTTTAGACGCCATCTATTCTACTAGTTACAACAGGACCTTAATGACTGCTTTTCACACTTCGCAGAAAAAGAAGATAGAAATTACATTGTACGATCCTAAAGAGATGTATTCGCAAGAATTTCAGCAAAAAACAAAAGGCAAAAAAGTACTCATAGTAGGTCACAGCAACACTACGCCGGCTTTTGTGAATGCCATTATTGATGAAAAGAGATATAAAGACATGGCAGACGACGATAATTCGAGCCTCTATGTGGTGACACTTATTGGTGATCAATCTAGTGTGGAGATTTTCACTATAAATTAGCGTCGAGCATCACTCCCACCGCCTCCGTTTCAATTTTTGACAGCAGCTCGAGTTTTCCTTGCTGAAAAAGATCATCTAATTCCTCAAGTGGAATTTCTAATGAGTTGGGCTTGTAATTATTATAGTCAACAAATCGAATTCCCTTGACAATTCTTTCATTAAATGCTTCTCTGAAACGTACCCCGCCACCATCGGTTTCGTAGGAATAGGCTAAATAATCCACTGTGAAATTTTCCTGATGTATCCAATAAACAAACTTATCCTGGAAGTCGGTACCACCACCCTCCTGCTTAAAACTTACGCCTATTTCATGGTATCGTTCACCATTGATTTCATCCTCACCCAAATAGTCTTTAATCACTGCCGGTGCATTTAAACTAAAGGGTAATTGAGCAAAATAATGTACAGAATTAACACTGTTCGAATACTTAAGCGCCATGGAATCCACCACCTCCTGTAGTTGATCGTTTTTATACCTTCGGAAATTCTCGTTGGTTAATATATCGTGAGTTACACCAGTGGAGTCTATCGTAATTCTTTCAAGCTGGAATTTTCCATTTTTGCGTTTGCTTATATAACAACGATCGCGGAAAGTAAAGTCGATGGTCGCGTTCTCGCAATTTCCATTACAGCTATGTTGAATCGCTTTATCTATAATCGCCTGCGCACTTGGCTCCTTCTCGGAATTGCCACAGGAAATAATCAATAGCGCGAGAAAAAAAGTTAGTAATATTTTCATATTTTCAGTACACTAAATATAGCGATTTGGTCATTATCTAAGTTAAAACCTTACTCGAATATTTTATATAAAAAAGTTTTGCTTCGAGCTTCGTACAAGATGCTGAACACATGGTGTTCCTATCATCGTTTCACTTCTCAACACAACCGCTTTCGGCGTCCTCTCTAAGTGACTAATTTATCTTATTTTTGCCTCCCATGGCACTTAAGAAAAAAGTACAAATAAAGAATCGTAAGGCGCGTTTCGAGTACGAGATACTCGACAAATACACGGCCGGAATTGTGCTACGAGGTACCGAAATCAAGGCAATACGTGAGGGAAATGCCTCCATAGCCGAAAGCTTTTGTGAATTCAGCAATGGTGAATTGTTTGTGATCAACATGACAATTCAGGAATACTCTCATGCTACTCATTTTAACCACCAACCCAAGAGCGAGCGAAAATTACTGCTTAACAAACAAGAACTAAAGAAGCTTGAAAAAGAAGTTAGAAATTCGGGGCTTACAATAGTCCCACTACTACTTTTTACCAACGACAAAGGCTTTGCCAAGTTGGAAATTGGACTGGCACGTGGTAAAAAACAATATGACAAGCGAGAATCCATGAAGGAGCGCGATACTAAGCGTGATCTGAGTAGGATTAAGAAGAGTTTTAATAACTAGGAAGACTCGTCGGTTCGAGTGATTTTGCACAGCAAAATCGTATCGAGAACTATTTGCTTCTCGATACATTTTTGTTGGCTTGGCAACAAAAACACTCGAACTGACCTAAGATTCCCAAAACTTTCCCAACTAACATTTCTTTAAAACTTCGGAAAACCATTTTTTCTAATTTCACATTTTCAGAAACAACAAACAACCATTTTTAATTAACTTACGTCTATTGCTATAGACGAACCTCAATTATGAACCAACTACTAACTGCGCTATTCTGCCTTTTTTCTATTTCACTTTCTGCACAAATACAAGGAATCGTTACCAACGACAAAGGTGAACCCTTACCCTATGTCAACATTTATTTAAAGGATAGTTACACCGGAACCACCAGTAACGAGGAAGGAAATTACACGCTCGATATTACCCAAACAGGGGAATATGAAATTATTTTTCAGTTTCTCGGATATACTAAAGAAAGTAAATTTGTTTCTGCTCAAGCTTTTCCTATTGAGCTAAATGTGAAACTGTCTGAGTCGTCGGTAAGTCTGGATGAAGTTGTAATCTCCACAAACGAAGACCCTGCTTATCGCATTATAAGGGAAACTATCAACAGACGAAAACAAAACCTGGAGCGAATCTCAGCCTTTGAAGCCAATTTTTATTCTCGTGGAATATGGCGCGTAAAAGACGTACCTGAAAAAATTCTCGGACAGGAAGTGGGTGACTTTGAGGGAGCGTTGGACTCCACCCGAACAGGCATTATCTACCTTTCTGAAACTATTAGCGAAATTGCTTATCAGAAACCAGACGATTTTAAAGAACGAATTATCGCTTCTAAAGTAAGCGGGGACGACAACGGATTTAGTTTTAACAGCGCACAAGATGCGAATTTCAGCTTTTATGAAAACTCTCTCAACCTCAATGCCGATATCGTCTCCCCCATCGCAAGTAATGCATTAGGATATTATCGCTATAAACTCGACGGGGTATTTTATGAAGGGAATAAACTGATTAATAAAATCCTTGTTTCTCCAAAACGCTCCAAAGATCGTGTGTGGGAAGGAGTCATCTATATAGTGGAGGACGACTGGCAGCTATACGGTGTCGAACTATCTACCAATGGGGAAGCTATTCAAGTCCCCTTTATCAAAGAATTAATCTTCAAACAAAATTTTACTTTCGATAAAACCGAAAATGCCTGGGTGAAGATCTCCCAAACCATCGATTTTAGCTTTGGCTTCTTAGGCTTCAATGGTGATGGACGATTTATAGCAGTTTATAGTGATTATAATTTCGAACCTGCTTTTGAGAAAAAATCTTTTAGCAATGAAGTGCTATTCTTCGAACCCTTCGCAAACAAAAAAGACAGTACTTTTTGGAAACAAATTCGACCTGTCCCCTTAACCAAAGAAGAAGTTGGTGACTATGTTCGAAAGGATAGCATACAAGTGCTACGGAAATCTAAAGTATATCTCGATTCTCTCGATCGTGAGAACAATAAATTCTCTATCGCAGATCCCCTATTTTCATACACTTATCGTGATACTTACGAGAAGTGGCAAGTAGATTATACGGGGCCATTGCCTAAAGTCAACTTTAATACAGTTCAGGGATGGAATGGCGGTGCCGGACTGCGGTATTTCAAATGGTACGACGAAAATAAAACCAATTATATTTCAGCAAGAGTAAATGCGAACTACGGTTTTTCGGACGACCGATTGCGATTTAGCGGACGTATTATCAAAAACTTTAATCGCACCAATAGATTGCGCATCGGACTTTGGGCTGGAACAGCCTCTGTTCAGTTTAATAATGAAGAACCCATTTCTCCTTTGATAAATAGTATTTCTACTTTGTTTTTTCAGAGGAATTATATGAAACTGTACGAATCCACTTATGCTCGGGTGAGTTACAGTCAGGAGTTGTTTAACGGCCTCCGAATTTATGTCAACACGGGTTACGAAAGTCGTAAAGAACTTTTTAATACCACCGATCAGACCTTTTATCCGCAAGAAGATGAAGGCTATACTACCAATAATCCTTTAGTCCCGGGGGACATAGAAGTTTTTAATCCGGCCGTAGTAAATCACGATCTATTTAAAACCAATGTAACAGCAGCCATTACTTTCGGACAAAAATACATGACCTATCCGGACGGGAAATTCAATTTAGGGAGCAATAAATATCCCTCTTTGGAACTGGGAGTAGAAAACGCTCTGGGTGCCTCCATCCAAGATTATAACTTTACTCAGCTAAAAGCAAGGCTTACCCAAAGAGTAAATACCGGCAATGTAGGGGCGTTTTACTACAATTTAAAAGCAGGAACTTTTTTAGATGGGGACGATATTTCATTTGTAGACTATCAGCATTTTAACGGAAACCAGACAAGAGTGGGAACTACTTTCAATTATACCAACGTCTTCAATCTACTGCCCTATTATGAACTTAGCACCAATGAAAATTATTTCGAGGGTCATTTCGAACACAACTTTCAAGGGTGGATTTTAGGGAAGATTCCGGGGATCAATGAGTTGAACTTCAATCTAGTTGCAGGAGCTCATTTTTTAAGTACTTCGGAAAACAAGCCTTATAGTGAACTCTCCATCGGAATTGACAACCTTGGTTGGGGTAATTTCAGGTTTCTACGAGTGGATTATGTACGCTCATTCTACAACGGTGGACAGGACGGGGCGTTTATCTTCGGACTTAAGTTCTTAAATCTTTTCGACTAGAATAAGCCACCATTATTCTTTTAATCACTTGGTATTAGAGGAGGTGACCTTTAGGGTTCGTTTTTTTACACTTTAGAATTTCCAGAAAGTAAAGTAGTCATGATCGCTTAAAGTGAATTCCATTACCT
>JABDKT010000123.1 GCA_013002065.1 Flavobacteriaceae bacterium
AGTGAGCAGTTTGCAGTGAGCAGTTTGCAGTGGGCAGTGAGCAGTTTGCAGTAATAAGTAAGCAGTGAGCAGTGGGCAGTTTGCAGTGGGCTACTTCTCGATACAATCTCATTTCATTCGATCACTCGAAGTGACAATATTCTAATGATTTCCGACTTTTTATTCTACGTAGCTTCAGCGTAGGTGGATCGACTTCTTCTCGATACTTTTTTGCTCATTTCACTCGCAAAAACACTCGAAGTGACAGCGTCTTTCAACTTTGGGCTTTGGGCTTTTCATCCACTGAAGCTTCAGCGAAAGTGGATAGGCTTTGGACCTAAGACTTTCAACTTCGAACTTCTTACCTCAATACTTCGGGCATCATCAATAAATCAAATACTTCTCCCGCAGTTCTTTAAAAGCCGCTAAATCCTTCATCCAGGTCTTGCGAATTTCACGAAAGGTATAGCCTTGTTCAATTTGCTGTTGCAATTCGGCGGTGCCGGCATGAGCTGTAAAATTTTTAGTGTTGAAAAAATCAGCTTTGTTGTTCGAACTTTTGTATGCCTCGATAATCCAACTAAGATCAACACGACTCATTCTGGGAGTTTCTCGAAGGTCAAGTCCGTTACACAGTGTGCCCTCGTGCTTAGGATACTTAGCACCAAAGTTAGGCTGAGGTGTGTAGCTGAAAGGGTAATTTTCCTTGGGTAAATCCGGGGAGCCAAAAATTTGAAACTGCATTTCGGTCCCACGTCCGGCGTTTAAAGTCGTTCCTTCAAGCAACCCCAAACTGGGATACAGATTGATGGCAATATCGTTCGGCAAATTAGGCGAAGGTCGCACCGGTACAGAATAAAAGGTTTCATGGGTATAGTTCTTCATTTCAATCACGGTTAAGTCACAAACCAATCCATCTGACAACCATTTTTGTCCGTTGATCATCCTTGCATATTCACCTACCGTCATTCCATGTACCAATGGAACTTCATGTAAACCCAAAAAGCTGGTGTGTCCCTTCTTCATGGTAGGTCCGTCCACATAATGTCCGTTGGGATTGGGACGATCTAGCACTACAAATGGAATTTTTGCCTCGGCGCAAGCTTCCATAACATAATGCATGGTCGAGATATAGGTGTAAAAACGCACCCCAACATCCTGTATGTCAAACACCACAATATCCAGATCTTTCATTTGTTCGGCGGTAGGTTTTTTGTGAGAACCATGCAACGAAAGTATGGGTAGCCCCGTCTTGGTATCCACCCCATCATTTACGCTTTCTCCTGCATCGGCTTTGCCGCGAAATCCGTGTTCGGGAGCAAAAACTTTCACCACAGCTATTTCCGAAGCAACCAAAGAATCGATTAAATGTACGCCTTGAATTATTTCTGAAGTCTGATTGGCCACCACCGCCACTTTTTTATTCCGAAGTAATGGAAAATACAGATCGGTTCTTTCAACCCCAAGAACAATACTTTCTCCACCGGTCTGCTGGGCTTCGACAAGCTCAGCCGTCGCATCATCACTAACTTCGGACTTAGGACTTCGAACTTCAGACTCTTTACTCCCACTTCCACACGCCAAACTAAACAACGCAACAAATAATAATGTACTTTTGAATACCGTTAACCGCATAAATAATTTTGTGAATTTCGAATTTTTCATCGCCCGACGCATTGTCGCTTCCAAGGATTATAAAAGTAGCGTTTCGGCCCCAATTATAAAAATTGCCATCGCTGCAATTGCTTTAGGGGTAACGATTATGTTGGTTTCTATAGCTACCGGAGTTGGACTTCAGAAGAAAATTCATGAGAAAGTATCTGCCTTTAACGGTGATATAATCATCACCAACTTCGATTCCAATAACAGTAACGATTCTCAAACACCTATCTCTTTAAATCAGGATTTCTATCCCGCATTTGAATCGGTAGAGGGGATTAAACATATTCAGGCGACCGCTTCCAAAGGGGGAGTGATACGTACTGCCACCGATTTCGAGGGAGTGGTGGTAAAAGGACTAGGAGCCGATTTTGACTGGCAGTATTTCGAAGAGTATTTGGTGGAAGGGAGAACACCTGTGTTCACCGAAAAGCTCAATGATGAGATTTTGATTTCCCAATATTTGGCAAACCGATTACAGTTTAGTTTGGGGGATAAGGTGAGTACGTTTTTTCTTCAGGAAAATAGTGAACGTAAAACAAGATCTCGCGGATTTACAGTCGTTGGTATTTACAGCAGCGGATTTCAGCAATTCGACGAACAATTTTTGCTGGCAGATATAAGACATGTACAACGCTTGAACAATTGGGAAAAAGATCAGGTGGGGGGCTTTGAAGTGTTTGTGGAAGATTTTGGTGATATTCAGGAAGTGGGTAATGAGGTTTATAGTGCAACCCCCAGCCATCTCGACTCACTTACCATCCGGGACAAATACTATGTCATATTTGAGTGGTTGGATCTTTTCGATTTCAATATAGTTTTGATAATTGGCATCATGATTTTGATCGCCGGGATCAATATGATTACTGCCTTATTGGTATTGATTCTTGAAAGAACCCAAATGATTGGTATAATGAAAGCGCTGGGAAGTACCGATTGGTCTGTTCGAAAGGTGTTTTTATACAACGCTGCCTATATCGTTTGTGTGGGACTATTTTGGGGAAATATCATAGGAATTGGATTGTTGTTTATTCAGAAATACGGAAAAGTGATCACCCTGGACCCGGACACTTATTACGTAACCGAGGCTCCCGTATTTATTGATTTGGGCTATATTTTATTGCTGAATTTAGGCACTTTATTGCTATGCCTTGCCATGCTTTTAATTCCGTCTTATCTTATCACGAAAATCTCTCCGGTGAAGGCCATACGATTCGAATAATTAGTATCATTTTATTCTGAAAGTCTAGTGTGTTTTGTACTTTTGCAGCGCGAAAGTCGAAACGCCTTAAAATCCGGATTTCGCCACAACAAAATATGGAATACGCGAAGAATATCCTTGAAACTATTGGAAACACTCCATTAGTGAAGATCAATAAATTAGCCGAAGAATT
>JABDKT010000264.1 GCA_013002065.1 Flavobacteriaceae bacterium
TTTAATGAAGCAGAGTCGCTATGTGGTTGTGCTGAAATGATCTCCGATTGTACACTTTGGAGTGAAATTAATCGAAGGCTGAAGTCGGAGTTTCCTGGTTATGATGCTTTAGAATTTCAGCAGAAAGTAAAAGAGATCCAGTATTATAAAAACTTTCAAAACCTTCCAAAGTTATTGGATACGGAGGAATGGGGTGAATTTCGAGAAGTCGTGAGCTTCTTTTATCGTTCTATTTCCGAAGTAACCGGAAAACAAACCATTATTGATAGTTCCAAAAGCATCCCTTGGGCGTATATGCTAACGCAAATTCCTACCATTGATTTAAGAATTATACATTTGGAAAGAGATCTTTTGTCGGTTGCGAATAGTTGGAAAAAGAAGGTTCCACTCCCGGAATATCCCAATCGAGAAGTATGGATGCCAGTAAAGAGTAATTGGGTGATAGCAAAGAATTGGCTTAAGATTAAAAAGATGGCTCGAATACTGGAAAAAAGGGCTAATTATATGTTCTTATCTTATGAAGATTTTTGTAGCCATCCCGAACAAAAAATGAGCGAAATAGAACAATTTGCAAATGTCATTATTCCCGCGAATGAGTTAGAATTAAGGCCTAATCACGCTATTGGTGGGAATCCGATGCGAAGTAGTTTAAATAAAATTGAAATTCACAAGGGTTTAAAAAATCACAAAAATTTGAATTCGGCGGCTAAAACTTTTTTCAAACTAACTAAACGGGTCTCTAAAATCATATAAGATGTTTTCGGTAGTCATTCCATTATACAACAAAGAGGATTATATACTGGAGACCGTGAACTCGGTTTTGAATCAGACGATGCCTAATTTTGAACTCATAGTGGTGGATGACGGAAGTACGGATGCTTCAGTGGAGGTATTGAATAAAAACGTAAATGACGACCGACTTAGAATGATAAGCATTCCAAATTCTGGGGTTAGTGTCGCGAGAAACACGGGGATAGAAACTGCAAGATTTAACTGGATTGCTCTCCTGGACGCAGACGATTGGTGGGATCTTTCTTTTTTAGCTGAAATGGAAAAGGCGATTAAGAGTTTTCCGAATGAGTTTATTTTTGCCTCCGGAAGAAGTCGGGTATTCGAAAAGCAAATAGAACGGTATAACAATCCTTATCTACCTTCCGAGGGAAAAATGGATGTTGTAAATTATTTCAAAGTCATACAGAAATATTTACCGCTCATTAATTCGTCGAATGTTGTGATTAAAAAAGGAATTTTCGAGAAATACGGCTATTTTAAAAAAGGGCAGAAAAGACATGAAGATCATGACTGTTGGCTGCGCCTCTGTGTAGAGAATGATATCGTTTTTATGAATAAAAATCTTTCCTTTTATCGGAAAGCGACGCAATCATCGGCTTCGCAAAGTCAATATACCGCTACAGATTTCGCTCTCTATCTTGATACCCTAATCGAAGTCAAGAATAGACTTAAGGGTCAAAATCGGATTTACTTTAAGCGTTATTACAGAAGATTTTCAACCTTGGTTTATATGCAATATTCCTACAAATTCACAAAGGAGGAAAGACAAGGAATAAAGAATAAGCTGAAGAAATTATTGGGTAAAACATCGACTTCTTTGTTAAAAATTTACGACGTTTTCCCTATGCACAAAGTATATGAAAGTATGAGGAATTAGCGAATGGAAAAGAAGGCAAATTTATTTTTGGTTGGCGCAATGAAGGCAGGGACAACGTCCTTTGTTGATGTGTTGTCTCAACATTCTCAAATTTATGTGCCACCCATCAAGGAACCTCACTATTTTGTTGACGAAATGCCCATCGAACTATACGAGCCCTCCCGATTTTTCGATTTAGAGAAGTATTTTGATAAGGAATTTCCGAAGTCATTACACATTAGTCACTTAAAAACACAAGCTCAGTACGAAAAGTTATATTCTTTGTCGGGTGATGAGGAATACCGCCTAGATGCCAGTACAGCCTATTTGCATGCTCCCGGGGTCGCAAACCGAATCTTTAAATATAACCCGGATGCGACCATCATTATCCTTACGAGAGATCCAATGGCTCGGGCATTTTCGCATTATAAAATGGATATTGGAAAAGGACGTGTTAATCAATCTTTTGAAGATTTAATTAGAGCTGAATTAATTCAGAATGATGCCAATAATCTTAGCTGGCATTCATATTTGGGGATGAGTAAGTATTCCAATGCTATAGAAAACTTTCGAGAATATTTTGAAAAAGTTCTGGTCATTTCTTTTGAAGAGCTGAAAGCAAACCCAAAACGTATACTGGGAGAATTAAGTGGTCATTTACAAATTACTGGTTTTCAGTTTGATGAATTGGAGCACAAGAATGTGGCACGTAAGCCTAAATTTCAGGGGCTATTCTATTTGCTTAAGAAGTTAGGGTTGAAAGATTATTTTTCACGAATATTTAGTCATACTTTTAAGCAATGGCTGTTTAGAGCAACCAGTACTGAAGAAGGTTTCGAAATTCAACTTACAAAGGAAACTTTGGAAAAAGTAAATCAGTTTTTTGAAGTACATTCAAGGATATGAGTTTATTAGATGTCTGCATTATAATTATTGTTTTCATTATCGGTTACAATCTGAAGCATGCTGGCTTTTCATTTGATAGACGAGATAAAAAGTTCCTGAATCGCTTATTTTTTTATCATTTCGTTGTAGCCGTTGTTTTTAGTTTCATGGTTGCTCAGGGTGGTGGGGACGCCATTGTGTATTGGGATTTTCCGAAGAATAATGATTTGAATGCTGTAATGAATGTGATCGAACGAGGCTCGGCTTCAGGCACCATTTATCTCTTAAATTATTTCTTTTCTAACGTACTAGATCTGTCATTTTTAACCGGGAATATTATCTACGCCTTAGTGGGTTACCTAGGCTTTATTTATTTCTACAAGATTACAAAAAGCCTTTTTCCCGATTTTAGCGTATTCGAAAATTTTAAGTTGTTTGGGGTGCCGTTATTTCCCTGGATATGGTTTTTACCCAACCTGCATTTTTGGTCTTCCGGGATAGGAAAAGACACCCTGTTATTTCTTTGTATCGCGCTATTTACATACTCTTTACTCAATCTTAAAAAACGATTTATCGGTTTGCTAATAGCAGTCGTATTATCATTGACCATTCGGCCTCATATTACGATGTTCCTTATCATAGCTTTTGGCTTAGCTTATACAATGGATGGTAGGCTTAAGGGATATCAGAAATTGTTCATTGGCGCCATTTTTATCGCATCCTTCGCTTCGATCTTCAATTATGTTATGGACTTTGTGCAATTGGAAAGTTTGGAAACAACAACCATTGAAAATTATACGGCGAAGAAGGCGGCTAATCTTAATCAAGCAGACTCTAGTACGGGTCTCGATATTTCCGGTTATCCCTATCCTTTAAAAGTGTTTACTTTTTTGTATCGTCCCTTGTTCTTTGATATCAACAGCGTATTGGCCATACTCGCTTCGATTGAGAATTTGATCTTATTGCTATTTACATTTTTAATCTTTAGAAATCATCCGTGGCGTAGCTT
Source organism: Flavobacteriaceae bacterium (assembly GCA_013002065.1). Lineage (GTDB taxonomy): Bacteria > Bacteroidota > Bacteroidia > Flavobacteriales > Flavobacteriaceae > Aureisphaera. Next base: position 3,543 of record JABDKT010000264.1, read on the forward strand.
TCGAAAGGGTAATTACCTAATAAAAGGATCCATTTTATTTTTTCTGATGGGTGCGTTGTCTTTTTCACTAATCCTAGGAAACCTCGGAATTATGCTCCGCCAGAAAAATATGTTTTATCCTCTTTTTCTAATTTTTGGCTTCTGGGCTTATTATTATACAACCACAACTCAATTAAACACCAACTATGCGGATTCTACAAGTAATCAATAGCCTAGCAACTGGTGGAGCCGAAAAACTTTTGCTGGAATCGATCCCGAAATACCGGGAAAGAGGCTTCGAAATGGACTTGCTATTACTAAACGGATCTGAATTTCCTTTCGTAGAAGCGTTGCGCCAACGAAGTGATTGTAAAATAATAGTTCTTGGAAAGGGCTCGGTATACAATCCTGGTCATATTTTCAGATTGAAGAAATATTTTGAGCGATACGATCTAGTACACGTGCATTTGTTTCCGGCACTGTACTGGACTGCGTTTTCAAAATACCTATTTAGAATAAAAACACCCCTAATTTTTACCGAACACAATACTTCTAATAGACGTCGAAATAATTGGTTCTTATCAAGGATGGACCAATGGGTATATAAGCAATTCAAGACCGTGGTAACAATTTCTTCGGAAGTAGATAAAAATCTAAGGCAGCACCTTAATCTCCCAAAAGACCGATTCGAATTCATACAAAATGGAATTGATGTGGAGTCGGTAATTAATGCAACGCCCACCAATCTCAACGATTTTTCCATGCCGGAAAATGCCAAGGTTCTCATTCAGGTCTCCAGCTTTACTGAACAAAAAGATCAAACTACACTAATCTCGGCCATGCCGTATGTTTCCAGCGAAGTTCATTTACTGCTTGTAGGTGATGGCCCATTATTGGAGGCGGCAAGATTATATGTAAATGAGCTCGGTTTAAATGATAGAATACACTTTTTGGGGATAAGAATGGACGTGCCTCGATTGCTAAAAATGTCCGATATTATTGTGCTTTCCACTCATTACGAAGGCCTATCATTGTCTAGTATAGAAGCTTTAGCTAGTGGCAAACCCTTCATTGCGTCGAATGTACCCGGATTGAAAGATATAGTTCAAGATGCAGGAATATTGTTTGAAATTGGCAATAAAAAGGAACTGGCTTCATCGATTACTCACTTATTGAATTCGGAAGAATTTTATCGGGAAATCGCTAAAAAATGTGTAGATCGGGCACAGAATTATAGTATTGACAAGATGATAGACAAACATATTTCCCTATATAACAAACATGTCTAAACCAAAGCTCATACGAATTACAACAGTTCCCAGCTCTTTAAAAATTTTGCTGAAAGGGCAACATCGGTATATGAGTGAGCATTTCGAGGTGGTGGGCGTTTCCAGTTCAGGATCAGAATTAGAGGATGTTTCACAGGAGGAAGGAATAAGGACGGTGGCAGTAGAAATGACAAGAACGATTTCTCCCATAAAAGATTTACGATCGGTTTATCAATTGTACCGACTCTTCCGAAAAGAACGACCCGATATCGTTCATACACATACACCCAAGGCAGGAATCGTAGGAATGTTGGCCGCAAAATTGGCCGGAGTCAAATTGAGAATTCACACCGTGGCAGGCATGCCGTTGATGGAAATAAAAGGAATTAAACGCCAAGTGCTTAATGTAGTCGAGAAATTAACTTATCGCTCTGCGACCCACGTCTATCCGAATTCCAAAGGATTGTATGATTTTATTCTGAAACACAAGTTTACCCAACCGGCGAAGCTTACAATAATTGCGAATGGAAGCTCCAATGGAATTGACACGCATCATTTTAATCAGGAGCACATTTCCGGAGCACAGAAATTAGCCTTAAAAAACGAGCTTAAAATCTCTGAAGAAGACTTTGTTTTTATTTTCGTGGGGCGTTTGGTGACCGATAAAGGAATCAATGAACTTATTTCAGCTTTTAAAGATATTTCCGCAGAAAACAAAAATGTGAAATTGTTGATGCTCGGTGATGCAGAACCAGAGTTGGACCCACTCCTGCCAGAAACCACCTCGGAAATAGAAACCAATCCAAATATAATTGCTGTGGGTTTTCAACAAGACGTACGACCTTATTTTGCTATAAGCGATGTTTTGGTTTTTCCTTCGTACAGAGAAGGTTTTCCCAATGTGGTGATGCAAGCCGGCGCCATGCAATTGCCTTCAATCGTTACCAATATTAATGGTTGTAACGAAATTGTTAAGCAAGGACAAAATGGTTGGATCATCCCACCAAAGGACGAATTAGAACTCAAAACTGCGATGAATGATTGCTTATTTTCTTCGGAATTAAAGAAAAGTAGTGATCTTTGCCGAAGTATGATCGTAGATCGATATAATCAGAAATTAATCTGGGAAGGCCTACTAACCGAATATCAAAGACTACTGAAAAGTGTATCGTAATTTCATAAAAGTGATTGCCGATTTCTTGTTTGCGCTAGCTATATTTCTGGTGGCGAGCCCGCTGTTTTTGATTGTGCTCATCGGACTAACCCTCGTGAATAGAGGAGAGCCATTCTTTTATCAGGTGAGACCCGGTAAAAATGAGAAATTATTCACCATTGTGAAATTTCGAACGATGAATAATAATAAAGATTCTGAAGGACTGCTTTTACCCGACGCCGAGCGTCTTTCCGGCTTCGGAAAATTGGTTCGAAAAACTTCCCTAGATGAACTTCCGCAGTTATTGAATGTTTTAAAAGGGGAGATGAGTTTGGTAGGACCACGACCGTTACTTCCAGAATATTTACCTTTGTACACCGACGAACAACGAAAAAGACATCTTGTTAGACCGGGAATAACCGGCTTAGCGCAAGCGAAGGGTAGAAATACCATGTTGTTTAGTGAGCGTTTCAAGAACGATGTCTATTATGTTGAAAATCAGTCTTTTTTATTAGATTTAAAAATACTGCTACTTACTGTCAAGTCGGTTTTATTTAAATCAAAGACTATTGTGCACGGGCAAACAGTAGACGAAGTCGATGATATTGGGATAAGTAGAAATTTGGATGCTAACCATTTCAAAAATAAAGTATGAATATTATTGGTAAGAAAGTTGTATTACGTGCCATTGAGCAGGAGGACCTTAAATCCATTAATAAATGGTCGAACGATCCCGAGATTAATTATAAGTTGGGTGGCTGGCATTTTCCCTCCAGTATGCAGGATCAACAGAAATGGTATGAGAATTTAAGTGTGAAAAGCAACAATCAGCGATTTGCGATTGAAACTTTTAAGGGTGAACTTATAGGGGTTGCCAATTTAGTTGAAATTAACTGGAAAGACCGTAATGCATTCCATGGAATGCTCTTGGGTGATTCGACAATTAGAGGAAAAGGATATGGAACCGATACGGTGATGACCCTTGCTAAATATGCCTTTGAAGAATTAGGCTTAAAAAGATTAGATACTACGATTATTGCGAATAATGAAGCTTCACTGGGATTATATATGAACAAATGCGGATGGAAGCAGGAAGGTGTGAAGAAGGACTATTATTTCCGAAAGAATGCCTGGTGGGACATGATTATTTTGGGTCTCACGGCTTCCGATTTCGCCGAACCAGCCAAAGCTTTGGGGTATTAAAGTATGAGGGTAGAAGAATACGGATCCGATTTCCACCTACCGGTTGCTCCGGAATGGAAAATGGACCCTTCCGAAATTTCGTTTTTCGACGATGCATTCTTTCAGTTTTATGCTTCTGGTAGAGCGGCTTTTTTTGAATTGGTTAAATATGGTCGGGATCATTTAGGTTGGACCGAAGTTTATCTTCCAAGCTATTATTGTCATGAAGTTTCGCATTTTATTCAAGCGCTTGGAATAGAAATTTTATTCTACAACTCGAATCCGATTGCATTACAGGAAACCGATTTTGAAGCGGTTCCGGACCAATCAAAAACCGCCTTAGTTATCGTTTCATACTTCGGAATGGAAACCGCGAAGATGAAGACCTTTAAACATGCTTCTGTAATTGAAGACCTTACGCACAACCTTTTAGCGGTTAAAAAAAGTAAGGCTCAATTCGTCTTTGGTTCTCTTCGGAAAGAATTACCAATGCCTCTAGGTGGATTTTGTTATTCAAAGGAACTAACACAAATCACGGCAGTTTCTAGTGATAAATCAACCGATGCATTATGCGATCGTCGTATAGAAGCGATGCAGCTAAAAGGGAAGTACTTGTCTGGGGAAATTGTGGATAAGGATAAGTACCGTAGTCTTTTTGTAAGTACAGAAGTTCAACTCGATGAAGCAGAGCACATAGCACTTCCAAAAGCGGCGCTTGAAATACTTCAATCGTTGGATGTGCCTTCGATATTATTGGAGAAACGAAGCAACTTTGAATTAATTTGTAATGAGCTAAAGACAAGTGAGTATTTTAGTTTGATGGGAAGTGAACAAAACAGAGCCCATTTCGGATTGACATTAAAATTCTTGACTTCGGAAATCAGGAATAAATTTGCGACCTATCTAATTGAAAACAAGATTTTCCCTGCGATTTTATGGCCTAATCAAAGAAGTGCAAAAGACTTATTTCTTGAAGAACGATTGGTTTTTATTCATGTGGATTTTCGGTACGACCAAGACGATATCAAAAAAATGGCCCAAATAATAAATAGTTATACCATTGATGAGTAGAGTACTGGAAATCGATATTGATAATCCTTCTTGGAACGAATATGTAAATAAGTCGGAGAAGTTTGACTTTTATCACACGGCCTCTTATCATGTTTTGGAGACGACTTCCAATAACTTTCGACCTTTATTATTTATTGTTGAGCAAGGAGGCAATTTTATTGGTTTGCCTCTAGTGATTCGAGAAATTGATGGCTCGTCTTATTTCGACTGCACTTCGACCTATGGATATGTAGGTGCGTTGAGTAATCTTAGTTTTTCTGAAATTCCTGAAACGCTAATTAGTTCATTTCAGCAAGAGTTAGATGCCTTTTTTAAAAGAGAAAATGTCGTTGCTGCCTTCTCAAGACTGCATCCGCTTATTGCTTCGGAAAAGGTCTTTCAAGAATATGGTGCCATACGAGAGGTGAATAAGACAGTGGCTATTGATTTAGCTAAAACTCCCGAAGAACAAAGACAACAATACCGAAAATCGAATAAGAGTGAAATCAATCAATTGAGAAAGAAAAAAGGTTATTCGGTAATAGAGGCCACTTCGGAAGACCAATTGAAAGTATTTGTTGAGATTTACAAAGAGACCATGAATAGAGTAGAGGCATCTCAGTACTATTATTTTGATGAGGCCTATTTCCGGAGTATTCTTACTGCTCCCGACTATGACACGAAGCTTCTGCTGGCGATGAAAGAGGGTGAAATAACAGCAGGTGCCATCTTTACCATTGCCAACGGATTTATGCAATACCATCTCGCCGGAACTAAGGAAGATTATGTATACGATACGCCTATGAAGTTAATTCTGGATGAAGCGAGGTTAATCGCCAACGAATTAGGTTTAGAATTACTACATTTAGGTGGTGGCGTGGGAGGAAGTGATGAAGACTCTCTTTTTCGTTTTAAATCGGGGTTTTCCAAAGACTTTTTTCAGTTTAAAACTTGGCAATATATTGCTAGTAAAACAAAATATGATGAATTGGCAGCTCAAAATGGAGTTGAAAACAGCGATTATTTCCCTATTTATCGAGCGCCAAAACAATAACTATGATTGATTCCAGAATTTATCTCTCCTCACCTCATATGGGTGGAACCGAGGAAAAATATGTAAAAGAAGCTTTTGATACCAATTGGATAGCTCCTCTGGGTCCCAATGTAGAAGCTTTCGAAAAGTCGTTGGAAGAATATTTAGGCAACAAATCTTTTGTCGCCTCCTTGAGTTCGGGTACGGCGACGATACATTTGGCCTTGGTGATGTTGGGTGTTGAACAGGGTGACGAGGTTATTTGTCAGAGTATGACTTTTTCAGCTTCGGCGAATCCAATTGTTTATCTGGGAGCTACACCCGTTTTCGTGGATTCCGAAAAGGAAACCTGGAATATGTGTCCAATTCATTTGGAAACAGCCATCAAGGATCGAATAGCAAAAGGTAAAAAACCAAAAGTTGTGATTGGTGTTCACTTGTACGGGATGCCATTCAAGGTTGATGAAATTACTGAAGTATGTAATAAATACGATATCCCATTAGTGGAGGATAGTGCGGAGGCTCTTGGAAGTTATTATCGAAACAAGCCCTGCGGCACGTTTGGGGATCTTTCGGTGTTGTCCTTTAACGGAAATAAGATTATTACAACATCGGGAGGGGGCGCCTTGGTGTCAAAAGAAAGTAAACATAAAGAAAGAGCAATTTTTTTAGCGACTCAGGCAAGGGAAAAGGCACCGCATTATGAGCATTCGCAAATAGGATACAATTATAGACTGAGTAATATTTGCGCTGGGATTGGACGCGGTCAAATGGAGGTCTTAGACAAACATGTTGGATTGAGAAGAGACATGCATCAATTTTACAAGGATATTTTTGCTGAAAGTGAAAAGGTTTCAGTTTTCTCTGAGCCTTCGGAAGCGTATCGATCGAATCATTGGTTGAGTTGTTTGCAAATTAAATCAAATAACAAATTCACTTCAGAAGACATCCGATTGGCTTTGGAAGTTCAAAACATTGAGTCTAGACCCTTGTGGAAACCCATGCATTTGCAACCTATTTTTAGAAATTCACCCTTTTATGGCGGTTCTATTTCCGAAGAATTATTCAAAAATGGTCTATGTTTACCCTCGGGATCAAATTTAACCGATTCAGAAAAACAAAGGATAAAGGAAGTATTGAAGCATTTCGTCTAGATAATCCCTATATTTATACACCCGAATCTCCTTAAAGTGAAAACGACAAATACCTTTTTTAATCAGCTTTATACGGGCGATAACAAACTGAAACTGTTAGACCAGCGCTATTTACCCAGATGGATGGTCGTGGTAATTGACGCAGTTTTAGTGGTAGTTTCACTTATACTGGTGTATTTCATCCTTTTAGGCACTCCTATAAATTTTCATGATGAGTTAAGTGTTTTTCAGCAGGGACTAATCATTACGGTAGTTAATATCTGCTCTTTCTTCCTATTTAAGACCTACTCAGGGATCATTAGACATTCCACCTTCACCGATATTAAAAAGTTGGCGTTCTCTTCGTTAATGACAGCCGCTACGCTGTTTATATTCAATACAATTTATGATGGAGTGACAGGAAATAAGGTGTTTTTAAACACTTTCCTCTTTATTTTTATGTTGCTTTCATTCTCCTTAATGCTACTATTTCGGATAGTGGTTAAAGAGAGTTACCAATTCTTGAAAAACCTTGCCTCTCGCAGCTATAACAAGAATGTGGCGATTATAGGAGTAGATGATCACACGATCTCGTTGGGTAAAGCGATAACCACAGAATCTAATTTGCCTTTTAATCTGGTGGGTTTTGTCACCAATAACATGGATTCTAAACGCTATAAAATTTTAGGAAAACCTGTGATTCCGGTGAAAGGTTCTATTTCTGAAACGCTCCTTAAAATGGA
>JABDKT010000163.1 GCA_013002065.1 Flavobacteriaceae bacterium
ATCATCCATCGAATGAGATGGTCTTTTCTTTTTCTTCTTCGGAAATAAAACAAGTTCAACAACAAATCGATTCGATGAAGATTTTGGCGCTTGAAGAGAAGCAACACAAAATCTACCCTTTCAATCCAAATTTCATTACCGATTACAAAGCCTATACCTTGGGAATGACACCTGAACAGTTCGATAAACTGAAGGCATTTCGTGAGAAGGATCAATGGGTCAATTCGAAACATGATTTTCAAAGAGTTACAGGTGTTTCCGATTCACTTTTAGAGATTATAAGTTCGAATTTTAAGTTTCCCGATTGGGTTTCAAAACCCAAAAGACGACCATCTTATTTTTCTTCGGAAGAAAAAACAGAAGCTCAAAAACTAGACTTGAATACTGCCACCATAGAACAGTTACAAGAGGTTTATGGGATAGGGCCGGCACTAAGTAATCGAATTGTCAATTTCAGAAATAAGCTAGGAAGTTTTCATCATTTGGATGAGCTCCATTCGGTCTGGGGACTCAAGCCGGAAGCGATAGCACAAATTGAGAAGAACTTCACCGTTAGGAATCCGCGTAAAATTTCAGAAATAAACATAAATACATCTTCTGCCTCGGATATTGCTACCGTTCCAGGGATCAATTTTGAGTTGGCAAAGAAAATTTGGGAGTTCGTTAGGCTACACGAAGGCGTATCTTCCCTTTCCGAATTATCGAAAATAGAGGAGCTTACCCCCCGAAAATTAAAGCTAATTGAGTTATATTTGTTTGCTGAATAAAACAATCTCACCAATCTACTTTTTCAAGTATTTTCTTCAGCAACATTAAAACATTGTGAATGAATAGTTTGTATTTCACGGAAGAGCATGAATTCTTTCGAAAAAGTTTTCAGGATTTTTTAAAAAAGGAAGTCAGCCCGCACATAGACACTTGGGAAAAGACCGGTAATATCGATCGATTCATTTGGGAAAAGATGGGGGAAATGGGCTATTTCGGAATTTCCTATCCGGAAAAGTATGGAGGGCTCGATTTGGATATATTCTACCTCGTTATTTATTTGGAAGAGCTTCAAAAAGTGCAGTCGGGAGGGTTTGCCGCTGCCATGTGGGTACATCCTTATTTAGCGATGACGCATGTACTCGCTGAAGGAAGTGAAGAGATCAAAGAAAAGTATTTGCCCGATAGTATTGCCGGTAAGAAAATTGGATGTCTGTGTATATCCGAACCCTTTGGCGGAAGTGATGTTTCAGGAATGAGAACCACAGCCGTGAGAGAGGGTGACCATTATATCATCAACGGTTCTAAAACTTTCATTACTAACGGAGTATATAGCGATTACTTAGTAGTTTCTGCCAAAACCAGTCCGGAGTTGGGAAGTAAAGGAATAAGCATGTTTATCATGGATAGGGATACAGCCGGTATTTCGGCTACCAAGCTTGATAAATTAGGCTGGCGAGCGAGCGACACTGGAGAAATCGCCTTTGATAATGTGAAAATTCCGGCGGCTAATCTATTGGGAGAAGAAAATTTAGGATTCAACTACTTGATGCAGCATCTTGCTTTAGAACGTTTGGTCATGGCCATTAATGCACATGCCCGAAGTGAATGGGCTTTGGAGTATACCATACAATACATGAAAGACCGTACGGCATTTGGAAAGTCTTTAGACAAGTTTCAGGCTTTGCGACATCGAGTGGCCCAAATGGCAAGTGAAATCGAAATGTGTAAAACATTCAATTATGTGACCGCACAGCGTTTGGGGAATGAAGAATATGTAGTAAAGGAAGCGAGTATGGCTAAATTGCTTTCCACCAAGGTGGCAGATGAGGTAGCCTACGATTGTCTTCAATTGTTGGGAGGTTATGGTTATATAGAAGAATACCCTTTGGCCCGAAATTTGAGAGACAGCAGATTAGGACCCATAGGAGGTGGTACTTCAGAAATACTGCGTGAGATCATTGCAAAAATGGTGATCGACGGTAAGGAGTACAAGCCGGCTACATAATATCTAATAAAATACATAGATTTGTGGAACCCAAACTATGGATCTTCTTAACCTAATTAGATATTGTATGAACTTCAGTTATTCGAAACTATTACTAAGCACACTGGCCTTACTTTTCAGTTTAAGTGCTTTTTCGCAAACAGAACTACGAAATAAAATTGTTGACTTCACTACCTATTTGCCCATCGAGAGCGCAAGTATTTATATACAGAATACCACGGTAGGAACCATTAGTAATTCGGATGGAAAATTCGTCTTGTTAGTACCACGTGAATTTGTCAACGACACCCTTATTATTTCCTCCATTGGATACAAGAGTTTTAAAACCACCATTGCCGAATTCGATTCGTCGGAAGACATCTTTCTCGAAGAAGATATTGCTTCTTTGGATGAGGTTATCTTAATCGCAGATCCAAGACCAACCACTGGAAATGGAATTGTAGAAAAAGCCATAGACAGACTGGATAAAAACATGCCCGAAATGCCTTATCTTCAAAAGGGATTCTTAAGACATAAAGAAAGGAATAAAAAAGAATATAAGTGGCTCATTGAAAGTGCACTCACACTTTATGACTCTAGTTATGCTTCTTCGTCCAAAGAAAACCTAAAGATTAATGTGGATGAAAATAGGAAGAGTTATGACTTGAGAGATGTGGATAGCCTTTTTGCCTATGCCGCATATCTCAAAAACAGAACGAACAATCGAAGCTTACGAGCAAAAAATTTGAGAAGAGATACCATAGCGACTTCCTCTTTGGTGAATGCTATAAAATGGAATGACAGTAGAATCAACGGACTAGAAAACCTATTTAAGGGACGACTCAATTTGATTAGAAACTCTAATGCAAGACAAGCTTTGTTTGGAGATAATATGTTGGAAAAACATCAATTTGAATTAGACACCATTTTGGTGGATGATGGCCGAAAACTATATAAGATCAAAATTTCGGAAAGTACAGATTACGTAGGACTGGGAACTCGCAATGTATATAACGAAGGATTTGAGGCTAAGGGGTGGTTGTATATTTATTACGATAACTACGCCTTTAAGAAGATCGAGTATGAATTGGTAGCTGCTTCCGAAGTACAAAAAAGAAGAAGCAAGAGTTTGTTTGGTACTCAAACAAATCATAAGCTGGTGCTCACCTATAAGGAGTATAATGATAAGATGTATCCCAATTACATCTATTATGAAACTCCGAAGTTAGTCCAGATTGGAGATCGTTCTTCCGATAAGGAAAAGAAGGAGAAGGAACCCGGTTTTGATAAGGACGAACAATTTTATTATACCATTCAAGAAATATTGTTTACTGAAATCATTCAGGATTCTGCCGCGGTTGAAGAGGCATTGAGAAAGGAATGGTCGGATGATATCTTTTCGCCTAGGCCTTACAATAAAGAGTTTTGGAAGAATTACAATGTTTTATTGGAAAGTGAAGAAGAAGAGAAGTTGATTTACGATTTAAGTAAAAGAGCGTCCTTGTTTAAACAATAATTTTTATCATACTGTTGGGAGGATTCTAAATTACTTTCTATATTTGCCGTCCCAAAAGAGAGGAGGTGATGACACTATGTTAATAATACCAGTAAAAGACGGAGAAAATATCGATAGAGCGCTAAAACGTTTCAAACGTAAGTTTGATAGAACGGGAACTATGCGTCAGCTACGTAAGAGACAACAGTTTACGAAGCCTTCTGTAAAGCGAAGAGCCGAAATTCAAAAAGCTCAGTACATCCAGACACTTAGAGATCAGGAAGAAATTTAAGATTTTCTTTCATGTAAATATGTAAAATCCGTTGGATTGTTTAATTTTAAGCACCAACGGATTTTTATATGCCCTTTACCGACTTTACCTCATATCTTCAGCATGAGAAGAATTATTCCCCTCATACGGTCACGGCATATTTAAAAGACTTGAATTCATTTTTGGCTTTTGCTGTTGAAGATTATCAAGTTTCAGAAATAAAGAGCATTCCATACACCCTTATTAGAAGCTGGATAGTTTCGTTGGTAGATTCCGGAATATCGAACAGGACAGTAAATCGTAAAGTTTCTTCATTAAAATCTTACTACAAATTTCTTCTGAAGACTCACCAGATTTCAGAAAACCCTCTGGCAAAGCACAAGGCTTTAAAAACCTCCAAAAAAATTCAAGTGCCATTTTCAGAAAAAGAAATTGATGCGGTGATAAAAATGTTGGATGAAGAAGAAGGTTTTGAGGGATTGAGGAACAAGCTCATAGTCGAACTGTTCTATGCCACGGGCATGAGAAGGGCCGAACTGGTTGCCTTGAAGTTAAATGATGTAGATTTAAATACGGGGACGATCAAAGTTTTGGGTAAGCGCAATAAAGAGCGAATCATTCCTTTACTTCCCTCTATATCAGTGAGTATTCGAAAATACTTGGCAGAGCGTACCCGGCTTGAAAAAATTTTGGACAAGGACTTTTTGCTGCTGTCTAAGAAGGGCGTTAAAATCTATGAAACACTTGTTTACCGAGTTATAAATTCCTATTTTAGTAAGGCATCAGAAAAGGTGAAGAAAAGTCCTCACATCTTACGACATTCTTTTGCGACGCATCTATTAAACGAAGGTGCAGATTTAAATGCAGTTAAGGAACTGCTAGGGCATGCGAGTTTGGCATCTACACAGGTATATACGCATAACAGTGTAGCTCAATTAAAACAGGTTTACAAAGACTCCCATCCCCGTAATTCAAAATAACTATTAACTTTTAAAACATTTGTGTATGAAAGTGAATGTGCAAACCCCGAATTTTGTTGCCGATGTTAAACTGATAAACTTCATCGAAAAGAAGCTTTCAAAGTTAGAACAATTCTACGATCGAATCATCTCAGCCAACGTTTATTTAAAAGTTCAAAATACGAGTGAAAAACAAAACAAAATCACCGAAATTTTGCTGAATGTTCCAGGAAGTGAACTCATAGTAAAAAAAGGAGCGAAAACCTTTGAAGCAGCCACCGACGAATGTGTTCATTCTTTGGAAAGACAACTTAAAAAGAGAAAAGAAAAACAGAGGGCTCATGCCTGATGAAATTTTTCAGAAAAAGTTTTTTAGAATAAATAATTTATATACATTTGCAGTCCGTTAGAAATAGCGGACTTTTTTATGCTGAAAATTTAGTAAAAAAGGCATTGAAAAGGCCGATGTAGCTCAGCTGGCTAGAGCAGCTGATTTGTAATCAGCAGGTCGTGGGTTCGAGTCCCTCCATCGGCTCTTGAAAAAGTGAAAATTAGGATAGTTTGGTTAGAGCCAAATATGGGACGAGAAGTTTATCCTGAGCTTAGTCGAAGGGAGTCCCTCCATCGGCTATGAAAAGTTCATAGAAATACTGAAAAAATTGCAAGGGGAGATACTCAAGCGGCCAACGAGGACAGACTGTAAATCTGTTGGTTTTTACCTTCGCAGGTTCGAATCCTGCTCTCCCCACAAAGATTTTTAGAGTGGACGTAGAAAGCTCGCTTTCTTAAGGCCACGAGAAAAATCTTTGTTAAGGGTCCCCCTATTAGGATCATGAGCGTAGCGAATAATCCTAGATCATGAGCGTAGCGAATAATCCAAAACGGATCACGACTGCGAACTACGAAGCAAATTCGAAGGAGTTGCAAGGCTTATAATAGGTGGGAATCTGAAACAAAAAGTTGGTGTCGAGAAGGCTTTTAAAATGCGTTCGCACATTTTGAAACGAAACAAAAAATCACTACCTTTGCACCCATTTTAGAGGGGAAAAACTCTAAAATTTGACATATTGAAATAAGGTTCTGAATGACTTCAGAGTCTATAAAAGCGGGAGTAGCTCAGTTGGTAGAGCGTCAGCCTTCCAAGCTGAATGTCGCCGGTTCGAACCCGGTCTCCCGCTCATTTAAAACTTTGATGCTAAATTGGATTAGTGTTGGAGTTTTGCCGTTGCTTGAAGCGACATAAGCGCTAAGCCAACAACCCATTAAGCCGGTGTAGCTCAGGGGTAGAG
>JABDKT010000183.1 GCA_013002065.1 Flavobacteriaceae bacterium
TCGGAACCTCAAAATCGAAATGGATGCAACGCTCAGGACTACTTCGACAGCATTTAAAGACTATATTGGTTACAAATTCACCGATCCCGTAAGGACGTTTAGTGAAGTTGAGATTCCAGTGTTGAATACTACACTTTCGTCGGAAGGAAGTACCAATTTTAGTAAGAATTTGGAAATAAGTGGCAAGGCTCCGGGAATGTTACGGGCCACTTTTCTCACCAAAGTCTTTGAAGGCGGGGGTGACTTTTCCATCGATGTTTTTTCTAAGAATTTGGCTCCTTTTTCTCATTTTGTGGGCTTGAGGTCGCCAAATCCTCATAGCTATGGATCTTATTTTACAGATACTAACACAGAATTTGAGGTGGCCACCGTAAATGCACAAGGTAAAGCCGCAGCGAACAGAGAGTTGGAAATCGAGGTATTTCGAATCGAATGGCGTTGGTGGTGGAACCGTGGTTCCGATAATTTATCGCGCTACGAAAATGCCACCGTACATAAGCCTTTTAAAACTTTTACGGTTAAAACCAATAGTAAAGGCCAAGGGAAATTCACTATAAATGTCCCGGAAAATGATGGTGGCCGATATCTAATAAGGGTAAAAGACAAAGCATCGGGTCATGCTACTGGACGCATTACATATTTTTACCGGAATTGGTGGAACCGCCCCGCGGGGGGAGATTCGGAAAGTGCTAAAATGCTCATTTTCGCTACCGATAAGGAGAAATACAAAGTAGGTGAAGAAGCAGTGATTAATTTCCCTTCCGGAGGGGAAGGCAGAGCCTTAATTAGCATTGAAAACGGAACTGAAGTTCTTTCCACCCAATGGGTAGAGACCAAAGAAGGTGAAACCGCTGTAAATATCCCAATATCGAATGTGATGGCACCCAATGTTTATGTGAACATTTCGTTACTCCAACCACATGAACAGACTAAAAATGATCTGCCCATACGCTTGTATGGTGTGGTTCCTATTTCGGTGGAAGATCCGAGCACGGTTTTAAATCCGACATTGGAAATGCCCGATGTTCTTCGCCCTGAAGAAACATTCAGCGTTAAAATTTCCGAAGAGGATAACAAGGCAATGACATATACCATTGCCGTTGTGGATGAGGGACTGCTCGACTTAACTCGTTTCTCTACGCCTAAAATCCATGAGGCCTTTTACACACGAGAAGCTTTGGGAGTTAAAACCTTCGACATTTACGATTATGTTATTGGTGCTTATTCTGGAACTGTGGACAATATATACGCAGTAGGTGGTGGCGACGATGCAGCCGGAGCCAAAAACAGGAAAGCCGATCGCTTTAAACCTGTGGTACGCTTCCTTGGCCCTTTTACTCTCGCCAAAGGCAAATCGGCCGAACATCAAATCACTATGCCCAATTATGTGGGATCTGTCCGAACGATGGTAATAGCCGGTGATAATGATAATAATTCCTATGGAAAAACAGATAAAACTACTCCGGTGAGAAAGCCATTAATGGTCTTGGCTTCTTTGCCCAGAAAGCTGTCTCCAGGAGAAAAAGTGACCCTGCCAGTTACCGTTTTCGCCATGGAAAAGAAGGTAAAAACAGCTAATATTTCCATTAAAACAGGAGATGCTTTGAAACCTATTAACGGCAGTTCGAAGCAAATTAATTTTAATGAACCCGGAGAACAAATCGTAAATTTTGAGTTTGAAGTACTTCCTGCCGCACAATTTCAAACCATAGAAATTCTGGCAAGCGGAAGTGGAGAAACTGCGAAATATTCGGTAGAGATCGATGTTGAGAATCCCAATCCGATAACGCAAACCACAGAATATTTTACACTTTCAGGCAATCAGACTCAGGAGATAAATTTCGAAACTTTTGGAGTTGCAGGAACCAACGGAGCCACTTTAGAGTTTTCTACGCTACCGCCCATGGACATCGATAAACGTTTGGGATATCTTATTCGATATCCGCACGGATGTATCGAGCAAACCACTTCGGGAGCCTTTCCGCAATTGTTTTTGGACGATATAATGGATATTACCTTCGATAAGAAAAAGGCGATCAATAATAATATTGAAGCGGCGATTCGCAGGCTTGGAAACTTTCAAATTGGAAATGGCGGACTTAGTTACTGGCCGGGAGAACGCGATGCCGACGATTGGGGAACCAACTATGCGGGTCACTTTATGCTGGAAGCTCAAAAGAAAGGATATGTGCTCCCAATTACATTCCTTGAAAACTGGTTGCGATACCAGAAAACAGCGGCGAGACAATGGAGGGCAAATAGCACTTCGTATAATTCGAGTTTGAATCAGGCGTATCGATTATATACCCTCGCTCTGGCCCAACAACCCGAATTAGCGGCGATGAATCGCTTGCGGGAATCTAAAAACCTGAGTAATGATGCCAAATGGAGATTGGCCGCTGCCTATGCACTTGCAGGAAAGAAAAAAGTGGCAGAAGAGATTGCAAAAACAGCCAATATTAATTTCAAACCCAATAATTACGACTATCGCACTTACGGCTCCCCTTTCCGAAATAAAGCTATGGCTTTGGAAACAATGGTGGTAATGGGCGATGCAAAACAACGCGACCTCGCCATTTCATTGGCTAAGGAATTATCCTCTCAAAGATGGTATAGCACGCAGGAAACCGCGTATGGATTATTAGCCATGGCGAAGATGGTCATTAAGAACGGTGGAAAATCTTTATCGCTTAGTTATAGCCAAGATGATAAATCTAATTCACTTCAATCCGATCGTGCCATTGCTCAAAGAGACCTCAAGATAAAGATGGGTAGCAATCAAGTAACGGTAGTAAATTCAAAGGACAATAATGTATATGTTACTTTGATAAAGAAAGGTAAATTGCCTTTAGGAAAGGAATTGGCCGAACGTAAAAACATTAGTATACAAAGTGAATATCTCGACGGAGAAGGGAATACTTTGGATATAAAATCACTTCGGCAAGGATTTGAGATTTTTGCTAAGGTAGTGGTGACCAACACCTCGAGTGATTATATCGATAACGTTGCGTTAACCAAAATTTTTCCGGGAGGCTGGGAGATTGTTAATACCAGCTTCACCGAATTAGGAGGTGGAGCCAAAGGTAGCGCTCGTTACACAGATATTAGAGACGATAGAGTGAATTTCTATTTTGACTTGAGAGGTGGAAAGTCCAAAACATTTACAGTCAAACTCAATGCTTCTTACCTAGGCACCTATTATTTGCCTGGCACACAAGTGGAAGCGATGTACGACAATAATTATTATGCTAGAAATTCCGGAATGTGGGTGGAAATAAAACAATAAGATGAATCACTTTGTAAAATCATTTTTAAGGTTACTTCGGAAACATAAGTGGAAGTTTTCATTGCTTTCCATTTTGTTTCTGGTATGGCTATTTTGTCTTCCGAAGCCTTTATTTCAAGATGAAAATTCCACGGTGATTCACAGCCGTGAGGGTAAAATGTTAGGCGCTCGAATTGCCGAGGACGGACAGTGGCGTTTCCCCAAAATGGATTCGGTGCCTGAAAGATTTAAGGAATCGATACTGCTATTCGAGGATGAGCATTTTTATAAACATCCGGGATTTAACCCAGTGTCCATGGCGAAGGCACTTTGGCAAAATTTGACAACCGATAAACGACGTGGCGGAAGTACGTTGACACAGCAGGTAATCCGATTGTCCCGAAAGAATCAAAAACGTTCCTATACCGAAAAAGTCGTGGAAATATTTATGGCAACACGCCTAGAGGCAGGCTATACCAAGGACGAAATTTTGACTTATTATGCCAGTTATGCGCCCTTTGGAGGTAATGTGGTTGGGTTAGAGACTGCGTCCTGGCGATACTTCGGAATACCTTCTCACCAGTTGAGTTGGGGGCAAGCAGCAGCATTAGCTGTCCTCCCCAACGCTCCGTCCTTAATATTCCCCGGGAAGAACGAACCTATCTTCCTAGCCAAACGGGATAGGCTGCTAACCAAACTTTTTGAGAATGGAAAAATTGATGAATTAACTTATGATTTAGCCATCTCCGAGCCACTACCCGGAAAACCTTATCCGTTGCCTCAAGTGGCAAGTCATTTGCTGGATAAACTGAAAACTGAATACTCAGGGGAACAGATTAGCACCACCATTAATTATCAATTTCAGCAAAACATAAATGCAATCACCAAAGAACACCACTTTCAACTTCGCCAAAATGAAATAAACAATCTAGCCGTACTTTTATTGGATGTGGATACTCGTGAAGTGCTGGCATACGTAGGAAATGCTCCAACCACCAATGATCACAGTAATTTCGTAGATATAATCAATAGATCCCGCAGTACCGGAAGCATTTTAAAACCATTCCTTTATGCTTCGGCATTGAGCGGAGGTGATTTACTACCCAACAGTTTGGTTGCGGATGTGCCGACGGTAATCAATGGTTATAACCCTACCAATTTTGACAATTCATACAACGGTGCGGTTCCGGCCAATGAAGCTCTTTCGAGATCACTAAACATTCCGGCAGTACGCTTGTTGAGAAAATATGGTCTTCCCAGATTTCACAACCGATTGCAGGAAATGAACTTCAGAAAAATAAACAAACCGGCTAATTATTATGGTCTCTCTCTAATTCTTGGTGGTGCTGAAAGTTCTTTGTTGGAAATCACAAATGCCTACGCAGGAATAGCTTCAACGCTTAACTTCTTTAATCGTTCTTCCAGTGAATACCGTTCGAACGAATTCGATCGTCCCCAATTTGTCTTGGAGCAACCTTTTAATCATGGTGAGAAACAAACAAATCCTGAGGTCATAGATGCCGGGGCTATATACAAAACCTTCGAAGCACTTAGAGA
>JABDKT010000199.1 GCA_013002065.1 Flavobacteriaceae bacterium
ACATAAGTTCCCTGGATCCCGCTTTCGCCAGAAATCCGCAGAATATATGGCCCACCAATCAATTGTTCAACGGATTAGTACAACTGGACGATTCACTGAACATTCAGCCGGATATTGCCAAATCGTAGGAGATTAACGACAGTACCTTCACCTATACTTTCAACCTAAGAAAGGATGTTTATTATCATAAGAATTCTTTGTTTGGAGAAGATTCGACGAGAACCGTTGTGGCGTCCGATTTCGAATATAGTTTCAACCGTTTGCTCGATCCCGACGTTGCTTCGCCCGGAAGTTGGGTGTTACAAAATGTCGATTACTTTAAAGCCACGACCGATACGACTTTCGTTATTCAACTAAAACAGCCTTTCCCGGCTTTCTTAGGATTATTGTCCATGCGCTATTGCTCTGTGGTTCCAAAAGAGGCCGTAGATTTTTACGGAAATACATTCCGAAGAAATCCGGTGGGGACAGGCCCATTTCAGTTTAAACTTTGGGAGGAAAATGTAAAGTTGGTACTGAGGAGAAATCCGTTGTACTTCGAAAGAGATGAAGAAGGGATGCAATTGCCGTATTTAGAGGCCGTGGCCATCACTTTTTTACCCGATAAACAAAGTGAGTTCTTGCAATTCGCTCAAGGGAAAATTGACTTTATCTCTGGTTTAGACAACAGCTACAAAGACGAAATCCTTACTTCAAAAGGATTGCTTCAGGAGAAATATAAAGATCGAGCGAAACTGCTCACATGTCCTTATTTAAATACAGAATACCTTGGGTTCTTTATGGGGGCCGAAACTCCCGAGATTAAATCCAAAGCCTTACGGCAGGCGGTCAACTTCGGATTTGACAGAAGAAAAATGGTGACTTATTTGCGAAACGGGATGGGAATTCCCGCCGAACATGGCTTTATTCCAAAAGGATTGCCAGGTTTCGATGCTATAGATGGTTATTCATATCAACCGGAAAAAGCAAGAGAATTAGTCAATACGTACATTTCAGAAACGGGAGACACAGAACCTGAAATCGTGATTGGTACGAATAGTCAGTATTTAGATATTTGCGAGTATGTGCAGAGAGAATTAGAAAAAATAGGAGTTTCGGTAACTATCGATGTGGTTCCGCCGTCGACACTTCGGCAAATGAAAAGTACCGGAGAGTTGGATATCTTTCGAGCCAGTTGGGTAGCCGATTACCCCGATGCCGAAAATTATTTGAGCCTGTTCTACAGTCCGAACTTCACCCCTAATGGCCCAAACTACACACATTTTAAAAATGAAGCTCTGGATAGTTTGTACAATTCGGCTTTGTCGGTTACAGATATTTCAGAAAGAAAACTACTCTACACTCAAATGGACTCCTTAATTGTGGAAGAAGCACCTGTAGTTCCACTTTTTTACGATATGGCGATTCGTTTTGTGAATAAGGATGTGACAGGATTAGGTATTAATCCGCAGAACTTTTTATTTCTGAAACGAGTCAAGAAATCCCCCTGATGTAACAATTTATATCCTTTACCAGACTTATATTTTAAACCTTTCAATCATGGGCTACGGCGGACAAGGAATGATCACGGCTCTAAAGAACAACGATCTGCTTCGCGGAAAGCGCAAGAAGTTGTTCGATAAGGAGAACAAAACCTCATCGCATAAATATGGTCAAATGGAGGATCATATGCAGATGAAGAGCCACGAGTATGCTCAGTTTCAAAAAGATCTATTTGAAAGAATGAAGTTCGAGAGAAAACGTCGTCTTCAAATGCGTCTCCTAGTTTTTGGAATTACAGTTTTGGTGGTGATTTTGCTTATCGTTTTTGCTAATTCAATGGACGTAGAGATGTTTACTCCTAATCCGAACTTCTAAGATTAGCTCCTTCTAAACTTAGAAGTTTCTTCAAAAACATGTTCCAAAATCTTGGCTTCAATTTCATCGAACTCAACATTTCGGCGTGCCATCATTTCCTTTGCGGTTTCGAAGGCTTTGATGGTTTTGTAAATAGTGGTTCCCGAGGCTCCTCCCCAACTAAAACTTGGAATAAAATTGCGTGGGAATCCGCTTCCAAAGATATTTGCGCTCACACCAATTACTGTTCCGGTATTGAACATGGTGTTGATTCCACATTTACTGTGGTCGCCCATCATTAAGCCGCAAAATTGACGGCCGGTCTTGGCAAAACCTTCGGTTTCGTAATCCCAAAGCCGAACTTCCGCATAATTGTTCTTCATATTGGAAGTATTGGTGTCGGCACCAATATTGCACCATTCCCCTAATACCGAATTTCCCAGAAACCCGTCATGACCTTTGTTGGAGTATGAAAACAGTACAGAGTTATTGACTTCTCCTCCTATTTTGGAAAAAGGTCCTATGGTAGTTCCCGTATAGATTTTAGAGCCCATTTTTACGGTCGAGCCCTCGCAAAGCGCAAAAGGGCCACGAATAAGAGACCCTTCCATGATTTCGGAGTCTTTACCAATGTATATAGGACCATCTGAAGCGTTTAATGAGCAAAAATGAATTTTCGCTCCCTCCTCGATAAAAACATTCTTCGGATTCTGAACCATTACGCCTTCCGGAATAGGTTGTGATTTTCTTCCCTTAGTAATTAAGTCGAAATCTCGTTGAATCGCTTCATGATTTTTGGCAAAGATGTCCCAAGTATGCTCAATTCTTAACACATCGTCATGAGAATACTGAATAACCTCAAAAGAATCGAAATCGATTTCTTGCCCTTCCGAAGAGAAGAATGCGATAGGTTCGTCATCAAAGAATAACGCCTGATTTTCGGACAGACCTTTTACGATGTTCGCTAGGTTTTCCGAAGGAATAAAAGAAGCATTGATAAGAATATTCGATTCCAGTTCCACCATAGGCCATTTCTCGGCCAAGTAGTCTTCGGTCACAGTCGTAGTAGTAAAACCCAGTTGCTTCTCCCATTTTTCACGAATGGTAAGAATACCGCAACGAATGTCGGCCACAGGGCGTGTAAAAGTGAAAGGTAGTAACTGATTACGGACGTTGCCGTCGAATAGAATATAATTCATACTAGCTTTTGAATGTATCACAAATATACAATTTCAAGAGGTCTGAAATAAAAAAACCTTCGATCACTCGAAGGTTTTGTAAAATATATGGCTAGGGGGATTATTCTTCCTCCTTAACGGCTTCCTTTTTAAACTTGGCGTATTTGTTCTTGAACTTGTCAATACGTCCTGCTGTATCGATAAGCTTAGACTTACCAGTATAGAAAGGATGCGACGTTCTTGAAATTTCTAATTTCACTAAAGGATATTCAACACCTTCCACTTCCAAAGTCTCTTTGGTTTCGGCAGTCGATTTAGTGATAAAGACTTCGTCGTTTGACATATCTTTAAAAGCGACTAATCTATAGTTCTCCGGATGTATTCCTTTTCTCATCTTCTTAATATTTATGTACTCCTCAATTTTGAGTGTGCAAATTTAATGAATAATTATAAATGAACAATAGATTAATCAAAATTTTGAAATAAAAGTTTAGTCCCGTAACAATTTGTTACATTTGTTTACTAACCAATTGAACCAGCCCGCTAGCCTTAGCCGGCCAAAAAAATCAAAAATATGGACACAGAAAAAGCATCTGTTAAAAAAACTGCTATCAACTACGGCCTTGTATTAGGAGGCTTTCTTGCTCTTCTTACCGTTGTTCTTTACGCAGTGAGTTTGGAATCATTAACCAAATGGTGGTTGGGTATTGTTATCTTCCTAATTGCTCTAGCCGTAGGTATCGTTTCGGTGGCTAAATCTAAGTCTATTTTAGGCGGATTTATAAGCTTCAAACAAGCATTTACCTCCTATTTTATCACCATTGCTTTAGGACTATTTATTAGTGTTATTGTGGGTATTCTACTCTTCAATTTTGTGGATCCGGAAGCTGCCGAGGTTTTAAAAGAACAAATTGTAGTAATGACAGAAAGTATGATGGAACGCTTCGGAGCACCGCAAGAAGAGATCGATAAAGCCATTACAAAATTGGAAGAAGAAGACAGCTTCGGAATTGGAAAACAGCTTCAGAACTACGTGTTTCAGCTAATTTTCTATTCTATCTTTGGACTATTGGTGGCCTTGATTATGAAAAGAAAAGATAAGAACCAGCTTCCTAGCTAATGAACTTATCCATTGTCATTCCGCTTCTTAACGAAGAAGAATCGCTCAACGAATTACACCATTGGATTGCAGACGTTATGCAGTCCAATGGTTTTTTGTATGAAATTATCTTTATCGATGATGGTAGTACCGACGATTCCTGGAATGTGATTGAATCATTGGCTCAGAAGAATTCCAGCGTTAAAGGGATTCGATTTCTGAAAAACTTCGGGAAATCCCAAGCATTGCACGCTGGCTTCGAAATGGCCCAAGGACAGGTAGTAGTAACTATGGATGCCGATCTTCAGGACAATCCTGAAGAAATCCCCGAAATGTACCAAATGGTAACCAAAGACAATTACGATTTGGTTTCCGGATGGAAAAAGAAGCGACACGATCCCATAATTGGTAAAAATTTACCCTCTAAACTCTTTAATTTTGCAGCCCGTCGAACCTCCAAAGTAAAATTGCACGATTTTAACTGCGGACTCAAGGCTTACAAAAGTGAAGTAGTAAAAAATATAGAAGTCACAGGTGAAATGCACCGTTACATTCCTGTACTTGCCAAAAGTGCCGGATTTAACCGAATAGGTGAAAAAGTAGTTCAGCATCAGGCTCGTAAATACGGAAAGACAAAATTTGGTATGGAACGATTCATAAGAGGATTTTTAGACTTAATAACCATTTCATTTCTATCACGTTTCGGAAAAAGACCTATGCACCTATTTGGAGCTTGGGGAGCATTAATGCTCTTTGTTGGTTTCTGCTTTGCTCTTTATTTAGGTATCGATAAACTGTTTATCAATCCTAGTGGCAGATTAATCACCGAACGTCCTCAGTTTTACATCGCTTTAACTGCCATGATTCTTGGAAGCCAGTTTTTTGTAGCCGGATTTTTAGGCGAAATGATACTTCAAACCAAAAAAGACCGCAAAAACTACATTATTAAAGAAGTGCTAAACACGGAAAAATAATAGTAATTATAACTATTTTTGCATCTTACTACTGAAAAGTAGCACCTCAATACAACCTATGAGATATATTGATCCGCAGATATTGGAAAAAGCCAATAAATGGCTCACTCCATTTTTTGATGACCACACCCAGCATACCATAAAAGAACTCATTGCATACGACAGTGAAACCCTCGAGGACAGTTTTTATAAAAGCCTAGAGTTTGGGACGGGCGGTATGCGAGGAGTGATGGGAGTGGGAGACAATAGAATCAACAAATATACCTTGGGTAAAAATACTCAAGGACTTTCACAATATTTAAAAACACAGTTTCCTTCCGAAGAAATAAAAGTGGCCATTGCTTACGATTGCCGACACAACAGCAAATCTCTGGCAAAAGTGGTTGCCGATGTATTTTCAGCCAACGGAATCAAAGTGTATCTCTTTTCCGATTTACGCCCTACTCCCGAATTGAGCTTTGCGGTAAAGTATTTAAATTGTCATTGCGGAATTGTACTCACCGCGTCTCATAATCCGCCGGAATACAATGGTTACAAAGTATATTGGCAGGATGGCGGACAATTAGTCCCACCGCAGGATGGTGAAATAATCGAAGTGATTAATTCGTTGGAATACACCGATGTTCGTTTCGATGCCAACGAAGAATTAATTGAATTTATTGATTCCGAAGTGGATGAAGTATTCGCCAATGCTTCCATCGAAAATGGTAGTTTTAATACCTCGGAAGAAGCTAAAGAAAGGCTCAAAATAGTTTTCACTTCCTTACACGGAACTTCCATTACCATGATCCCGAAAGTATTGGAAATGGCGGGATATAACGATCTTTTGGTCGTGAAAGAACAAGCAGAACCCGATGGAGACTTCCCCACCGTCGAATCTCCCAATCCGGAAGAACCTGAAGCTCTAAAAATGGCTTTGGATTTGGCCGAAAAAGAAGGTGCCGATATCGTAATTGGTACCGATCCCGATTGTGACCGGTTGGGAATTGCGGTTCGGGATGCAGCAAATAAAATGGTGATTCTCAATGGAAATCAGGCGATGATTTTAAAATCGCATTTCCTTTTAGAGCAGTGGAAAAAACAAGGCAAATTAAACGGAAAACAGTTTATAGCCTCCACCATCGTTTCCACGCCCATGCTAAAAAAAGTAGTGGAAAGCTATGGGGTAACTTATATGGAAGGGCTTACCGGATTTAAATGGATCGCCAAAATGGTGAAAGATTTCCCCGAATTAGAATTTATGGGTGGTGGGGAAGAGAGTTTCGGATTTATGGTAGGCGATTTTGTTCGTGACAAAGATGCGGTCACCTCTACTCTATTGGCATGTGAAATCGCTGCGCAAAAGAAGAATGAGGGAAGTAGTATGTTTGAATACCTTCAGGAAATCTACAAAGAATATGGTTATTACCAAGAGCGATTGGTTTCCATGGTAAAAAAAGGAAAGCGCGGTGCAGAAGAAATTCAGGAGATGATGAAGGAGCTGCGTGAGAATCCGTTAAAGACCATTGCAGGAAGTACCGTCTCACGCATCGAAGATTATGAGTTGAGCGAAGCTTCCAATATTTCCGAAGGAAAAAAAGAAAAGCTCAATGTTCCTAAGTCAAACGTACTCATTTATTATACCGAAGACGGAATAAAAGTCGCTGCTCGCCCTAGCGGAACTGAACCCAAGATCAAATTTTATGTGAGCGTAAACGGAGCTAATCCAGACATATTGGAAGATAAAATAGATTCGATTTTAAAGGATCTTAAAATTAATTAATGAAGTATTTCAGAAAAATAATACGTTATGCAGGGCCTTACAAGGCATATGCTTGGTTGAATATCATCTCCAATATATTTTACGCGCTCTTTGGCACCCTGGCGTTTGTATCCTTGATGCCCATGCTTAAAGTATTATTCGATAATTCAAAAAAGGTCACGGTTGCTCCCACCTATGAAGGTATTTCAAGTTTGGGGGATTATTTCGAGGATTATATGAACTTCTTCATCACCCAAAAAATAGAGAGCTCTGGCGAACTCGATGCCTTACTTATTATGATTGGCTTGGTCATTGGTACATTTTTACTAAAAAACCTATTCGGCTATTTGGCTATGTTCTTTATCACTTTTCTTCGGAATGGTGTATTAAAAGATTTGAGAAATGACCTTTATAAGAAAACAGTCAACCTGCCGGTAGCGTTTTATTCTGAAAAAAGGAAAGGTGATACTATTGCGCGAATTTCAACGGATGTGTTGGAGATACAACACTCTTTCTTATCGATACTGGAGTTAATCATTCGGGAGCCGTTGATGATCCTTTTCACTATAGTCGCCATGTTGGCACTGAGTGTGAAGCTCACCATCTTTGTCTTTATTTTTATTCCGGTTTCTGGTATCATCATTTCCATGATCGGGAAAAGCTTAAAGAAGCATAGTGATAAAGTACAGCAGGAACAAGGCTTCTTTTTATCGATTTTGGAGGAAACGCTTGGCGGACTCAAAATCATAAAAGGTTTTAATGCTGAAAAGATCTTTAATGAAAAATTTCAGCAATCGACCTCCCGATTTTTTAAATTCTCCAACTCCTTGCTCAACCGACAAAATTTAGCCTCTCCTACCAGTGAATTTCTAGGAATTGTGGTAATCGCTATATTATTGTGGTACGGTGGATCGATGGTGTTAGTGGAAAAATCCTTAGCTCCGGAAGCATTTATCGTATATATGGGGTTGGCGTATAACATACTCACACCGGCTAAAGCCATTAGTAAGGCCAGTTACAATGTGAAGAAGGGAAATGCCGCAGCAGAAAGAGTATTGGAAATACTGGAAACAGAGTCTACAATTCAGGATCTTCCGAATGCAAAAGTGAAATCCGATTTCAATTCTGAAATAACCATCAATAACATCTCATTTGCCTATGAAGATGAAGTAGTTTTAAAGAATTTCAGTTTAAAAGTCCCCAAGGGGAATACCGTAGCACTAGTGGGACAAAGCGGAAGCGGTAAAAGTACCATCGCTAATCTTCTCACACGCTTTTATGATGTAAATGAAGGCGCTATTGAAGTAGATGGGCTCAATATTAAAAACGTCACACAGAAGTCCTTACGAGCTTTAATGGGACTTGTAACTCAAGATTCCATTTTATTCAACGATAGCGTAAGAGGGAATTTAAAAGTTGCCAAAGAAGATGCCACTGATGAAGAAATTATCGCTGCTCTTAAAGTGGCCAACGCTTGGGAATTTGTTGAAAATTTACCAAAAGGAATTGAAACGAACATAGGTGATAGTGGTAACAAATTGAGTGGCGGACAAAAACAGCGTCTCAGCATAGCGCGTGCGGTATTAAAAAATCCGCCAATTATGATCTTAGATGAAGCCACTTCGGCTCTCGATACGGAGAGTGAGCGTTTAGTGCAAGATGCGCTAGAAAAGATGATGTTGAATAGAACTTCAGTGGTAATCGCCCACAGACTATCTACCATACAAAACGCCGATACCATTGTGGTGCTCTCAAAAGGCGAAATTGTGGAACAAGGAAAACACGAAGAGTTACTTCAGAAAAAAGGTACTTACTACAACTTAGTAGAGATGCAATCTTTAGCATAAAAAAAAGAAGCGGTTGGGGCTCCGCTCCTTTTTAAGACTGCCATTATAATTGGGGCTCATAATGACTTGATTAATACATAAGTACATGTCAAATATAATTTAATTTTTTAAAAAACAAAATTTCTGATGTTGTTCATCTATTAATTGTGCACTTTATCGATGTTATTCAACGATAACTATGTGTTTTTTCCTACTTTTTGAAATATTTTGAGAGAAATTGTAAAGAATAAAAAAAACGGGCCAGCCCCCGCTAAGGCCCGTTCTATGTTGTTCTTATTACAGTTGGGGCTGTGTTTAAGAACCTATACATAAGAAGTATTGGATAAATTTAGTAAATATTTTCCTACAAACAAACATTTTTTGCTTTTAATCGTAATTATTTTACATTTTATCGATGAACTGCACTTTTTTGATATATTAGCCAAAAATATTCTGTCTAGAATTAAACTATTTTTAAATATCCTAGTCTTATTTTCAAACCCTAACCATTGGTTGAAGAACGAAATTTAGTAAGCGCTTTACAATCACCCTCCGAAAAAGAGGCTGCGTTTCGCGTATTGGTCTCTGAATACAAAGAGAGACTCTATTGGCAAATCAGGAAAATTGTTCTGGATCATGACGATGCCGATGATGTATTGCAAAACACTTTTATCAAAGTGTTTCGTAATATTCACTCTTTTAAAGCCGATAGTAAGCTTTATACTTGGATGTATCGTATTGCCACCAACGAAGCCATCACCTTCATTAATAAGAAGGCAAAGCGCGCCAATATTAGTTCACAAGAATTAAAGGAGAGCACCATTGCGAATTTGGAAAGTGATGTGTATTTTGAAGGAGATAAAATTCAACTGCAATTGCAAAAGGCAATCGCAACATTGCCCGAAAAACAGCAGTTGGTGTTTAATATGAAATATTTTGAAGATCATACCTATGAAGAATTATCTGAAATTTTGGATACTTCGGTGGGCGGATTAAAAAGTAGCTACCATCTTGCAGTGAAAAAAATCACCTCCTATTTAAAAGGAAATGAAACCATTTAGAATTTTAAGAGTCATAGTACTGAAATGAGTAAAGAAAAGAAATACAAACACGGTTTTAAAACGCCCGAGGATTACTTTGAAAATCTCGAGGAGCGGTTGTTCACTAACCTAAACAGTGAACAACTTCCCGAGAAAAGTGGCTTTGGTGTGCCTCAAGGCTATTTCGACACGCTGGAAGAAAAGGTGATGGAAAAAGTAAAATTAGAAGCCCAACCTAAAGTGGTTTCCATTTTCAGAAGAAAAACTTTTATCTATGCTGCTTCCATCGCCGCTTGTGCAGCTCTGGTCTTTACGCTATATACTCCATCCACTATCACCGGCGACGATATTCAGCTTTCAGAAATCGAAGAGTATATAGAAAGTGATCAACTCGATTTGGACACCTACGATATCGCTCAACTATTAACCGATGATGATATTGAAGGACTAACGCTGGATGAAGAGCTCTTTTCAGAAGAAACATTAGAAACTTATTTATTAGAAAACATAGACGATACCTCATTATTAATTGAATAAACGATGAAACAAATTATTTTTATACTCTTCCTTTGTGTAACTACTGCCTACGGCCAGGGCGAAGAACGGATCAAAGCCTTTAAGCGTGCACATATTACCGATGCGCTTTCCTTGACTGCTTCGGAAGCGGAAAAATTTTGGCCTATCTATAACGTGCACGAAGAGAGAATGACCGAATTACGCAGAAAAGAAAGACGCGAAGTGCGATCGATCGTCAATGGAGACCCTCAAAATATGACCGATGAGCAGGCCAATGCGATTATTGAAAAAGGTCTTGCTTTTCAGGCAACCGAGCTTGAATATTCAAGAGAGTTGATACAAAATCTGCGATCTGCCATTCCCCCACGAAAAATCGTTCGCCTGCATCGTGCCGAGGAAGAATTCAAAAAAATACTCTTAGAACGCATGAAGAATAAACGAATGCGTCGCAATTAATAAATGTAATTGATTGAGTTAGTTTAGTTAGTCTAAAAGCATCTTCGGATGCTTTTTTTATTTAAACCACTTAGAATAAGCATCCAATCCGGTAAGTTCATCAAGTCCTTTCAACTCCCGCTTAAAATAATTATCAAGAAATTCTTTTGTGGTCGGACGCATCGAAGGTGTCTTCTTCTCTACCAACGGATTCACCATCTTAGAAATTCGTGTTACCGCCTTTGCCAGCAACATTCTATTTTTATACGACTTAGGAGCTTTAAAGGGCAATGACGACAGGTAAAACGAATTACCATACGAACGGAACAATCGGTTTTTAAGTCGGTGGAGCCCAAATGACAGAGGTAGTTTGGCTTTATTAGCGTGAATCTTATAATCTTCTTCGGAAAATTTATCGGTCGAAATTCCCAGAAAACCACAAACCTCTTGCACAGTCTTCTTGCTGTCTGCAACCAAATCCTCGAACAATATAACTTTTATTTGTTCCTTCGGAAGGTAACGATACCAAGCCTCCAATTGTTCTTTATACAAACTACGCTTTAGCAACAAATTAGGATTGTATTCCAAGGTCTTTTCAAAAGTGGTAGAAACTATCCCAGCTCTCAATAGATGAAAATAATGTGAATAGCAACGCCTACTTGGTTGTCTCAGCAAAAACACCAATTTGATCTTCTTCTGCTGAGCAGCTATTCGCTTTCCGGCTATGGCAGAGGCCAAATAGGAAGTAGAATCTTCTCCTTTCAAAAAATTTTCCCCTTGAGCAAACTTGGTGTGATACCAATTCCACATGGCGGTGGGGTCTTTCTCCATATCCTGAAAGATCCATTCTTTCCTTCCTTTATCATAAAAACTGAAATCGAAATGTTCGGAAATATTATCACAATCCCAGAATCCAATCTCCTCTTCAGGTATATAAAGATCGGGATGTCGATCCAAAATGGCGTGTAAAGTAGAAGTCCCGGATTTCATAGCTCCCCCAATTATAAAATCGGGTAGCTTTTCAGGTTCTTTCGAGATCCAATTTTTTGACACTTCGGTACTCACGTTTCAGTTTATTTAAAGAGCAATTTAGAAATTCGGTTTCTTCCACTGGCAAAAGCAAGCGTATCATTTACAAATTCGATAGCGTAAAATCCTTCTTCGGAAAGATCAACCCATGAATCGCCTCGATCGTCACTATAAGATATTCCCGGTGATCCCACAGCCACCATAGCCTCGCCTTCACTCCCCGGAACAAAACGAACCGACGACCGATAACCGGGGCCTTCACCGTTGCTCATTAGTTTCCATGTTTTACCACCGTCTTTGGTTATAGCCTTATTGCCCTCGTTAAATTCTTTCTTTTCCCAGTCGCCTCCAAAGATAACCCCTAGATTTTCATCGTAGAAATCAATGCTGTAAATCCCGGTCATAGCACCACCTTGCAAAATAGGCGTATCAAACACTTCCCAATGGATGCCTTTATCGGCCGAATGAAACACCCTGGCCTTTTTTCCGCCCGAAGCGATCCAGACATGATCATCCACAATGGCAATATTAGAATTACTGGCAGCAAAGCCAGCCTCCCCTACTTCAGTACTCGGCAAATCCTCGCATAACAATTTATTCCAGCTATTCCCACCATCACGAGTAATGATTATTGATAAGCATCCATCGACCGGGTCTCCCATAGCGATACCTTCCTTGTCATTCCAGAATGCCATCGCATCGTAAAAGACCTTGTCTCCCTTTTCAACATAAACCTCTTCTATGTAAGTAGCCTCTTTTCCGTCGAAACCAATTTTATACAATACACCCGGATTGGCCACACTCAAAACAAATACGGCCTCTTTATTCTGCGCAATGGAACGAAACTGCAGCAACGAATCTTCATACTTGATAGTAGCGAGTTTTGGGATTCCATTGTCAATCAAACCAACAATTCCTCTATTGGCAGCAAACCAGACTCTTCCGGTGTCCAGCGGACTTATAGCTCGAATGCTTAAGCTGTCGTTAAAGACTTCCTGAATTTCAACCTTGGTGAAACTTTTATGGGAATCGCTCGCGCAAGAAAAGCACAAGACCAAAATGAAGATTAAGGCGGTGAATTTCATAAAATTATTTTGGCAAATGTAATTAAAACAATTAATGAGAATACTACCTTTACAGCCTATTTTCAATGTATGAGATTACATCGTAATTTGGTTTTTGCGACCATCGATTCCCTTCAGTTAATTTTCGATAAAGAGAAACAAGCGGATAAAGTTTTGAAGAACACTCTAAAGCGAGACAAGCGCTGGGGCTCCAGAGACCGTAGTTTTATTGCCGAAACAACCTACGATATCGTTCGTTGGAAGCGCCTTTATGCCGAAATTGCGGAAGTCAAAGAACCCTTCGACCGCCCTAACCTTTTCAGAATGTTCGTAGTTTGGGCCACTTTGCGTGGCATTAAGCTTCCCGACTGGCCTCAATTTGAAGGCACTCCTACCCGTAAAATAAAAGGTAGATTCGACGAGTTGTCAAAAATTCGAAGAATTCGTGAATCTATACCGGATTGGTTGGACGAATTGGGAAAGAAAGAATTGGGAGATCGTTGGGATAAGGAGATAAGATCCTTGAATGAGCTGGCCGATGTTGTTTTGCGGGTCAACACTTTAAAGACTTCAGTAAAAGAAGTTCAAGAGATTCTTTCCGAAGAAAACATAGAAACCGAAACCATAAAAGGATATCCCTCTGCACTCCGATTGATCGAACGTGCGAATGTCTTTACGACCAAAGCCTTCAAGGACGGATGGTTTGAAGTTCAGGATGCGTCCTCTCAAAAAGTGGCTCAATTTCTAGATCCAAAACCTGGAATGCGAATCGTAGATGCATGCGCAGGAGCCGGTGGTAAAAGTCTTCACATAGGTACGCTCATGGAAAACAAGGGTCAAGTAGTTGCTATGGACATTTATGAAAGTAAGCTCATAGAACTAAAAAGGCGCGCCAGAAGAAATGGAATTCACAATATCGAAACTCGCCTTATCGACTCCACCAAAGCCATAAAAAAACTAATAAACAAGGCCGATAAGGTGCTTATTGACGCCCCTTGTACCGGTTTGGGAGTTTTGAGAAGAAATCCCGACACTAAGTGGAAAATTCAACCCGATTTCCTTTCTGAAATAACAAATAAGCAGAAGGACCTACTGGATTCCTATTCAAGAATGGTCAAACCCGGTGGTGATTTGGTTTACGCAACTTGTTCTATTCTTCCTTCTGAAAACGAACAACAAATTAAAGATTTCCTAACCCGGGATGCCGGCAAAGAGTTTAAATTAGTCAAAGAAGATATCGTTTCTCCTCACGACTCCGGATTCGATGGTTTTTATATGGCTTTGCTTAAAAGAAACAATGAAACTCATGAATAAATTTTTACCCCTTCTTACTGCTTTTATCATTTTCCAAACCACTTGGTCACAACAGTCTTATTACAATGACGTTAACTTAAATCTTACGGGACAGGCTTTGTACACCGAATTACAGCAAAAAATTAGCCAGGCGAGTGCATCATTCACCTATGGCGAAATAAGAGATGTGGTAAAGATCACCGATGAGGACCCTTCAAATTTCAACAATGTTTTATTGGTATACGGATACAATGACGGTGATGGTAACTGCACCACAGATCGAACAAGAGACAAGGACGATTTTGGTGGTTTGAGTTGTGAGTACAACCGAGAACATGTATTTGCTCGCGGAAATGCGAATCCTCCCATGGGAAGTGTCGATAACAATTCTACAGGAATCGCCGCCGATCCACACAACGTTCGCCCTTCCGATCAACAAATGAATAATAACAAAGGGAATAAAAAATTCGCCGATGGTAATGGTAACGCGGGAAATGTGGGAAGTGGAAATTGGTATCCCGGTGACGAATGGAAAGGCGACGTTGCCCGAATGATGATGTATATGTACACCCGCTACGGAGATCGCTGTTTGCCTACTTTAAACGGAGTAGGTGCTTTACAAGGAAGTACCGATATGTTGCAGCTCTATTTACAATGGAATGTGGAAGATCCTGTTAGCGATTTTGAAGATCAAAGAAATCCGCACTTAGAAACTGTTTATGGTAATCGCAACCCTTTTATTGACAATCCTTATTTAGCAACCATAATTTGGGGTGGACCTGCAGCCGAAGATCGTTGGAATTTCTTTTCTATTGAAGATAATTCGGGACTTCAACTT
>JABDKT010000217.1 GCA_013002065.1 Flavobacteriaceae bacterium
AGATACCACACTCCAAACATAAATCCGATCATCCGTGCCGGCACCAATTTACTCAAATAAGACAAACCTACCGGAGACAGGCAAAGTTCTCCCATGGTGTGGAATAAATATGCAAGAATGAGAAAGATCATACTTACTGAAGCCGTTTTGGCACCCTGAGGTATGTCTCCGGTTCCATAGGATAGTATGGCAAATCCAAGACCTAAAAGAATTAAGCCCAGTCCATACTTCATCGCAGCACTCGGATTGTATTTACTTTCCCACCATCTTGAAAAGAATGGTGCTAACGTAATTATAAAGAAGGAATTTAAGATTCCGAACCAAGTGGCATCTACTTCGTTACCTTCCTGAGAAAATTTATCTATCAATCTAAAAATGACTAAAAACCACAGACCAGCAAATGCCACTGCCAAAACAATATTGGACATTCCAATTCGTGAAAAGGTCTTTTTAGCCAAGAGATAGAGCACCCAAGTAATAATAATAAGGGGTACCGTAGTAAGCAAAGCATCCACTATCTTAAAAATCATAGCCGAATTCCCTACCAATTCTCTATTGGTATAATCTCGCGCAAATAAGGTCATGGACCCTAATGATTGTTCGAAGAATGCAAAGAAAAATACAGTGAATAATCCGAAGATAGATACCGCGATAATCCTATCACGAACGATCGGAATATAACGGGCAATACGAGTAATAAGCAGTGCAAGAAATAACACCAAAGCGATTAACACCACAGTATTAGATCCTGACAAACCTCCAATTTCAAAAGGTAATAAGTTAATATCTCCAATTTTCTCTAGTGGGTCGTTGAATAAATATAGTAACCCTCCCACAGCGGCAAGAACCATTAAGATCTTATCGAAAGTGGTAAAGGGATTTAATTTTTCGGCAACGGCATCAGAGTCATGTTCGGCCGGGCTCGGTTCGTTGATATTTTGCGGAAGCTCCACTTCATGAACTTTTGAAGGTTTTGCGCCTATATTTCCGAAAAGATTTTTAGCCAACCAAAACTGTAGCATTCCTAACATCATAAAAATTCCTGCCAATCCGAAGCCCCATGACCAGCCGTAGTTTTCGGCCAAATAACCACAGAGCATCATTCCGAAGAAGGCGCCGGCATTCACACCCATGTAGAAAATAGTATAGGCTCCGTCCTTCTTAGACTCTTTGCCTTTGTACATTTCAGAAATAATAGAAGTGATATTCGGCTTAAAGAATCCGGTTCCTATCACCAACAAAGCCAAGCCTGCATAAAAAGAAGCTGTGGTTTCAAGCGCCATTGAAGCATGCCCTAGAGTCATAATTAAACACCCTATAACTACCGCCACCCGATAACCGGTGATCTTGTCGGCAATCCAACCACCAATAATAGGTGTTAAATAAAGTAAGGATGCATAGGTGCCAATCAATGCCAGTGCATTTTCACGTGCCCAACCCCAGCCGGGGTTGTCATCGACCAAAGGTGCAGTGAGGAATATTACGAGGAGGATTCTCATTCCGTAGAAAGAAAATCGTTCCCACATTTCGGTAAAGAACAATACAAATAATCCTGCCGGATGACCAATTACTTTATCCTTGAATAAATTTTCAATATCTGTACTCATAAGGGAATATTTTGGTTAGGTATTAAATACAACAAAGCCTTATAAATTTATAAGGCTTTGTGAGTTGTTTTTATTCGTGATCGGCTAATTCAAAGCCTTCAGTTTCGTCGAACTTCATCTCTCTTTCATTGTCCTCCGCACCATGAGTAAGACTCTCCAGTTTCTTTCTGAAAATTAATACGATAGCTCCAAAGGCAACACAGAATACTGCAATCCCGGTAAAGACCGTAAACTCACCAAAATTCGATGCAGATTCACCTAGCAAACCAGCTAGTTTATTACCCAATCCTGTCATGGCGAAATAAACACCCATCATAATGGAAGCATACTTCAAAGGAGCCAGTTTGGTAATATAAGATAGAGCCACCGGCGAGATACATAATTCACCAATTGTGTGGAAGAGATAAGCCAATACCAACCAGTACATAGCAGAAGCGCCAGTGCTGTTAAACTCGGCAGATGCCGCCGACATAAAGAAGAATCCTGTACCCATGATAATGAGACCAATAATCATCTTAAACAATGAAGTGGACAGTTTCCCTTTCAATTTACGTTTGGCCCAATAGAGTGCTACCGAAGTTCCCAAAAAGATGATAAACATGGCGTTCAGAGACTGGAACCAAGAAGCAGGAACTTCCCAACCTAAGAGCATTCGATTTGTATTCTCTTTGGCGTAGATATTCATAAGTCCACCCGCTTGTTCGAAGGCTCCCCAGAATACAATTACCAAAAGGAAAGAGATAAACAAAACGATAATTCGATCCTTTTCAATTTTTGTCAATGGCCGTTTCATCGCTTCTTTTTCTTCTTTATTTTCTGAAGTACCTAAGAAATTTCCAACATGTTTTAGATGTTTCTGCCCTACTAAATATTGAATTAACCCTAAGGCCATACCAATACCTGCTAGTCCGAACCCATAGTGCCATCCGTGTACTTCACCTACATAACCTACAATTAAACTGGATAAGAAGGCGCCAATATTAATACCTATGTAGAAAATGGTAAATCCTTTGTCACGACGAATATCTCCTTGCTGGTACAAACCACCAACCATGGTTGAAATATTCGGTTTTAGCATTCCAACGCCCAGAATAATCAATCCAAGACCGGAATAAAAGGCCCACATTTCTTCCACAGCCAGGATACTATGTCCCATTACTAATAAGATTCCGCCGTACAGTACCGATTTCTTTTGTCCTAAAAATTTATCGGCTATCCAACCTCCGGGTATGGAAGCAACATAAACCAACATAGTGTACCAACCATACAATGCCAAAGCCTCTCCGTTTGTCCATCCCAATCCGGCATTATCTCCGGTTGTTTGAGCCACAAGGTATAGTACTAATATGGCGCGCATTCCGTAGTAAGAAAAACGCTCCCACATCTCTGTAAAGAAAAGTACATACAGACCTACCGGATGCCCGAAAAGTTGTTTCTGATTTTGTAAAGCAGTTGACATAATTATAAGTGTTGGTTAATATTTGTTTGTTGAATTAGTTTTTAATTTCTGAAAGCGTCATTTCCGGTTTGCCCAGAGATTCTTTCACAAATTTGGTCATTTTGGAGTATAGGTGAAGTCTTGTATTCCCTCCGTATATTCCATGGTTTTTGTCCGGATAGATCATCCAGTCGAAGTCTTTATTGGCCTGAACCAACGCTTCTACCAATCTTGTAGTATTTTGAACATGAACGTTGTCATCGGCGCTACCGTGCACTAACAGAAAATCTCCCTTTAGCTTGTCTACATGCGTTATGGGTGAATTGTTATCATAACCATCGGGGTTTTCCTGAGGAGTCTGCATATAGCGTTCTGTATAAATTGTATCGTAGAATCTCCAGCTACTTACCGGAGCCACAGCGATAGCCATGGAGAAGGTATCGGCTCCTTGAAATAAGCAGTTCGACGACATAAATCCGCCGTAACTCCAACCCCAGATTCCAATTCGATCTTCATCGATATATGGCAACTCACCTAATTTCTTCGCAGCGGCGATTTGATCTTCGACTTCGTATTTCCCAAGTTCCTTCTGGGTCATTTTTTTGAAGTCTCTCCCTTTTAAACCGGTTCCTCTTCCGTCAACACAAGCAATGATAAAACCTTCCTGTGCTAACATTTGATGCCAATAATCATTGGCTCCGCCCCAGCGATTTGCTACCTGCTGTGAACCGGGACCTGAGTATTGATACATAAACAATGGATATTCCTTATTTGGGTCAAAGTTGGCCGGTTTAATCATATACATATTGAGTTCTTCTCCATTGATGGAAATGGTAGAAAATTCCTTTTTGGATGTATTATAACCAGCTACTTTTTCCTTTAAAGATGAATTATTCTTTATCTCACGAACTTCGTTCCCCGTTAATGATTCCTTCAAAGTGAAGACATACGGAGTTTCGGTATTGGAGAAGGTATTGATGAAATACGTATAATCTGAACTAAACGAAGCACTGTTATTTCCATCACCTTTCGAAAGTTTTACTTTATTTCTGCCTGTATTGCTAATGGAATAAACATCTCGATTAATACTTCCATTTTCGGTACTCTGATAATAGACACGCCCGGTGTTGGGGTCGAAACCATAGTAATTTGTGACCTCCCATTCGCCTTTAGTGATTTGATTAATGAGTTTGCCTTTTTTGTCATAATGATAAATATGGTTCCAGCCATCTTTTTCGCTTGTCCAAATAAAACTGTTGTCATTCAAAAAAGTGAGGTCGTCTGTAACGTCTACATAAGCCTCATCTGTTTCCTGGTGTATCAACGAAGTTTCGCCCGTCATTGCGTTTACAAATATGAGGTCCAAAACATTTTGGTGTCTATTCGTTAATTGTGCACTCAAGACATTGTTTTCGTTGGTCCACTTAATCCTTGGGATGTAATAATTGTTGTATGCTGAAATATCTACATCGGATTTACGTCCCGATTTCAAATCGTAAAGATGTAAAGACACCTTTGCATTCTTCTCTCCGGCTTTAGGATATTTAAACACCTGCTGAGTTGGGTATAAATCCTTCCCATAAATATCCATGGAAAATTCAGGAACTTCGGTTTCATCGAAACGGATGTAGGCCAACTTCGTTCCATCCTTGTTCCAATCGAAGGCACGAACAAAGGCAAATTCTTCTTCATAC
This sequence comes from Flavobacteriaceae bacterium, assembly GCA_013002065.1. GTDB lineage: Bacteria > Bacteroidota > Bacteroidia > Flavobacteriales > Flavobacteriaceae > Aureisphaera. Next base: position 4,740 of record JABDKT010000217.1, read on the forward strand.
ACCCAGTCGGTAATACCATTGATGATCTTATTCTTTACGCCATCCTGTGTTACCTGAACCACTTCACCACTTTTCAAATCTTTGTAGTAAAGGTTGTTGTTGTATCCATATGCGATTTTGGATCCATCGGCGTTAAAGGTTGGCTCTTGCACTTTTTCCTTTGATAGTAAAGTGAGTTTTTTTGAGGCAACGTCGTAAACGTAATAAGTTCCCAAAGCCGAGCGGCGAAACACCTGCTTTAATTCGGTGGCCAATAAGATTTTAGATTCATCTTCGCTAAATTCATACGATAAGAAGTAGTTGATATCGGGTAAATCGGCACTACTCAATAGTGATTGTACTTTTTCACCGCTTTTGTAATCGTAAACGTCGATGGAAGATGTCCCTTTCGACCGATTAAAATTTAACACCGAATATTCTTTACCGTTTTTCAGGGATCTTAGTACATCCAGCCTTTCCGAACGGAAAGCGCCACCCCAAATTTCTTCTAATGTGATGCTTTTCAACTGTGCTTGTATCGAAGTGGAGGCGGTAATTAAAAACGCCAGCACAGCAATTGAAAGTAGTCTTTTCAAATTGTTAAGATTTTATTACGCCAAGTTTACTAAATTTTCAGCAAAATTCACGGGTTTTTCTGTTAAATACTTGAAATTTGGAGCTTAAAAGAAAGGTATAAAAAAAAGGATATTCCCTTATCTTTGCTTCAGAAATTAAAACTATGGCGTCAAAGCAGGTTTCCGGCTTTTCGAAAAAAACGAAAACAGAAAAAATAGATTGGTTGATCGCAAACTATCTCGATGGAAATTCCACTGCTCAAGAAACTCTGGAACGCTATTGGAATTCCGATCAAAAAGTTCAGAATCTTCACGACGACTTTATTGAAAACACGCTTACTAATTATTATCTGCCTTTTGGCGTTGCTCCCAATTTTCTCATTAACGGGAAAGTTTTTGCGATCCCAATGGTGATTGAGGAAAGCTCTGTGGTGGCTGCGGCAAGTAATGCAGCGAAGTTCTGGTTGAAGCGCGGCGGATTTAAAGCGGAAGTAATTTCAACGGTGAAAAGCGGGCAAGTACATTTGAATTACTTCGGAAATGCAGCGCACTTTATACACTTCTTCCAAGAAATAAAACCAAAACTACTTGAGAGTATAGCCGATATTCAGAAAAATATGCGGCAACGAGGCGGAGGGCTAATTGAAATAGACCTATTGGATAAAACCGATGCTTTAAAGGGTTATTTTCAATTGGATTGTACCTTCGAGACCTTGGACGCTATGGGCGCAAATTTTATCAATAGTTGCCTCGAAACCTTCGCAAAAACCATCGATGAAGAATCACTAAAATACGAGGCGTTCGTTTCCGAAAATGAATTTCCCGAAGTTGTGATGAGTATTTTGTCGAATTATGTTCCACACTGTATAGTGAAGGCCGAAGTTAGTTGTCCGTTAGCCGATTTGGAACAAAAGGGTGTTTCCGGAGTGGAATTTGCTGAGAAGTTTACACGAGCCGTCCAAATTGCCCATTCTGAAGTAAAACGCGCCGTCACACACAACAAAGGAATTATGAACGGTGTGGATGCTGTAATTGTGGCCACAGGAAACGATTTTAGGGCTATTGAGGCTGGCGCGCATGCCTATGCATCTAAAGATGGCCGGTATCGAAGTCTCACTCATGCCAAGGTCGATGGAGAAACTTTTAAATTTTGGATCGAAATTCCATTGGCTCTCGGTACTGTTGGCGGACTAACCTCACTTCACCCCATGGTGAAGTTGGCATTGGAGATCCTTCAAAAGCCTTCGGCAAAAGAGTTGATGCAAATTGCTGCCGTGGCAGGTCTGGCGCAAAACTTTGCCGCTTTGCGTTCATTGGTAACCACGGGTATTCAGAAAGGGCATATGA
>JABDKT010000224.1 GCA_013002065.1 Flavobacteriaceae bacterium
ACCGAAGAGGAGCAACGGAAGACAGTTCAATTAATTGTGAGATATGTTCGCTTTTTTCCATGGTATTTTATGATATCCACAGTCTTTGTATTTATCACAGCTGCATTCGCACAAGCTGAAGCCTTCGGATGGAGTAGAATTACATTGGTTTTAAGCCTAATTACACTTGGCCTTCAAATGTTTTTGTATGTCTATTTTAAGATTTGCCGAACTTATTTTAAGTATGTTTTTTTCTATCCTAAAATGCAAGAGAACAAACCAGAGATGTTTCGGAAGAATACCAAAGACTTATTTGAAAAATACGCTCCCGAGAATCACAAACGGAAGAAAAATATATTAGAAAAAATAACCGCCGAACTCAGTGATAATGAGCAGTACATAAGATTTATGCGGTTTGCCGGTATCTTTTCATTAGCCTGTATTTTATTGGCTAATATATTTTTTAGTGTAGCTACGAATATCAATCCGATAACGATCATTCTGCTGTATATTATCTTGTTTTACTCCATGACCATCATCACTTTTAAACATGTGTTGTATTATCACCGGTCTGAGGATAATATTAAATTAAAGAGGCTTTTCAAGTACGGTATTCCTTCCATGGTTATCATTGTCATTTTATTGAGTTCTTATCTGGCCGGTTTACCCAATGATTTGCATCAGTTACAACCTGTAGAAAGAAAAGAAGTTCCGGTAACCTATGAATCTTATCTGGATAATTTATTGAATAGCTCGGAATCCAATAACAAGAACTATTTCTTTGTAGGTTCCTATGGTGGCGGACTTAAAGCTAATTTGTGGAACCTCTTACTTTTTCAGGAATTAGAGAAAATTTCAGAAAGAAAATTCTTCGACCGAACCATTGTACTTTCTGGAGTTTCGGGGGGTGCCGTCGGGATTGGAAACTTTTCTTCCATACTCTTGAACTCAAAAAATAATGCTGAAGTATCTAAAAGAATCGATAAAATTGGTTATTCCAATGTACTCTCAAATGAACTTACTTACTTACTCGGTAAAGACTTGTTTCGTGAGTATCTTCCCTTCGTAAGTCATAAGGGAACCGACAGATCCTTTAAAAGTATGCAACTGCATGCCAGGCATACTGGAATGAAGGACAAGCTTTATAACAATGTGGCTTATTCAGATTATTGGAATAAAATTTACAAAGCTCGAAATAATAAATTTCCGGTGCTTCTTATGAATACCACCTCGGTAGATGGTTTGCACGGAGTGGCTACAACAGTTGATTTTCCGCCAAAAGCATTCCCAGGAGCCGAAATTATTAGCGATCTTATTTTAAGGGCAAGAGTTATTGGTTCTAAGAACCGATTGGATAGTACACTTACTTATTTTGGAGCTGTTTCTACCACGAATCGGTTCCCGTTGTTTAGTCCCACCGCAAAAATAAAGCGTAAAGGCGCCTTTCTCGATGGCGGATATTTTGAAAACTCCGGAATGTTAAGTGCCCTCGAAGCCTACGATGCCATAGCGACAATTAAGTCAAGCGCCGACAAGAAATACTATGATAGGATTGATCCGGTATTTGTGAATATCATCAACTCCAAAGATTATTATATTCGTCAAAAACTCAACCAATGGGGTTTTCAAAAAGTGGATCTTTCCGATGGAGGTGAAATTGGATCTATTGTAAGCACGGTAGCATCGATTGACAAATTGCCGAATTATGTTTCAGCAAAAATTGAAGCTCGTGGTTTTGACCTCATCAATGTTATGATGCCACATAAAATAAGTTATTCCGAAGTGCAATCATTGTTAAAATCCAAAGTGGACGATCCCATTCGGCTAATGGAGAAAATTGAACAAAACAATGATACTATTAACCTTGCACTCGATCAATACAGTGGCTATGAGTTAAATAAATGGGGTGTGGTGCAGCCGCCTTTGGCTCGATTGTTAAGTAAGCCCGCTGTTGAATATCAGAAGGCCATGGTAAATTATCATCCCGATTTAAAGAAAACATTGGGTAAAATAAAAGATTATCTCGAAGCTAAAATTGAGGATGAACCGGCCGCCGTGGACGAACTCATTGTTGAACAAATTCAAGAAGCCAAATACGAGGTGGATGTTGAGAGTGAGACTGTTCAAAAAGGGGAAAAGCTTATCAAAAAGGGAAAAAAATTGGATACACTGCGTAGCAATATGTTGCTTACTCCTAAACAAAAACAATAAGTATTTGACTCATTCTTGTTTCTTCTGAAAAGTGTATTTTTAAGAAAAATTCGACCCGATGAAAGTCTTAGTAATATCCCTTTTTTGTTTTTTAACCCTTTCAGTAGAAGCTCAAATCCTTACAGAGCGTGAAAGAGCTGAACTAAAGGACGAAATCCTTGCCGATCGCTTTAATAATTTGTTACCTCAATTAATGGACAGGGCCGATATTGATATGTGGTTGGTAATTTCTCGAGAGTACAATGAAGACCCTGTTATGAAAACCATGCTCCCTGCTAAATGGTTAAATGCACGTAGAAGAACGATTCTGGTTTTTTACAGAGACCAAGAGGCTAATACCATTGAGCAACTCGCTGTTGCCAGATACGATGTTGGAAAAAATATAGTCTCCGCTTGGGATAAGGAGAAACAACCCAATCAATGGAATCGATTGGTTGAAATTATTCGAGAGAGAAATCCGAAGAAGATTGGAATCAATATTTCTAAAAACTTCGGATTGGCGGATGGGTTGGTTACTACAGACTACCAAGAGCTGAAAGAAGCACTTCCCACCGACCTGGAATCACGTTTGGTTTCGGCAGAAAAATTGGCCATTGGGTGGATTGAAACTCGAACCGAAAAGGAAATGGAACTCTACAATACTCTGGTCGAAATAACTCATGGAATTATAGATGAGGCTTTCAGCAGTAAAGTAATCACACCAGGGACAACCACTACGGACGATGTCGTATGGTTTATGCGACAGAAGGTGACCGATTTAGGTTTAGAAACATGGTTTCACCCTACCATCGACATTCAGCGAAGTGACGAAGCTCTAAAAAGTCATATATATTCCTTTACAAAGGGAGAAAAAGATAAGGTGATCATTCCGGGAGACTTGCTTCATTGTGACTTCGGAATTACCTACATAGGACTCAACACCGATTGTCAACAGCATGCGTATGTGCTGAAAGAAGGTGAAACCGAGGTACCCGACTTTTTACAAAAAGCATTTAAGGATGGAAATAGAGTACAAGATATTTTTACAGCCAATTTTGTAACCGGTAAAACAGGAAATGAAATATTACTCAAATCATTGGAAGAAGGAAAAGCCGAAGGATTAAGACCGTCCATTTATACGCATCCTTTAGGAACTTATGGACATAGCGCGGGTCCAACTATTGGAATGTGGGACTCCCAAGGGGGTGTGCCCGGAACGGGAGATTATCCGCTGTATCCGAATACAGTATATGCAATTGAATTAAATACCACGGTGACCATTTCAGAATGGAACAAGGACATACGCATCATGCTGGAGGAGGCCGGTTTTTATGGAGAAAACGGTTTTAGATATGTTAACGGACGCCAGGAGGCTGTGAAGGCGATAAGCTGGTAATACTTACTGCTGCATTTTTAAATACTTATCTACCGAGTGCTTCCCGCTCCCATAGAAGGCAAAGAAAATACAAAGTAATAGAGCCACAGATGATAGTATCAAATTTGTACTATTCATGTCTCCGGCAAAATTTATAATCACTGCCCCTATTAATATTGGAAGTTGAGCAATTACGGCCCATCGAGTTAATAAACCGAATGCGATTAAGATTCCGCCCACAAAATGTGCGGGTGCAACGTAGTGTATGGCCATCATTTCCCCGGTTACACTTTGAAGTGGTTTAATCATATCCAACAAAGCTGCCGTGTTTCCCATGAAATTAATTCCCTTGATAAAAAGAAATACTCCTAAGGCAATACGTATTAGGTCCAACGGATAATAAGTGTGGGCATTGGCCCATTTGTTTAAGGATTTGATCGTGCCCATAACGAAAATATTTTCGGTTTGTAACTGTAAGATACTAATAAATAGTGAAATAACTATGAGAATTGTTCCGGAAATAAGGTCTATATGATTGAACAAAACTAACTTTTGTGTAGCTAATTATCGTCTTGCTAATCGCATAAAAATGAAGGAGGCAACAAGCCCCACTAAGGCAAAAATGGCCAGAATTAAAAACACGTATTGGTGGCCTAATTCTCCCGGGTAATCATCCAATAATACTCCCATCATGGGTCCGGCGAAGATATCGGGAGTGTATCCAATAAATGAAATTACACCCACAGCAGTCCCGGTTATGGCCAAAGGAATTTTTCCTTCCCTCAATACGGCAAAATAAAGTACTCTGGCAGAATAGATACCGAGGGCTGTAATGAATATGGACATAAGAAATACAAAGTTCATATCGGGTCCAATAATACCTGAAGCGTAAATTAGACTTCCAATGATAGAAAAGGCAAATCCGCCAACCAAATACACAGAAGGTCTTGATCGATCTGCTAAAAACCCAATGAGCAGACCCACTACGGGACGAATGTACAGTAAATAGGTTCCGGTTTTGGCTGCATCCACTTCCGAATATCCCATTACATCTGAGGCATAAAGTGAAAATACATCGGTGATTTTATATCCCACATAGGCACACAAAATTATAATCATTAAAAGCCAGACTGCAGGTAATTTTAAAACCTTTCTAAAATTTTCTTTGGTGTGAATGTTTTTTATTTCTTCGGAAACTTCTACTTCCTTTAATTTCAGTAAGAAATAAACGAAAATACCCACCACGGCTACGATGGCCGATGAAACCAAAATCACATAGCTAAAGGCTTCTTCTCTTTGAGTAATCGAAGTTTCGGCTATTTCAGCATCGATAAAAAAAGAAAAAATCAAAACGCCCAACGATCCAAACAAGGCGGCTACTAATCCGCGTCCGCCATCCAGAAACCCGAAGGCCTTTCCTTGTGAGGTCGTACCTCCCCAAATTCGAGTGGCTTTGATCATAGCCGCCCAAAACAAAAAGATAGTGGTAAAACCCCAATAGCCGTAAAGTACTTTTAATGTGGTGTAATTGGGATATGAAGCTAAAACTAATCCGCCGAGCGCCGTTAACCACAAAGCAATAGCCATAAGTTTACGCGGCTGTATTTTATCGGCAATGACTCCACCAAAGAGATAAGAAGCGAGGGCGACAAATCCGTAAATCGAAAAACAATAACCTAGCTGTAGGTTGGTGAGAACAAACGCAGCTAAAAACGTAGGTCGAAAAATACGCGCCAGTACGAAGGGTAAAATAAAAACCGATTCCCCGGCCACGATAAGTAATACAATGATGTACCAACGATTTTTCTTTCCTGTCACATTCATCACACCTGAATCACACCCAAATTAAAGGGCTTTTCTATGGGTGCATGGTTGGCAGCTTCAATCCCCAATGAAATCCATTCTCTCGTGTCCATTGGATCAATTATGGCATCGGTCCATAGTCTCGATGCTGCATAATAGGGAGAAATTTGTTCGTCGTAACGGGCTTTAATTCTGTCGTACAGTTCTTTTTCTACCTCCGGGGTTATTTCTTCGCCGGCTTTTTTAAGAGAAGCCGTCTCAATTTGCAACAATACTTTTGCCGCACTATTTCCACTCATAACAGCCAATTCGGCGCTTGGCCAAGCGACAATTAACCTTGGGTCGTAGGCTTTCCCACACATGGCATAATTTCCGGCTCCGTATGAATTTCCAATTACTACGGTAAATTTTGGAACTACTGAATTGCTCACAGCATTTACCATTTTCGCACCATCCTTAATGATACCTCCGTGTTCACTTTTACTACCCACCATAAATCCGGTTACATCTTGTAAAAAGACAAGTGGTATTTTCTTCTGGTTGCAATTGGCAATAAAACGAGTGGCCTTATCGGCACTGTCGCTGTAAATTACTCCACCAAATTGCATTTCACCTTTTTTGGTTTTCACTAATTTTCTTTGATTGGCAACAATTCCAACTGCCCAACCGTCGATACGGGCATACCCGGTAAGGATGGTTTTGCCATAACCTTCTTTATATTCTTCAAAATCACTGTTATCCACCAATCTTTTGATAATTTCACGCATATCGTATTGATCGGATCTTGACTTCGGAATTATGCCGAAAATGTCGTCAGGATTTTCACTGGGTTTTTGAGGTTTCTCCCGATTGTATCCGGCAATTTCTGGATCGCCTATTTTGGAAACGATGTTTTTTATAGTATCCAAAGCATCTTTGTCGTCCTTTGCTTTGTAATCGGTTACTCCACTAATTTCACAATGGGTAGTAGCACCACCCAGTGTTTCATTATCGATAGATTCACCAATAGCTGCTTTTACCAGATAACTTCCAGCTAAGAAAATACTACCGGTTTTATCCACGATAAGTGCTTCATCACTCATAATGGGCAAATAAGCTCCTCCGGCAACGCAACTTCCCATAACAGCTGCAATTTGGGTAATTCCCATACTACTCATTACAGCGTTATTCCGAAAAATACGGCCAAAGTGTTCTTTGTCGGGGAAGATTTCATCTTGCATAGGCAGATAGACTCCTGCACTATCTACGAGATATATGATAGGTAATTTATTTTCTATGGAGATTTCCTGAGCGCGCAGATTCTTTTTCGCTGTAATGGGGAACCAGGCTCCTGCTTTGACAGTTGCGTCATTGGCTACAACGATACATTGTTTTCCACTTACATATCCAATTTTTACCACCACACCTGCACTTGGGCATCCGCCGTGTTCTTCGTACATGCCATCACCGGCGAAAGCTCCGATTTCAATAGCAGGACGATCATCGTCCAAGAGATAATCAACACGTTCACGAGCCGTCATTTTCCCTTTGGCGTGGTGTTTTTCGATGCGCTTCTCACCGCCACCAAGCTTCACTTTGCTCATTTTTTTTCGTAATTCGGAAACTAAAAGTTTATTGTGATCTTCGTTTTTATTGAAGTTAATATCCATTCTAACAATGCGTTTGTCCAAAAATACAAAAGTGAGTTATTCTTAATAGTGAAATCTCTGATTAATTACCGATATTTGTCTTCGATCGAGTCTTTAATGGCTCGGTTAAAAACAACAATATATGATGAATAAAAATACGGTTCTCGCCTGGGCTACTTTTATAATGATTGTTTGTGGAGTTGCCCTCATAGCTCTTGGGGCCTTCAAATATGACGATGTTGCTGGCTGGGGATTTGCCTCTGTAGGAATAGGTTTTTTCGCCATCGCCTGGGTCTTTAATGCCTTGAAAGGTAGAGTTTAATTCTATTAATTTTAATTTCTGAAAAATGTCCGACGATAAGAAAGTAATCTTCTCGATGTCCGGGGTTTCCAAAACCTATCAAAATGCGCAAACTCCGGTTTTAAAAAATATCTATTTAAGCTTCTTTTACGGTGCTAAAATTGGAATTTTAGGTTTAAACGGAAGTGGTAAATCTACCTTGCTAAAAATTATTGCCGGAGTAGAAAAAAATTATCAAGGAGATGTTGTCTTCGCTCCGGGTTATACCGTAGGATATCTAGAGCAGGAACCTCAACTAGACGAAAATAAAACCGTTCTCGATATTGTAAAAGAAGGGGTACAGGACGTGGTCGACATTTTGGATGAATACAACAAGATAAACGATATGTTTGGCTTACCTGAAGTCTATGAGAACCCCGATAAAATGCAGGAGCTTATGGACAAACAAGCCAAACTGCAAGATGAAATTGATGCTTCCAATGCCTGGGAACTGGATACCAAACTAGAAATCGCGATGGACGCCCTTCGCACTCCCGAAGGTGACACACCTATTAACGTTTTATCGGGAGGGGAGAGAAGACGCGTAGCACTATGCCGGTTACTACTTCAAGAACCGGATGTTTTGCTTTTGGACGAGCCTACCAACCACTTGGATGCGGAAAGTGTTCATTGGTTAGAACATCATTTGGCTCAATATAAAGGTACTGTGATCGCTGTAACTCACGACCGTTATTTCTTGGATAATGTAGCGGGTTGGATATTGGAGCTGGATAGAGGAGAAGGTATTCCTTGGAAAGGGAATTATTCTTCCTGGTTGGATCAAAAGTCGAAACGATTGGCACAGGAACAAAAACAAGCCAATAAGCGACAGAAAACCCTGGAGCGAGAGCTTGAATGGGTTCGGATGGCGCCCAAGGGGAGACAGTCGAAACAAAAAGCCCGTTTGAACAACTATGAAAAGCTCATGAGTCAAGACCAAAAGCAGTTGGACGAAAAGCTTGAAATTTATATTCCCAACGGACCCAGACTAGGAACCAATGTCATAGAAGCACAAGGGGTTTCAAAGGCTTTTGGCGACAAATTATTATATGAAGATCTCAACTTTAAACTCCCGCAGGCCGGTATTGTTGGAATTATTGGTCCGAATGGTGCCGGTAAAACCACCATTTTTAAAATGATCATGAACGAAATCGAACCGGATAAAGGAACCTTTGAAGTAGGGGAGACGGCAAAAATTGCCTATGTGGATCAATCGCATTCGAATATTGATTCCGATAAAACGATTTGGGAAAACTTCAGCGATGGTCAAGAACTTATTATGATGGGTGGCCGACAAGTAAATTCACGAGCCTACCTTAGTCGATTCAATTTCAGCGGAAGCGAACAAAACAAAAAAGTGTCGATGCTTTCGGGTGGAGAGCGTAACCGGCTTCACCTGGCGATGACCCTGAAGGAAGAAGGCAATGTATTATTGCTCGATGAGCCTACCAACGATTTGGATGTAAATACACTGCGTGCTTTGGAAGAAGGTTTGGAAAATTTTGCCGGTTGCGCCGTGGTTATTAGTCACGACCGTTGGTTCTTAGACAGAGTATGTACGCATATCCTGGCGTTTGAGGGTGACAGTCAGGTGTATTTCTTCGAAGGCAGTTTTAGCGATTACGAAGAAAACAAAAAGAAACGATTGGGAGGAGATCTGCTACCGAAACGTATCAAATACAAAAAGTTAATCCGATAATGCCGCTTTCTAAAATCAAAGCCATCGCTTTCGATGCCGATGATACTTTATGGGTAAACGAAACTCTTTTTAGAAATGCCGAATTGGAGTTTTGTGAATTAATGAAAGAATATCTTCCTGCGGAAGAGTGCAACCAATTGCTCTTCGAAATGGAAATGAAAAACTTACCCCTCTACGGTTACGGCATAAAACCTTTTACACTTTCACTCATCGAAGCGGCCATCAACTTTTCCGAAGGAAAGATACCTATTGAGGCCATCCAAATATTGATTGAAAGAGGAAAGAAAATGTTACAGGAGCCCATTGAATTGCTGGATGGAATAGAACACACACTTGCAGAACTCTCAAAAAAGTATCGCCTTGTTATGGCGACTAAAGGTGATTTATTGGATCAGGAGCGAAAATTGATAAAATCGGGCTTGGAACCTTATTTTCATCACATTGAGATTGTTTCAGATAAGACAGAGAAGCAATATCAAAAATTGGTAAATCATCTGGACGTCGGGGTTGAAGAGTTCTTGATGGTTGGCAATTCTGTAAAAAGCGACATACTACCTGTATTGAACATTGGTTCGCACGCCTTTCACATACCATTTCACACCACTTGGATTCATGAAATGGTAACAGAACCAGTAGATCATCCAAATTTCAGGTTGCTTTCTACCTCTACTGAAATGTTAGAGTTGTTGTAGAATATTCTAAAAAATTACTCCTTTATTATTCTTTTTGTAATCGATTTCATGGCTCCGGAGAATTTCAGAAAATATATTCCTTCGGAAATATTACCTACTTCCTTTGAGTAATCACTTGAATTCTCAAGATTTCCTTCATATAGATTTTGAATAACCTTTCCTGTAATATCTATAAGTTCAATTTTACCTTTTCCGAAAAGTTCATGGTGAATATTCAATCTTTCTGAAACCGGATTCGGACTTATCACTATACTATTGGCATTTTGGGCAAAATCTTCGGTCCCCAGTACTATTTGACCAAGGTCATAACTATACATGGATCTACCATAAGTACCAGCATATAAAGTATTCGTTGGCTCATGTAATTTAATGTCACGCGTCAAAGTCAAGGGTAAATTATTACCCAAGATTGTCCAAGTGGCACCGTCGTTTTGAGAATACCAAACATTTAAATCGGTGGCGGCAAATAATAAATCTTCAGTGCTATTAATAATGATATCATTCACCGGGATATCGGGTAAATTGCCCGAAACAGGTGTCCAGTTTTGACCTCCGTCTGTAGTTTTAAAAATATGAGGATCATAATCCACCACACCATAACCTGAAAGGGCAACATAGGCTGTTAGATCATCTGTAGGTGATATGGCAATGGAAGTAACGTAGCGATCTGGCAACCCGGCGCTTATATTTTCCCAGGTGATCCCTGCGTCGAAAGTGACCTGTACATTTCCATCATCGCTTCCGGTATACACTGTGTTTAAATTGAGATAAGAAGGAGCGATTGCCGTTAAAGTACCATAACTCAACGACCCACTGGGATGAGGTCCGTCGGTTAAATCGGGGCTCATCACTGTCCAAAATACGGCTCTTTCAGAACTGTAAAGTCTGTTTGTACCGTAATATGCGGTAGCAGGATGAAATGGAGAAAGCACCACAGGTGTATTCCAATTATTTCGGTCGTTGAAATCAATCCCGTCGGTTGCCCCTTGAAAACTATTTCCTCCATCGATTGATCTTCCTAAGGCTCCAAATTGGGCTTCAGCATACACAAAACTATTGTCTTCGGGGTCCACATTTACATGAAAACCGTCGCCACCCCAGATGGAAGACCAATCATTCAAACCACCGGTTATGGTGCGAATAGTGTTATTGTCTTGGGTTCCACCGTATAATCTTTCCGGTTGTGAATAATCTACTTCAATATTGTAAAATTGGGTGAGTGGCAAATTGGTAAACTTATTCCAGGAATTTCCACCGTTTTCAGAAAGATACAATCCGCCGTCATTTCCGGCTAAAATAAAGTCGTTGTTATTTTGAGAAAATTCCATGGCGTGATGATCTACATGCATACCGCTTACCTCACTCCAGGAAGTTCCGCTATTAGAAGTTCGATATAAGGTTTGTCCCAAGACATAGACATTTTCAGGATCTTGCGGATTCACTCTAAGATTTCCGAAGTACCAACCAAAAGAGGCATCGATAAAGCTCAACGCTCCTTGAGTTACTAAGGTCCAATTATTGCCGTTGTTTGTGGATTTATAGAGTCCGTCGAAGGTATTTGTAATTTCGTTGGTGGTAAATCTTGCATATACGGTAGCGGGATCAGATTCGGAAATAGCGATTCCAATTCTACCCCTTTGGGCGCTAGGTGCGGGAAGTCCGTTAGAAACACCCAACTCTTCCCAAGTGTCACCACCATCTAAGGAACGGTGTATCGCAGAGGTTACTCCGCCGTAATCTCTTTGCCAAGGCTTTCGCGTGCGTTCCCACATGGCTGCGTATATGATATTGGTATTCTGTGGGTTCATCGCAACATCAATGGCTGCGGTGGAATCGGTTACAAATAATACCTGTTCCCAATCTGTTCCCCCATTGGTAGTTCGATATACGCCTCGTTCCGGATTGTAATCGTATAATTTTCCAGTTGCTGCCACAAATACCCTATTCGGATCATTAGGGTCCACGACTATACGACCAATATGATCGCTATTTTCGAGACCTATATTGGTCCAACTGTCCCCACCATTAGTTGAGCGATATACACCGTCGCCAAAAAAGGCTCCTGTGTTTACGCTTCCGTTTGCTTCTCCCGTCCCTGCATATATTACCTGCGAATTTGACGGCGCAATGGCGATATCACCAATGGAAAGTTTAGATTGATCATCAAAGACTGCATCCCAGGTTACGCCTCTATCGGTTGTTCTAAATATTCCACCCGAGGCGGCTGCGGCGAAAAAGACATCGTCACTGTCTGGTGAAATAGCAACGTCGGTAATTCTTCCTCCCGTATTGAATGGCCCGTTAAATACCCAGTCTCCACCTGTGTTATTCCGATTTTGAAGAATGCTTTTCGCTTGAACTTCGGCCTCCTTTATAGCCTGTCTGTTGATAAAATTGTTCGGGTAAGCACGTTCATTATAAAACCATTCTCCCGGATATTGCTTATTTAATTCATCTTGCGAACTTAGGGTAGGCCTTTCAACAGACTTCTGATTAAAGGTGACGACTACAACACCGACAACAAGTATGAG